>CAXUOD010000272.1:0-1865 GCA_964252585.1 uncultured Lichenihabitans sp. | reverse complement strand
CCCGACCCCTCTCCACGGGGGAGAGGGGAGGAGTCGTCCTGCCGGTCGGGCGTGCCGTCCCCCCTCTCCCTTGTGGCTCGAGCACTCTCGGGCGAGAGGGGCTGGGGGTGAGGGTCTAACGACATCGAACCCGATCGCCGGAGCCCTCCCATGACCAGACCCTTGCGTGTTCTCGTCGTGGGGCTCGGCCAGATGGGCCGCAGCCACGCGCTCGCCTATCACCGCGATCCCGCCTTTGCGATCGTCGGCTTCGTCAACCGCTCGCCTGTCGACCTGCCGGACGAACTCAAGGCCTACCCCTGGATCGACGGCTTCGAGGCCGGCCTCGCGCTCGCCCCCGACCTCGTCTGCATCGCGAGCTACACCGACAGCCACGCCGATTACGCGGTCGCGGCGTTCGGGGCCGGCGCCCATGTCTTCGTCGAGAAGCCGCTCGCCGCCACGGTGGCGGACGCCGAGCGCGTGGTCGCGGCGGCGCGCCGAACGAAGCGCAAGCTCGTGGTCGGCTACATCCTGCGGCATCACCCCGGCTGGGTCGCCTTCATCGCCGAGGCGCGGCGCCTCGGGCCGCCCTTCGTCATGCGCATGAACCTCAACCAGCAATCCTCCGGGGCGGCCTGGGAGATCCACCGGCGGCTGATGGAGAGCACGAGCCCGGTGGTGGATTGCGGCGTCCACTACATCGACGTCATGCTGCAGATCACCGACAGCGCGCCCGTGCAGGTGCGCGGCATGGGGGTGCGGCTGTCGCCCGAGATCGCGCCCGCCCAGGTCAACTACGGCCACCTCCAGGTGATCTTCGCCGATGGGTCGGTCGGCTGGTACGAGGCCGGCTGGGGACCGATGATCTCGGAGACGGCCTTCTTCGTGAAGGACGTGATGGGGCCGCGCGGGGCCGTGTCGATCGTGGCCGAGGAGGGCGCCGCCTCGGCCGCCATCGACACCCATACAGCGACGTCGCGCCTGCGCATCCACGGAGCGGCCTGCGGGCCGGACGGACGCTTCCTGGCTCCCGACGAGGTCCTGTCGCTCGCCGACGACCCCGGCCACGACGAACTCTGTGCCCGCGAGCAGCGCTTCATGCGCGACGCGATCCTCGAGGATCGCGATCTCGGCCGGCACATGGACGACGCCGTGCGGTCCCTTGCGGTGGTGCTGGCGGCCGACCGCTCCATGCGCGAGAACCGCGCCATCGACCTCTGAGGGACCCGAGGATGCGCGAAGCCGCACAGCGAACCGCGACCCGACCGGAGCCAGGCGGAGCGCTCGGCCTCACGGCTATCCGCAAGAGCTTCGGCGATGTCGACGTCCTGAAGGGGGTGGATCTCGCGGTGGAGCCCGGCGAGTTCGTGGTCTTCGTCGGCCCGTCGGGCTGCGGGAAATCAACGTTGCTGCGCATCATCGCCGGGCTCGACGAGCAGACCTCGGGGGACCTCAGGATCGATGGCCGGCTGATGAACGGCGTCCCGCCCGCCAAGCGCGGTATCGCCATGGTGTTCCAGAGCTACGCGCTCTACCCGCATCTGACGGTGTCGAAGAACATGAGCCTCGCCCTGTCGCAGGACGGCGTGGCGGCGGCCGAGATCGCGGCGCGGGTCGCCAAGGCGTCGGGCCTCCTGCGGCTCGACCCGCTGCTCGGACGCCGCCCGGCGGAACTCTCGGGCGGGCAGCGCCAGCGCGTCGCCATCGGCCGGGCCATCGTGCGCGAACCGAGCCTGTTTCTGTTCGACGCGCCGCTGTCCAACCTCGACGCGGCGCTGCGGGTCGGCACCCGCATCGAGATCGCCAAGCTGCATCGCGCGCTCGGCGCCACCATGGTCTACGTCACCCACGACCAGGTCGAGGCCATGACGCTGGCCGACCGC
>CAXUOD010000271.1:0-6121 GCA_964252585.1 uncultured Lichenihabitans sp. | reverse complement strand
TGGCTGGGGGACCTGGATTCGAACCAAGATTGACGGAGTCAGAGTCCGCTGTTCTACCGTTGAACTATCCCCCAAAAAGGCCCCCCAGCTGCTCACGCAGCCTTTGCCGCCTGGGGCTCCGATTGGCGCGCTCGGGGTGTAAACCGAAGTCACAGGCCTTTGCAAGGCCTCTGCGGCTCTCGCGGCTCCGTCCTTGCTCCGTCGTCCGCGATCCGAGGGCGTGAAGCCACGGCATCTCCGACCCTCCCGGAGCGCCGTCCCAGCCAGGGCGGCGTGACGTAGCCCGGATGCGATCCAGCCCGCGACGACCATGCCCCGACGACCCCGCGGACGCGAGGGCGCCAGCGTCCACCGCTGTCGCGTGCAGGCGCATCGCACTACCGGGGAGGCCGCGCGGGACACCGCTGCCAGGATGAACTCGCCCCCTCTCCCGTGGAGGGACAGGCATTAAGGGCAACCTCCACACAAGCTTGTCGCGCGACGTTGCAGACCGTTGGTGACGCCATTCGGGGCTTTGATGAACGCGATGGACCAAGCCCAAAGGTTGTTGGCCAACCTGCTGCAACTCGGAGGCCGGCGGCTCGCGGCCCTTGCGGCCATCGGCGTCGCGGTATTTTCCATCGTCGGCGTCGGTGGCTACTACCTCAGCCGTCCGGCCAACGAGACGCTCTATTCGGGGCTCGACCGCCAGGATATCGCCAGTATCGGGGCGGCGCTGCACGATGCCGACATCGGCTTCGACGTCAGCCCCGACGGCACCACCGTGTCGGTCCGCTACGGCCAGACGGCCCAGGCCCGCATGCTGCTGGCCGAGAAAGGCCTGCCCCATTCGAGCAACGCAGGCTACGAACTCTACGACAAGATGGGCTCGCTCGGCCTCACCTCCTTCATGCAGGACGTCACGCGAGTGCGTGCGCTCGAGGGCGAGCTCGCCAGGACCATCCAGTCGATGGCCGGCATTCGAGCCGCGCGCGTCCATGTCGTGCTGCCCGACGAAGGTTCGTTCCGCCGCGCCCGGCAGCCGCCCTCGGCTTCGGTGGTGATCCGCGCCTCTACGGTCGACGATGCCCATGTGGCCGGGGCGATCCGGCATCTCGTCGCCTCCGCGGTGCCGGGCATGACGATCGACGAGGTCACGGTCCTGTCGACCGACGGCACGGTGCTCGCGTCGGGCGACGACGCCACCAACGGCGCGCCGAGCAAGATGCTCGATCTCGAAAAGGTCATCGACGGCAACATCGCCGAGAACATCCGACGCACCCTGGCGCCGTCTCTCGGTGCCAAGAACCTCCAGGTCAGCGTGGCGGCCCGGCTCAACACCGATACGAAACAGATCGCCGAGACGACCTACAACCCCGATGGCCGCGTCGAGCGTTCGACCCGGACCGTGAAGGAAACGACGGCCTCCCAGAACAGCTCGAGCCAGGCCCCGGCCGGCGTCGGCCAGAACCTGCCCCAGGCGAAGCCGCAGGGCGGCGACGGCAAGAACGCGACCGAGCAGAACGACAAGCGCGAAGAGCTGAACAACTACGAGGTCTCGTCCAAGACCACGACGACCGTGTCGACCGGCTACACGATCGATCGACTGTCGATCGCCGTGGTGCTCAACCGGGCCGCCCTGGTGAGTGCGCTCGGCGACAAGGTGCCGGCCGACGGCGTCGACCGGAAGCTGGCCGACATCGAGCAGCTCGTCGGCTCGGCGGCCGGCTTCGACAAGGCACGCGGCGACAGCGTCAAGGTGATGGCCGTGGACTTCGTCGACAATTCCCGCGACCTCGAGCCCGTTCCGTCGCCGAGCGTCATGGAGGCGGTGTTGCGACAGTCGGGCACCCTCATCAACGCGGCCCTCGTCCTGGCCTTCACCGGCGTCGTGGTGATCTTCGTGGTCCGTCCGCTGACGCGCGTCCTCGGCGCACCCCCGACGGCGGTCTCCGCGGTCGATATGGAAATGCCGATGCTCGAAAGCGCAGGCGACACCATCATGCTGCCCGAACCCGGCATGAGCCCCATGGACCTCGCCGACACCTCCATGGCGGGCAGCATGGATCTGGGTATGGGTATGGGTATGGGCATGGGCGGCTGGAACCAGGAGGTCAGCCTCATCGACGACATCACGAGCCAGCCACGGCGCTCGCCGCAGAAGCGGCTGGAGCAGATGATCGAGTTCGACGAGGAGCAGGCCGCGGCCGTATTGAAACAATGGGTGCATAAGAGGGAGGCGGCCTGATGAGCGCCATCGCCCGCTTCCTGGTCGAGTTCGAACCCTCCCCGTTGCCCTCGCCTGCGCCGTCCCTTCCCGCGCCCTTCGCGTCGCCGGACGACGGCATCGCGATCGAAGAACTCGACGACGACGCTTCCGGCTTGGGATCGGAGCCGAACACGGGCGACCTCGATCAGGATGTGGGGTTCGGGGGTGCCGCGAGCGATGTCGCGGTGCCCGAACCGGCCCTGGCGGATACGTCGGTCGCGGAAGCGGTTGAGGCCGCGCTGGCGATCGCCGAGGCCGGCTTCTCGGCGCGGATCGCGACGCTCGAGGAAGAGCATGCGCGCATGCGAGCCGAAGACAGGACCCTCTGGGTCGAAACCGAAGCTGCGGCCCTGGCCGAGGGGTTCAGGAAGGCCACGGCCGAGATCGAGGAACATATCTGCGACGCCGTGGCCGAGGTTCTCGAACCCTTGATGGCCGGTGTCTGCAAAAGTGCCGCGCTCCACGAACTCAGGCAAGCGATCGCCACCCTGACGGCCAGTGGCTCCACCGCGAAGATCGAGGTCGCCGGACCCGAGGATCTGGTGCAGGCGATCCGCACCTCGCTCGACGCGACCGAGGGCGAACTGCCGGGCATGGCGTTCACTCCTTCGCAGGACGCCGAAGTGACGGTCACGGCCGACAACAGCACCATCCGCACGCGGCTCGCCGCATGGGCCCTCTGCTTCAAAGGCAGCCTTGGGGAAGACGCATGAGCGACGACGGCAAAGTGCACGAGATCGTCATCATCAAGCGCCACGGCGGTAGCCATGAGGCAGGGCACCACGGCGGGGCCTGGAAGATCGCCTACGCCGATTTCGTCACCGCCATGATGGCGTTCTTCCTGGTGATGTGGCTCGTCTCGGCCAACGACAAGACGAAGGCGTCCATCGCCCGCTACTTCAATCCGGTGCTGCTGGTCGATTCGACGCCGCAGCCGCCGGGGCTCACGGACCCGAGGCCCGGTGCCCCTACCCCCAAGGTGAGCATCAAGCCGGACAGTTCCGCAAAGCAACCGGACACCAAGGTCTCGAACGCCAGAGAGGAGAAACCAGCCACCTCCGCGCAGGACGAGAAGGCTTCTGCCGGAGAGGCCGCGCAGAAGACGGAGGGCGACCTCTTTCGGGATCCCTATGCGACCCTGGCCGACATCGCGGCGACGGAGAACCCGCAACCCGCCAAGCCGGCCGTCAAAGCCTCCGAAAACCTGAAGGGGGGTGCCGGCAAAGGCTTGACGGACGGCAACAAGGGAGGTGGCAGCCCCTCGGGTTCGGCCGGCCACAAGGGTGGAGAGGCGTTTCGCGACCCGTTCGAGCCGCTGGCGTCCGGCGAGGCGGGCCTGTCCGACACCGGCACGCCGGTGCCCAATTCCCCGCCGGCCGATCCCGCGATGGCAGCCCGCGCCCATGCCGAAGAGGTCGCGGACGCCGCGCCTTTGCCCGCCGACCCGGAAGCGAAAGCCGCGGAGTTGCGCACGCGCATCGCGACGCTGCTGAAGACCGTGCAGGCCGGCTCGGCCGACACTCTCCCCAGGGTCGACATCAAGGTCACGCCGGAAGGGCTATTGGTGGCCCTGACCGACGAGGCCAAGTTCGCCATGTTCGCAAGCGCCTCGGCCGAGCCCTCGCCCAAGACCGTCATGTTGATGGCCAAGATCGGCAAGCTTCTGAAGGCCCAGAAGGGTCGGATCGTGGTCCGCGGCTTTACCGACAGCCGCAAGTTCAAATCCGATGTCTATGATAACTGGAGATTGTCTTCGGCACGTGCCGACATGGCTCATTACATGCTGGTCCGCGGGGGCCTCGACGACACGCGGTTCGAACGGATCGAGGGCTACGCCGATCGCCAGCCCCGCAACGTCAAGGAACCCGAGAGCCCGGAGAACCGCCGGATCGAAATCCTGCTGAGGGAAACGCCATGAGGCTGCGCCTCCCCCTCGCCATCGCAGGCCTTTTGGTACTGGGCCTCGCCGCCCCTGCCCGCGCGGCCGAGCCGGACACGGCTGCGGCCGCCAAAGACACGGCTGCGGCCGCCAAAGACACGGCTGCGGACGCCAAAGATGCCGAAGCCACGTCGTCGAACGCGCCGGAAGGGTCCGGCCCGCGGACGAAGGCGGAGGCTCCGGACCTGCTGGCGCCATTTGTGGCGGTCCGGTCGCTGCAAGTGCTGCAGGAAATGGTGGCACACGGCAGCACCAGCGCTCAAAGTGCGCAGCCGAAGCTGCTCTCGCACATCGCCGACGTGTTCACCGCGGCCGATCCGGCCGTGTGGAAGGAGCGGCGGAACGCGCAGGCCGCGGTCCTCTATCTCTTCAGTTCCGGCAAGCCGGCCGTCGTCCGGGCGCTGCTTGCCCGTGCGGTCTTCCCGCCCGAAAACGACCGGCTCCTGAAGGGCGCCCTCGCCTATGCCGAGGGCGAAGACGGCGTGGCCAAGGCCTTGCTCGGCAAGATCGAGCCCAAGTCGCTGCCGCAGAGCGTCGGCGGCCATCTGGCTCTCGTTCTGGCGACTCTCTTCGCCACGGACGATGCCGCGAAGGCCGGTCGGATGCTGGACGAGGCCCGGCTTCTCGTTCCCGGTACGCTGGTCGAGGAGGCGGCCCTGCGCCGTCAGATCTTTCTTTCGGCCGACGCCGCGACGCTCGACAAATTCGCATCGTTGTCTCGCCAGTACATCCGCCGCTTCCACACATCGGTCTACGCCAGCAACTTCAAACATCGCCTGACGTCGTTCGCGACCGCCATCGCGGTGTCCGGCGATCTTTCCCAAATGGCGAAGCTCGAGCCCGCGCTGGCGGAGCTGCCGGCGGCCGAGCGCCGGGCTCTCTACCTCGAGCTCGCCCAAGCGGCGCTGGTGCAGGGCAAGACCGTGACCGGACGCTACGCGGCCGACAAGGCGGTCCTCCTGGCCGAAGACAGTTCCGTCGATGCCGCGCGGGCCAAACTCTATGCCGCAGCCGCGAGCGCTCCAACGAACGACGCGAGTGCCGGGCGTTCGGTCCTGGCACAGGTCGACCCGAGCCGATTGTCGGTGCGCGATGCCGAACTTCGCGATGCGGCCATGGCGGTGGCTGCGACCGTGGACACCGATCTCCTGTCGCGCAACGGCGACCCGGGCGCGCCGGCTTCCGGGACGGCGGCGGACACGGGCAACGACAGCGCCACCGCGACGCTGCTCGATCGCGCCCACCAGGCTCTGACCGCGAGTGACGCCATCTTGGGGGATCGTCGATGACCTACGGTGTGGCCTCCCTGCCGTCCTTCGCCCAGACCGGAAACAGACTCGCGGGCGGCGCAGCAGCCTTCGGGTCGATCGGGGAGCAGACCGGGAACTTCGAACGGCTTCTCGATGCGGTTCAGGCGCAACGTTCCGCCGGGCCGTCTGCTGCCTCGGTGTCGGCCGGCACCGCCTCTATCCCCGCAGACGCGACCGCGACCGCAGATCCGACGGAGTCGGCGGGTCCGCCGGTGTTTCTTTTCTCGGGCGGCATGGGCCAGGGTGGGTCGCGCAAGACCGGCGACCAGGATGCCGAGGACAGGCCTTCCCCGGCCACGACAACCGCGAACGGCGACATTGCCGCGATGGCGCAGGCCGTGCTCCTGGCGAGCGGCCCCGTCCAGCTCCCGACCCCGGCGATCGCAACCACCTCGCCAGGCTTACCGGGCCAAGCGGAAACGGCCGCCACGGCTGCGGCGACGCCGACCGCCACCCCGACCTCTTGCCCCACGGCGCCGTCGGCCTCGCCCCTTGCGGCGGCCCTGCCGCCCCTGGCGCAAGCCCTCCCTCCGGCGCCCTTGACGGCGACTCCCGACCCCGCAACCGCGGGGATCGTCATCGCACCGACGCCGCTCACGGGATCGCCGTCACCCGCGACGGCAC
>CAXUOD010000270.1:0-6135 GCA_964252585.1 uncultured Lichenihabitans sp. | reverse complement strand
GTCGATCGCCAGCAGTTCGGCGTGCAGCCTGCTGCAGAAGATGCGGCCGTCCTTTTGGGCGAATCCCGCCATGGCGCGTCCGCGCAGCGCCCCGTAGATGTGGATCGAGCCACCCGCCATGATCTCGGCACCCGACGCCACCGAGCCCAGGATCGTGACGTCGCCCTCGGCGAAGGTCACCGACTGGCCGGAGCGGATCGGCTTCTCGATGATGAGCGACGGGACCACGCGCGGCGGGGGGGCGGGGGGGGGGGGGCCCGCCGCCTGGGGGGCGGCTTGGCGGGGCGCCCCCCCCCGTTGCGCGGGCGCCGAGGCCGGCCGTCCGTTGGTGACCACGGGCGGGAGCTTCGCGGCATTGGTGCCGAGCGACAGCGCGTCGGTGCCCTCGATCGCCATGACCCTGATGTTGCGGCCCTGCAGTTGGTCGATCAATCCGATCAACTGGTCGCCCTCGGCCGGCATCGCCGAGAGATCGGCCACGACGGGCCGGCTCGTGAAGTATCCGGGCGACCGGCCGAGGAGCGTATCGAGCCCCGTCAGCCAGTCGTCGATGGGCGGCTCGGGACGCAGCACCAGCGCCATCAGGGAGCGGCCGCGGAACCGAACAGGAGAAGATGTGGCGAGTTCCGTCATGCCGCTTAACGATCCTTTAATGGAGCGATCTGACGGCAAGACGGTTAAGAACCGGTTAACGTTGGTTAACAAAAAAGGCCGCGATTTCCGCCGGCATCGACGTTTGCCGCCCTGGCAAACGCCTGCCGCGCAATCCCCGATCGACGGCGCCGTGCCGCTAGACGACATTCTCGACGGCTGCGATCAACCGCGAGATGTCTTCGTCACGCGACAGGCGATGGTCGCCGTCCTTGATGAGCGTGATGCTGGCCGGGTCGGCCGCGAGGTGCTCGACGAGCAGCATGGCGTGTTGCCAGGGCACGTCCACATCCTGCATGCCCTGCAGGATATGGACAGGGCCATAGGCCCGCACCACGCCGCCGAGCAGCAGGTGGCGGCGACCGTCCTCGATCAGATCCAAGGTGATCGGATAGGGTTCCGGGCCGTAAGGCGACGGACGGAGCCAGCGGCCCGTGGCCTCGATCTCCTGCCTGACCGCGGGACTGAACCGGGACCACATCAGGGCCTCGGTGAAATCCACCGCCGGGGCGATCAGCACGAGCCCGGCGATCCGCCCCGCCTCGCCTGATTCGGCGAGGCTGCGGGCGACGAGAAGCGCGATCCAGGCCCCCATCGAGGAGCCGACGAGGATCTGCGGTCCGCTGCTCTTGGCCCGGATCACCGCCAGGGCGTCGTCGGCCCAGAGCCCGATCGTCCCGTCTTCGAACCGGCCATCCGACGCGCCATGGCCCGAGTAGTCGAAGCGCAGCATGGCGCGCCCCTGCCGCTCGGCCCACCCATCGAGCGCCACGGCCTTGCCGGACGTCATGTCGGACTTGAAACCGCCGAGCCACACGAGACCGGGCCTCTCCTGGCCTTCGCGGGCCGCCCGCGGCGCCACGGCGAGGCGGCGGGCACCGCGCCCGGTCTCGACGGGCAGCATTGTCGGTTGATCATTGTAGGCCATAATCGAGACGCTATCCTCCGGGGCCGATCCATGCCGAACAGACACCGCAGAGCCTGATGCCGCAAGCCTTCGCCTCGCCGCTGACCAAGACGCCGCTCCCGCTCGCCGGGCAGACGGTGTTGCAGATCATCCCCTCGCTCGATGCGGGAGGAGCCGAGCGCACCACCGTCGATATCGCCGGGGCCCTGGCCGAGGCCGGTGCGCGGGCCCTGGTGGCGAGTGCGGGCGGGCGGCTCGTCAGCGAGCTCCAGGCGCGAGGCGGAATCTGGATCCCGTTTCCGGCCGACAGCAAGAACCCTCTCGGCATGGCATGGAACGTCGCCCGGCTGGCGAGGCTGATCCGCCTCGAACGTCCGGCCCTGGTGCACGCGCGCTCCCGCGCACCGGCCTGGGTGGCGCTCGGCGCGACGCGGCTGACCGGCACGCCCTTCGTGACCACGTTCCACGGCAGCTACGGCGGCACCAGCGCCTTGAAGCTGCGCTACAATTCGGTCATGGCGCGGGGCGACGTCGTGATCGCCAACTCCGCCTACACCCGCGGCCTCATCACCGGACATTATCCCTGGGCCGAGCCTCAGATCGAGGTGATCCATCGCGGGACCGATCTCCGGCGGTTCTCGCCGCAAGCGGTCGGGCCGGCGCGGGTCGAGGCGCTCCGGGCCGATTGGGGGATCGAGGCAGACGAGCGGGTGGTCCTGCTGGCCGCGCGGCTCACCGGCTGGAAGGGCCATCGCGTGCTGATCGAAGCGGCAGCGCTTCTCAAACGCCAGGGTCTCGAGGGCACGGTGTTCATCCTGGCGGGCGACCCTCAGAAGCGGCAGCGCTACCGCGCCGAACTCGACGCGGCGATCGCGGCGGCGGGGCTCCAGGGCATCGTCCGGCGGGTCGGCCATTGTTCCGATATGCCGGCCGCCTTCAAGGCCGCCAGCGTGGTCGCGGTCCCCTCGACCAAACCGGAGGCCTTCGGCCGCTCGGCCGTCGAGGCCCAGGCCATGGGGACGCCCGTGGTTGTGACGGACCTCGGCGCCGTACCCGAAACCGTTCTGGCGTCCCCGCGCGTGCCGCCCGAGACCAGCACGGGCTGGTGCGTGCCGCCCGACGACGCCCCTGCCCTGGCGGCTGCCCTGGGAGAAGCCCTGGCGCTCGGCGCCAGTGCGCGCGACGCCATGGCGCGTCGGGCTCGAGCCCATGTCGCTGGCCTGTTCTCGCTCGAGGGCATGCAGAGCAGCACGCTGGAGGTCTACACTGCCGTCATCGGCGGCCGGCGGCGGGTCGTGCCTCCACGGGTGGCGAAACCGTCCGGCCCGCCATGACGCCGCCCTTTCGCCTTCGTCCTGCCGTGAGCGACGATCTCGCCTCCATCGTGGCCCTGCATGTCGCGAGCTGGCGTTCGGCCTATCGCGGGATCTTCTCGGACCGCTATCTCGACGGCCCGATCGAGGCAGAACGACAAGCCTTGTGGCAGGCCCGCATGCGGGACCCGCGACCCGGGCAGATCGTCGTCGTCGCCGATGACCTCGACGGAGGGCTCGTGGGCTTCGCCTGCGGGTTCATCGACGAGGACCCGAATTGGGGCTCGTTCGTCAACAACCTGCACGTGAGCCCGAATCGCAAGAGCGGTGGAATCGGCCGCGCCCTGCTGCGGGACCTCGGCCGCCGCTTCGCCGCGGACGCGCCGCAGCGGCCCGTTCATCTCTTTTGCCTCGATGCCAACCACGCGGCCCGCGGCTTTTACGCATCCATGGGCGGGGAAGTGGTCGAACGCCTGGTGTCGATCGAAGCCGACGGCAGCGCCTGCGCGGACCTCCGCATCGCTTGGCCGTCCCCGGCGAGGCTTCTCGGGGACAGCCGTGACGACCGGTGATCCCTCCCTGCTATGACGAACCTGCTGTCCTGAGCGCCGCCCGGGGGTCGCCCCAGGCCACGAAGGGACCGTTGCGGTACCGGCCCTCCGCCTTGCCGTAGCGAAACACCCGTCCCTCGTCGTCGAGCACCGTACCGCCAGCAGCCCGGAGCACGGCATCGCCGGCCGCGGTATCCCATTCCATCGTGGGTCCGAAGCGCGGGTAGACGTCGGCATCACCCTCTGCCACGACACAGAATTTCAGCGACGAGCCTGCGGGCCGCCGTTCGGTCACCGGGTGGCGGGCCAGGAACGCTTCCGTCTCGGCGTCGCAATGCGAACGGCTGGCCAGCGCCGTCCAGGCGGTCGCGGGGGCTTGGCGCGTGCGCAGCGTTCTCACCGCGACGGCGCTCGAGAGGGCGGCACCGGGCGCCACGTCGCGGACCCGTGCGGTCGCGCCACCGGACCACAACCTTCCCAAGGCCGGCGCATAGACGGCGCCGGCCACCGGCAACCCCTCCGACACGAGTCCGATGTTGACCGTGAACTCGTCGTTTCGATTGATGAACTCGCGCGTGCCGTCGAGCGGGTCGACCAAGATGAAACGGGTCGATGCGGGCGGCACTTCGCCACGCGCCGCAGCTTCCTCGGCCAGAACCGGCCAGCCCGGCAGGTTCTCGGAAAGGGCCGCCAGGATCACGGCTTCGGCACGTTCGTCGGCCTCCGTGACGGGACTCGCGTCCGACTTGAGGCGCGTCTCGCAGCCCCTGGCATAGACCTCCATGACGACGGCACCGGCTTCGACGCAGAGAGCCGCGAAGAATTCGGCGAGCCGGTCGCGAGCCGCGTCGTCGAGGCGCGCCATTGGTGAAGGGAGGTCTGCGCTCAGCATTTTCGGTTTGCCGGTTCGGGGAGGAGGCGGGTCGCGTGGGCTGGCTTAAGCGGACTTTCACAGGTCTGCTTACACGTCAGCTTCGAAGCAGCCTTGATTTTGCTCCACAAAAGCAAGGTCGGTCGTGGCTTCGCCACGCAGGGCTGCTTAGCCCATCCGAACCCGGCGCGAAACAGCGGATGTGGGAGGGATGAACCGCCGCTTCCGGTCACGCGGAGCACGAGGCGGAAACTTTGGTTAACTTTTTCAGAAGAATCTCTAGGGTATGGCGTCTCGGTTGAGCCCGAAACCCAGAGCCGCGTTCGGTCCGCCGAAGGCTCTTGTGTTCCCTTTTCTGACGCGAAACGATGCCCGAGCGACGACCGCTCCGGGCCGGGAACCGCGCCGTGCAATGGATGACCCCGATGACGCTATTCGCGCTCGATCCCCTCGACCTCGCGGCCCTTCTGTGTTCCCGCGTCTGCCATGACGTGATCAGCCCGGTCGGCGCCATCGTCAACGGGCTCGAGGTGCTCGACGAGGAGAAGGACCCCGAAATGCGGAGCTTCGCTCTCGATCTCGTCAAGAAGAGCGCCACCATGGCGTCGGCCAAGCTGCAGTTCTGTCGGCTGGCGTTCGGAGCGGCCGGCTCGGCGGGAGCCTCGATCGACACGGGCGACGCCGAATCGGTCACCCGCGGGCTTCTCGGCAACGACAAGGTGAAGCTCGAATGGCGGGCGCCGCGGATCCTCATGCCGAAGAACAAGGTCAAGCTGATCCTGAACCTCTGCCTGATCGCGGCCGGTACGATCCCACGGGGCGGCACGATGACGGTGGACGTCGAGGGAACGGCCGATGAGGCGCGCATCCTCATCCATTGCAAGGGAAGCTACTCCCGCGTGGCCGCCGGGATAGCGTCCTTGCTCGACGGAAAGCCCGAAAACGGCACCATCGACGCGCATGCCATCCAGCCCTATTTCGCCGGGCTCGTGGCGCGCGAAGTCGGCATGACGGTGTCGATCGTCAGCGACGAGAACGGCATCGCGATCGAGGCCACGCCGCTGGCGAGGGGCCAGGGCGACGCCGTCGGCTATGCCGTCGTGCAGGAGCCGCAAGCCGGTCAGGACAGCGGCGATCATTCGGCCTTTCCGGGCGCTTTCGCGGCCGGCGCATCGGCCCCGATGTCGTGACGCCGTTCAAACCGTCACGAAAACCGGACGGCCTTCAGCGTCCTTAAAGAGTTCCGGGCCAGATTGGGTCGAAGGGCGGCTGCCCGTGGCCGGCAAGCGGAGGCTTGCGGACCGGATTCGCGGCTGTGCCGTGCCGATCTTTGCCGGAGGCGTTGCATGACCCGAATGCTGGTGGTGGATGATTCGAGCGTCATCCGCAAGGTGGCCCGCCGCATCTTCGAGGGCCTCTCGCTGCAGACCGTAGAAGCCGAAAACGGTTTGGCGGCCCTGGACCTGTGTGCAGCGGAGATGCCGGACGGCATACTGCTCGATTGGAACATGCCGGTGATGGACGGCTACATGTTCCTCAAGGAACTTCGGAAGTCGGTGGGCGGGCATAAGCCGAAGGTGCTGTTCTGCACCACGGAAAACGACGTCACGCACATGACGAAGGCGATGCACGCCGGCGCCGACGACGTCATGATGAAGCCCTTCGACCGCGAGATCCTAAAGAACAAGCTCGCCCACGTGGGCCTCATCTGAGCAAGCAGGATCCATCCTGCGGCATTCGCTAACGGATGCTGCGAGGCCGCTCAATCCTCTCGTGTGGCCGCCCCAACAAAAAACACCCCCACAAAAGGCGGGGGGCCGTTTGAATTTAGGGCCCCCCCCG
>CAXUOD010000269.1:0-6148 GCA_964252585.1 uncultured Lichenihabitans sp. | reverse complement strand
AGCTGGCGCTCCGGGCTCGGCAGGTGGAAGGGCGCGACGTCGTCCTCGACGACGGGCGCCACGGCTTCCATCTTCTCGAGCTTCTTGATGCGCGACTGGGCCTGCCTGGCTTTGGTGGCGCTCGCCCGGAAGCGGTCGACGAAGCTCTGCAGGTGCTTTCTGTGCTCTTCCTGCTTCTTGATATGCTTTTGCTGAATGAGCTGCTGCTCGCGCCGCTGGGTCTCGAACGAATCATAATTGCCGCGCCACAGCGTCAGTTTCGATTGGTCGAGATGCAGGATGTGGTCGCAGACGGCGTCGAGCAGGTCGCGGTCATGGCTGATGATCAGCACGGTGGCGGGGTAGGTCGCGAGATACTCGATCAGCCAGAGCGTGCCCTCGAGATCGAGGTAGTTTGTGGGCTCGTCGAGCAGCAGCAGATCGGGCCGCGTGAACAGCACGGCCGCGAGTGCCACTCGCATCCGCCAACCTCCCGAGAATTCGGACAAGGCGCGGTTCTGTGCCGCTTCGTCGAAGCCGAGGCCCATCAGGATGGTGGCGGCCCGCGACGGCGCCGCATGAGCCTCGATATCGACGAGCCGGATCTGGATCTCGGCGATGCGGTTCGGATCGGTCGCGGTCTCGGCTTCCGCGAGAAGGCTCGCGCGCTCGCGGTCCGCTTCGAGTACGAAGTCGATCAGCGACGTCGGGCCGCCCGGCGCCTCCTGCTCGACTTGTCCGAGACGCATCCGGTTCGGGATCGACAGCGTGCCGCTCTCGGGATGGAGGTCGCCCGAGATCATCTTGAACAGAGTCGTCTTGCCGGTGCCGTTACGGCCCACGAAGCCCGTGCGCGCGCCGGTCGGGATGGCGACGGTCGCATGGTCGAACAGCATGCGCGGCCCGAGCCGGAACGTCAGATCGTTGATATGCAGCATGACATGCCTTGTGGCGTGACGCGCCGCGAGAGGCAAGGCCTATGCCGTCCAACTGGCGGGTGTCCTCGATCTTGCCGGGCCCAGGTCGCCCCGCTATAAGCCGCGCGATGCGGGCAAGGCCCCGGGCATCCAGTTTCGAAGTGAGCACGTCATGGCGGTTGAGCAGACCTTTTCCATTCTCAAGCCGGATGTGACCCGCCGCAACCTGACCGGAGCCGTCAACGCCAAGATCGAGGGTGCCGGTCTTCGCATCATCGCCCAGCGGCGCATCCACATGTCGCGCGCCGATGCCGAAACGTTCTACGCCGTCCACAAGGAGCGCCCCTTCTTCGGCGAACTCGTCGAGATGATGACGTCGGCCCCGGTGGTGGTTCAGGTCCTCGAAGGCGAGAACGCCATCCTGAAATACCGCGAGGTGATGGGCGCCACCAACCCCGAGAAGGCCGACGCCGGTACGATCCGCAAGGAGTTCGCGCTGTCCATGGGCGAGAACTCCGTCCACGGGTCCGACGCTCCCGACACTGCGGCCCAGGAAATCGCCCAATTCTTCAAGAAGGACCAGGTGGTCGGCTGAGCCTTTCCTTCTCCCGCAGGCGGGAGAAGGTGGCCCGACGCAGTCGGGTCGATGAGGGCATACACGGCCTATCCGGAACGGGTGGGGTCTCCCCTCATCCGTCGCCGCGTTGCGTCGACACCTTCTCCCGCGAGCGGGAGAAGGGTGGCCCCGTCCGGCACAGCCAGGGACGAGGACGAGGACGTGGCGGTTTCGGACAGCGTCCGGCTGCCCTCCAGCCGCACGCGTCCCGATGCGACGAGTTCGAGAGCGCGGGGATAGATCACGTGCTCCTGGGCGAGCACCCGCGCCGCGAGGCTCTCGGGCGTGTCGTCCTCGAGGACCGGGACGGCCGCCTGGGCGATGATGGGTCCGGCATCGAGTTCGGGAACGACGAAATGCACCGTCGCGCCGTGGATCTTCACGCCGCCCGCGAGGGCCCGCGCATGCGTGTCGAGGCCGCGATATGCGGGTAGCAGGGCCGGGTGGATGCTGATCATGCGTCCGAGCCAGCGTTCGCAGAACCAGGCACTCACCACCCGCATGAAGCCCGCCAGGCAAACGAACGTGACCCCGTGCTCGACGAGAACCGCGTCGACCGCCCGGTCGAAATCCTCGCGCGTCGCGAAGTCCCGGTGGCTGCGGGTCACGGTGGCGATCCCGGCCCGACGCGCCGCCTCCAAACCTCCGGCCTCCGCCTTGTTGGCGAACACCAGAACGATTTCGGCCGGAAACGCCGGATGGGACGCGGCCTGGAGCAGCGCCTCCATGTTGGAACCGCGCCCCGAAATCAGCACGGCCGTCCGCATACGGGCCGGCGTCACAGCACGAGGGCCCGGCGGATCGACACGCGCTCGCCGGTCGTCGTCTCGATGTCGCCGAGCCGCACCAAAGGCTCGCCGAGGTCGGCGAAGACCTGCTCGGCCGCCGGCCCTTGCTCGCGCGCCACCACAACCGCCATGCCGATCCCGCAATTGAACGTCCGGGCCATCTCGGATGCCGTGATGCCGCCTTGCGACGCGAGCCAGCGGAACACGGGCAGAACCGCGACGACATCGAGGTCGAGACCGCAACCGAGACCCGGCGGCAGGACGCGAGGCAGGTTGTCGATGAAGCCGCCGCCCGTGATATGGGCCAGGGCCCGGATGCCTTCGGTTCGTTTCAGCGCGGCGAGCAGCAGCTTCACATAGATCCGGGTCGGCACCAGCAGAGCCTCGGCCAGGGTCTGGCCGGGCGCAAAGGGGCAGGGCGCCTCCCACTCGAGGCCGGACAACGACACGATCTTGCGCACGAGAGAAAACCCGTTCGAGTGAGCCCCGGAGGATCTGAGCCCGTAGATCACGTCGCCGGCTTCGACGCCGCGCGGCAGCAGCGTGCCGCGTTCGGCCGCCCCGACCGCAAAGCCGGCGAGATCATAGGCCCGCCCGGCATAAATCCCCGGCATCTCGGCCGTCTCGCCGCCGATCAGCGCGCAGCCGGCCTGACGGCATCCTTCGGCGATGCCTGCCACGATCCTCGCCGCGATCTCCGGATCGAGTTTCCCGGTGGCGTAATAATCGAGGAAGAACAGGGGCTCGGCCCCTTGCACCACGAGATCGTTCACGCACATGGCCACAAGGTCGATGCCGACCGTGGCATTGCGGCCCGTCTCATAGGCGATCTTGACCTTGGTGCCGACACCGTCGTTGGCCGCCACCAGGATCGGATCGACGAAGCCCGCGGCCTTGAGGTCGAACAGGCCGCCGAAGCCGCCGATCTCGCCGTCGGCCCCCGGTCGCCGCGTCGAACGGACCGAGTCCTTGATCAGGTCCACGGTCCTGTTGCCGGCATCGATGTCGACGCCGGCCTCCGCATAGGTCAATCCGTTGGTCTTCTGCGTCATGGGACCGGCTGGGTTGGTGCTCGAACTCCTGCGTACCGCGACACGGCGTCGACAGGAAGGGGAAGCGCCGACCTCGCCGACATCGTCGGCTCGTCGCGCAACGCTTCTCGAAGGTCGATGTCACGAAAGACCTTCGCCTGATCGGGCGCCCCGCTATAATGGTATCGGCATTGACGCTGCCCGTCATGGCCGCCTATCTCCGACCCCGGGGCGATCGTCGTGTCGGTGATGGATCCCATTCCCGGCTGGCAGGGAATGGGAGGCAGGAACCGGATGCTGAGGGGCGTGCGGCCATGAGCCTGCAGCGGCAAGTCCTGATCTGGGTGATTTTGCTCGCCCTTTCGGTCTACGTGCTCTTCGTGCTTTCGGGCGTGCTGCTTCCCTTCGTGGCCGGCATCACGATCGGCTACCTGCTCGATCCCCTGGCCAGCAAGCTCGAACGGGTCGGGCTCAATCGCCTCGGCGCCACGGTGGTGATCCTGGCACTGTTCGTCGCCTTCATCCTGGTCCTTCTGATCCTGCTCGTGCCGGTGCTGACCCATCAGCTGACGGCCTTCGTGCTGAACCTTCCAGGGATCGCCGCGAAACTCGAAGCCCTGGTGATCGAGCAGGGTGGCCGGCTGGTCGAGAGCTACGGCGGCGAGACGCTGCGCAAGCTCGGCATCACCGGCCCCTTCACCACGGCCGACATGCAGAGTTCCATCGGCAGCGTCGTTGGCCAGGCCACGAATTATGCCATAGGCCTGATCAACTCGCTCTGGTCGGGAAGCCGGGCGCTGTTCGGCCTCTTCTCCCTGCTCGTCATCACGCCGGTCGTCGCCTTCTACATCCTGCTCGACTGGAAGCGCATGGTGATGGCGATCGACAGCTGGATCCCGCTGGAGCACCGCGACAGCGTCCGCGCGATCGCCCGCGACATCGACGCCGCCCTGGCGGGGTTCGTGCGCGGACAGACGGTCGTGGCGCTGATCCTCGGTGGCTGGTACGCCGTGGGCTTGACGCTCGTAGGCCTGAACTTCGGGTTCCTGATCGGCATTTCGGGCGGCTTCCTGAGCTTCATCCCTTACGCGGGCTCGCTGACGGTGCTCTTCATCTCGACTGCCGTCGCGGTCGTCCAGGGGTGGCCGGATTGGCATCTGATCGCCATGACCTTGGGGGTCGTGCTGGGGGGCCAGTTCCTGGAAGGCAACGTGCTGTCGCCCTTCCTGGTCGGCGCTTCGATCGGCTTGCATCCCGTCTGGCTCATGCTGGCGCTCGTCGCCTGCTCGTCGGTCTTCGGCTTCACCGGTCTCCTCGCCGCGGTGCCTGTCGCGGCTGCCATCGGCGTCCTGTCGCGCTTCGCATTGCGCAAGTACTTGCGGAGCCAACTCTACACCGGCGAGCCCGACGTCGTGCCGTTGAACACGCCGGCCCGGCATTACGGCATCGGCGAGTGAACCAGCTGCCGCTCCCCTTCGCGCACGAGCCGAAGCTGGGCGCCGAGGACTTCATGCCGTCGGAGTCCAATGCAGCGGCCCTGGCGGCCGTCGCGGGCTGGCCGGCCTGGGCTGACCCGGTGCTGATTCTGATCGGGCCGGAAGGGTCGGGCAAAAGTCATCTCGCCCGGATCTGGGCTTCGCGCGTCGGCGCCACGCGGCTCGATCGCGAGGATTTCGATGGCGACCTCCGGGAAGTCGCCAGCACGCCTGCGGTGCTCGAAGATGCGGACCGCGCCGGCCTCCCCGAAGCCAAGCTCTTCCACCTGCTCAACCTCGTGCGCGAGGCGGGGTCCTGGCTCCTCATCACGGCACGGCAGGCTCCCGGCGCCTGGGGACTCCGGACACCGGACCTCGTGTCCCGCCTGAGGTTGGCCTCCACCGCCGAGCTTGGCGTGCCCGACGAGGCGCTGATGCGTGCCGTCTTGGTCAAGCTCTTCGCGGACCGACAGTTGCCGGTCGAGGCGAACCTCATCGACTACTTGGCGCTCCACCTCGAACGCTCGCTGGCAGCCGTGCAGCGCACCGTCGAGGATCTCGACCGCGCCGGCCTCGGCAAGGGCCGGCGGATCAGTCGTGCCTTGGCGGCCGGGCTCATCGCACAATGGCACCCCGACGAGGAATGACGGGCTGTCATCCTTGTGACACGCCGATGATCGACGTTGAGGACCGCGGCAGACGCCGTTAGACAGGTACCGCAGTGTCGATCTTGCGCTCGAGGCAGGATCGATCGTGGCGTCCGCCACGCAGGGCTGCCCAGCATCGGGAGCAGGATCATGTCCTTGGCGGAGGACCGCACGTCACAAGATCATTCGATCGAAGAGGCCGTGCCCCGCTCGCCCCTGTTCGACCAGCCCGGCCGCTTCATCAACCGAGAGCTCTCCTGGCTCGACTTCAATCGGCGTGTGCTCGAGGAGGCGTCGAACCGCAATCACCCGCTGCTGGAGCAGCTGCGGTTCCTGTCGATCTCGGCCAACAATCTCGACGAGTTCTTCATGGTCCGGGTCGCGGGCCTGTATGGGCAGGTCAGATCGGGGGTCACGACGCTGTCGCAGGATGGCCTTTCGCCGGCCGAGCAGATGGTCCGGATCCGCGACAAGGCCAAGACGCTCGTCGACGACCAACAGATCCGCTACAGTGCCCTCAGGGTCGAGCTCGCGGAAGCCAAGATCGTCATCGTGGAGCCGGGCGGCCTTTCGAAACCCGAGCGCGAGTGGCTGCAGGATTATTTCCTGCAGCATATCTTCCCGATCCTGACACCTCTCGCGGTCGACCCGGCGCATCCCTTCCCGTTCATCCCCAACCTCGGCTTCACGCTGGC
>CAXUOD010000268.1:4709-6186 GCA_964252585.1 uncultured Lichenihabitans sp. | reverse complement strand
GACTACAAATTTTGATCGTCTGATGGAGAACGCCCTCCGTGAAGTCGGTGTAGAGCCGGTAGTCGTCGCCTCTCCTGACGCCCTGGCAGGAGCACAGCCGCTTGCCCATAGTGCCTGCTATATTCTCAAACTACACGGTGACTACAAGGACGACCGGGTACTCAACACCGACGAAGAACTCTCGACCTACCCAGCCCCATACAACACCCTGCTTGACCGCATCCTCGACGAATACGGCTTGATCGTCTGCGGATGGTCGGGGGTGTGGGACAGAGCGCTTCGTGCGGCGATCCTTCGGACTCCAAACAGGCGTTACACGACCTATTGGGTCTCAAGGGGCGCGGTCGCAACCGAAGCGCAAGACCTTATCACACACCGATTGGCCAAGGTAATTATAGCTGCCGACGCGGACACCTTTTTTCGAGGCATCGCAGAGCGTGTAAAGACCTTAGATGCAATCCGAGCGCAGAACCCGCTCAGTATCGATATGCTCGTCAGCACAGTAAAGCGATATTTGTACAATCCTCAATACCGGATTGCTCTCGATGATTTAATTTCATCTGAGGTCGGAAAGGTCGTACGGTTTATCAAAGAGCAGGAAGCGAGTACCAATCGATCACTTACTCAAGCAGAAATCCGCGTCGGGGTCGCACAATACGAGGCCGTCTGTGAGCCTTTAGCGAGAGTGGCTTGTGTTATTGGACGGTGGGGTGAAGGTTATGATCTGCGTGCTATGGGAAATGCTCTTGATGCTCTAGTTATGACTGGACAGACGATGTTGGGAGGTGTCGTGGTATGGAGTGAGATGAGGATGTACCCCGCATTGCTCATGATGACCGGTTATGGTCTTGGCCTGACATATTCCGAGCGTTGGAGCGACCTCCACAATTTACTCTCGCGTGTAATCATAAACAGGCAGGTGCAAAAGCGTAGAAGATTGGTGGATGCCGTTTTCCTGAAGGTGTCCCCGGACAACGACAAGGCCATATTCAATAATATGGAAGGACTCGAACGGCATAAGGCTCCTCTTAGTACCCACTTGTTTAATTTGTTTCGTACCTGGAGAAGCGATCTTGATGGCGGCGCAACAGACTACCTGCCGTTATATGCACGGTATGAGGCAGTTTGTTCTCTTGCCTCAATCGGGGTTCAGGGTATCAAGGATTATGGATGCCTATCACTGGCCTGACTTGGAACCACGATGCTCAGACTTCGGTTTTAGACGATCTTAAATCGGGTGAACTGCGAGACAAGCTCGTCTCTGCTGGGTTTGCGCATGGCAATCCTCATGTGATCAATTTCTTTTTGCAAAACTTAGCTCACTTACAATTGTACATGAGCTATCGGTAGCAGAAACTTGACTGTGAAGTGCAGCTGCGATGTCTCCGACACACCCGTGTTTTTCTCAAAAGACGGGATGTCTCATCCTCCACGGCTAGAGTAGTTAAGCAACGGATGCTCTCATTGCTGGCAGATG
>CAXUOD010000268.1:0-4691 GCA_964252585.1 uncultured Lichenihabitans sp. | reverse complement strand
ACTCCCCACTGCGCCGGCACAAGCTCAGTAGCCCAAGACCCGAGTTCCCCGTCCGCTCCCCTAAAGATGCAGCACCCAGGCCAGGCCACGTGAGCCAGGCGTTGTCGAGCACTTGGCAGACGCGCTCGTCGTCGTTGGTCCAGACGACGGCGCGCCTCACTGCGGGATCCGGGCCGCCTCGATGATCTCTTCAACCAGACGGAATGCCTCGACGTTCGACACATAGCGGCCCGCCTTCACGTCGGCGCGGCCCCGCTCGATGGTCTCTACGATCGCCAGCCCGCGGGCAACGTAAGCGGCGATGGCCTCCATCCCGAGGAAGCTTTGCGTGCGTTTGGTATGGCCGGCGAGCTTGGCAAGTTGTGCCCTGAGTTCGGTCGGGAGGCGAACGGTCAGGGTCGTACTCTCGGCCACGGCGACACCTCATATCCGCTTGTCCCGATCCTAGCACCGAACTGTCATCAGCCCACCTCCCCCGCCTAGACAGCCCCCGACAACGATGCCATCGCTCGGCGTCCGCGAAGGAGCCCGTCATGACCGTCGTTCAACTTGGCAAAGCCCCGCGCGGGTTGTCGCTCAGCCGGGTCGTGGTGCTGCTCGGCGCGGCCGTGGGCGTCCTGCTCGTGTTGATGATCTTCCTGGGCACCTGGTACACGGTCGATCAGGGCGAGCGGGCGGTGCTGTTGCGCAACGGCGCTTTCGTGGGCGTGGAGGGGCCGGGGCTGCACTTCAAGGCGCCGTGGTTCGAGGCGGTGCGGACCATCAGCGTCCAGACGCAGACGCTGCAATACGACAAGGTCAATTCCTACAGCCAGGACCAGCAGCCGGCCGACGTCCGGATCAGCGCGACGTTCCACGCCGACCCGGCCGGCGTCGACACGCTTTACGCGCGGTTCGGCAGCCTCGAAGCCGCCACGTCGCGCGTCATCGATCCCCACGTGCTGCAGGAGCTGAAGGTCGTCTTCGGCCGCTACACGGCGGCGCGCGCCATCCAGGAGCGGGCGAAGCTGAACGCCGACGTCTTCACGGCCATCAAGGACAGCATGGCGGGCAACCCCGAACTCGTGCTCGAATCGGTGCAGATCGAGAATATCGACTTCAGCCAGCAATATGTCGCCTCGATCGAGGCCCGCATGCAGGCCGAGATCGATGTGCAGAAGATCCAGCAGCAATACCAGCAGCAGGAGGTGCGGGCGAAGATCACGGTGGTGAACGCCCAGGCCGAAGCCGATGCCCGCCTCGCCACCGCCAAGGCCGAGGCCCAATCGATCCAGCTCCGCGGCGACGCCGAGGCCCAGGCCATCAAGGCGCGCGGCGACGCGCTGAAGCAGAACCCGGACCTCGTGAGCCTCACGGCGGCCGAGCGCTGGAACGGCGTCCTGCCGACCACCATGGTCCCGGGCGGCGCCGTCCCGTTCGTGGGCGTCAAGTGAGCCGAGAGCCGGGTGCAAGCGATCGGCGATCCGGACCAGCAGCGGCGCCGGACGGATCGCCGCATCGTCATGACGAGACCAACTCTCTGCTGATTCATGGCATGTCACCGGGCGACCAGCCGGAGCAAGCAGCGCCTCATGGTCCAGACCGGTCCGCCCGCCCGCTTCGAGCACCGGAGCAGCGACGGCTGGCGCGGCGACACGCTGCAGCCCGGCGACACGATGCTGCTGCCGGACGGCACGCCGAACGCGCCGCAGGCGCGACACGATGGAGGGCGTCGCCATCGGGCTCGATCCGGCTTTCGTGGCCGCGAGCTTCGGAGAGGCCGTCGACGGCCACGGCGTCCGGGTGGCGAGCGTCGGCTAGGCCGGGACGCGCGCGGGTGGCGCGGTGCGGCCGGCTCGAAGCGCGGTGTAGAGGAGATGACCGGTGACGGCGGCGAACACGATTGTGCCGCCGACGAAGGTCGCCGCATTGGGCGTCTCCCCCATGAACAGCCACACCCACAGCGGCGAGAGCACGATCTCGAGCGTGACGATCAGCCCCGCGGTGGCGGCCGGAATGAGGCGCGCGCCCTCCACGAACAGGAAGTAGGCGAGCACGAGATTGATGGCCCCATAGGCCCCCACGAGGGCGCCGTTGCGGAGATCGAAGCCGCTCGTGTGGGAGAACGGCAGGAACAGCGCGAAGGTGATGAACGAGCCGAGCAACGTGGTCTCGGCCACCCGCAGGCCCGGATAGGCCTTGGGCATGACGATCAGCATCGCGAAGGCCGCCGTCATCATGAGCGCGAGGGCGTCGCCCATCAGGCCCCCGGTGCCCAGCGACGCGGCGACCACCGTCACGATGCCGGCCATCGAGATCAGGATGGCGGTCAGCGTCGAGGGCGCGATCCGCTCGCCGAGCCACATCCAGGCGACCAGCGCCGCGATGAAGGGCGTGAGCGCGTAGATCACCGCCACATGCGCGACGCTCGTGAGGAACAGACAGGCCGAGAAGGCGGCCTGGGCCACGACGTTCATCGTGACCGCCAGCCAGTCGAACCAGCGCATCGCCATGAGGTCGCGAAAGGTGTTCGAGCGGCGCCGAACCAGCCAGACCGCCGCGAGGAACAGGCCGCCCGCGAAGGAGCGCCATGCGACCGCCGTGGGGACGTCGATCGTGAGCGAGCGGGTGAAAAGCCCGGCGAAGCTCCACGCCATGGTGGCGACCAGCACCATGGTCATCCCGCGCCGTTCCGTTCTGCCGGAGCCGGGCTGCGCACCGAGCGGCGTCCGGGTCGTCGATGTCGGCGCGGTCGCGCCCGCTGAGATGACGTCCATGCCTCGTTGTCGAAGAATCCGTGGCATACGACAAACGAATAGTTCAAATCTCTGCTATGAGAGAAACTCATCTCTCGGAGGGCCGGCGTGAGCCTCGACAGCGATCTCCTGCGGACCTTCGTCGCGGTCTCGGACAGCGGCAGCTTCACGCGGGCGGGCGAGGTCGTCGGTCGCACGCAGTCGGCCATCAGCCTGCAGATGAAGCGGCTGGAGGAGCTGGCCGGGGGCGCCCTGTTCGAACGCGGCTCGCGCGGTGTCGCGCCGACGCGTCTCGGTCAGGACCTGCTGACCAACGCCCGTCGCGTCCTGTCCCTCCTCGAGGAGACGAGCCTGGCCCTGCGGGCGCCGCCCCTCACGGGGCCGGTCCGGCTCGGCCTGCCCGAAGAATACGGCCATGCCGTTCTGGCCCGGGCGCTCGGCGCCTTTGCGGCGCGCCACGCCAGCGTGGAGGTCACGGTCCGTTACGGCCCCTCGGCGGAGAACCTGTCGCGGCTCACCGCGGGCGAACTCGACCTGGCGGTCTTGTTCGATTGGCAGACCATGCCGACCGGCGAGGTCCTGCGGCACGATCCGACCGTCTGGGTCACCTCGGAGCGGCACCGCATCCACGAGCGTTCGCCTTTGCCGGTCGCGCTCTACACCAGTTCAGGCTGGTGTACGGACTATGCGATCAAGTCGCTGAAAACGCGGCACATCGCGTATCGCGTCGCCTTCACGAGCGATACCAATGGCGGGCTCAAGCTGGCCGTGGCCGCGGGCCTGGCGGTCGCGCCGATGTCGCGCAGCAATATCCCGGAGGACTGCCGCGAGTTGACCGCCGCCGAGGGATACGGCGCCATCGACGCGTCCCGTCTCGTTCTGCGTCGCAACCCCCTGTCCTCGAGCGAGGCCATCGACACCATGGCCTCCGCGCTGCGCGACGCGTTCCGGACGGCAGTGGTCTGACGAACGGCAGCGCTCGGCCTCGTCTCGCAAACAACCCACCCCATCCCGAGCGGAACCGGCTTGGGGCTCCGGCGGGCGGAGATCGTTGAAGCCGGTTCCGCCCAGCATGAAGTTGGGCGAGACCTTTCAGCCGGCCCCTGTCGCGTCGGAGCCTCGCAAGCGGGCCGCCTGTGCGTCCTTCGACACGGGTCCTGCGGACCCGGCTCAGGATGAAGGAGGCAGAGGAGGAAAGGTCACTCCCCTACAGATGCAGCACGCCCCGCCTCGCCGCGTGAGCCACCGCATCCGTGCGGCCGGTGGCGTCGAACTTGTCGAGCACCTGGCCGACGTGGAACTTCGCGGTATGGACCGAGATGCCGAGCCGGCGGGCGATCGCCTTGTTGGAGGCGCCTTCGGCGAGAAGCACCAGCACCTCGGTCTCGCGCGGCGTCAACGCCGGCTCGGCCTCCGGGTCGATCGGGTCGCGCGGCTCGGAGCCGATGATCGCCACGTCCGAGGCTTCGCCCGGCGCGGCCAGCCGCAGGCCCGGCACGGCGCCGAGCAGGGCCGCGCCCCCGGCGCCCCCCGCCCGGGCGTCGCGCCGCCCACCCTTTGGACCGCGCTCGACCGAAGCGTCCCGAAACAAACCACGCCAGCGTAAAGAAGAGGTAAGTTTGCCGCGAAGGTCCCGTCCCCCTGATCGATCCGGGCGATCGCGCCGGCGATGACCCCGCCGCGACCCTTCGCCGAGCCCCTGGTGAACGCGCCGGCGCCGGCGCTCGCCGTGGCGGCGTCCATCCCGCTCGCCTACCTCGTCCAGAGCCGTCTCGGCGAGCCGAACCCGGTGGTGGAGGCGCTCGCCCTGACGCCGGCGCGCCTGGCCGAGGGGCGCGTCTGGACGCTTGCGAGCGTGGTGCTGGTGCACGCGAGCTGGACCCACGCGCTCCTGAACGCGCTCGGCGCCCTGGCTTTCGGCACGCCGGTGGCGCGCTGGTTCGCCGCCAAGGGCGC
>CAXUOD010000267.1:0-6237 GCA_964252585.1 uncultured Lichenihabitans sp. | reverse complement strand
CATCAACGGGGCGGGCCTGTTCCGCGATCTGAGCCTGCAAGGCGTCGACTGCCTCATCGTGGATGCGGGCGATGTCTGCGCCGGAGCTAGCGCGGGACCTTCGCGGCTGATCCACGGCGGCATCAAATACCTGGAGACCGGCGAGTTCCGCCTGGTGGCCCAATCGACGCTCGAGCGCAACCTTCTGCTCAAGAACGCGCCCCACTACGTCAAGCCGATCGAGACGGTTCTGCCCATCCCGTCCTGGTTCGGCGGCATCGTGCCGTCCATCAAGCGGTTTCTCGGCCGGCCGGCGAAGCTGAAGGACCGTGGCCTGCTGATCACAGCCGCCGGACTGGCGATGTTCGACCATTTCGGCCGTCGTCACCGCGTCATGCCGCGCCACGGCATCGCACTGACGAGGCGCACCCGCGCCGACTTCCCCGAGATGACGAGATCGGTTGTCGCTTCCGCGACCTATTACGATGCCCGCATCACCCACGCCGAGCGGTTGGGGCTGGAACTGCTGCTCGACGGCATGGCAGCCAACCCCGGCAGCCTCGCCGTAAACCATCTTGCCCTGGAAGGTGCGGAGGATGGCGCCTTGCTGCTGCGCGACGGGCTCGGCGGCGCGCTGTATCGCGTCGAGACCGATGTGGTGGTCAACGCCGCGGGCGCCTGGATCGATGGGGCCAACGCGGCGCTGGGCCTCGACACGGGATACATCGGCGGCAACAAGGGCTCGCACCTCCTCGTCGACAATCCTCGCCTGCTCCGCGCGCTCGGAGGCCGCATGGTGTATTTCGGCGCGGCGGATGGGCGGGTGGCGCTACTCTACTCGTTCATGGGCCTCGTCCTGATCGGATCGACCGACATCCCCGTCACCGACCCCGACGCGGTCTTCTGCACGCCGGAGGAGCGCGACTACATGCTCGGCACGGTGCGGGAGATCTTTCCGGACATCCCCGTCACGCCCGAGCAGGTGGTCTACACATATTGCGGGGTGCGCCCGCTGCCGCGCAGCGACAAGTCCGACCCCGGCGCGGTGAGCCGGGACCACGCGATCCGCACCGACCGCCTGCCGGGCTCGGGCCGGCCGGTCCACTCCCTCATCGGCGGCAAGTGGACCACCTTCCGTGGTTTCGCCGCCGAAGTTGCTGATCTCGTGCTGGGCGACCTCGGCCGCCGCCGCCGCCGCTCGACCGAACTCGAGCCGATCGGAGGTGGGCGCGGCTACCCGACCACCCCCGAGGGGCAGCGCGCGCTCTTCGCGGAAGTCGAGCGGGCCGGCGCCGCCCCAGCCCGCGCCGAACTCTTGGTCGAACGATACGGCACACGGGCCGCCGCGGTCGCAGCGTGGTGTGCGGCGCGCCAGGACGCCCCGCTGCCCGCCCTGCCGACCTACACGCGCGCCGAGATCGGCTTCATCATGGAGCACGAGATGGTCGGCCGGCTGGCGGATGTGCTGTTTCGCAGGACCGACATCGCCCTATCGGGACGCCTCACGCCCGAGGTCGCGCGTGCCGCGGCCGCCGTCGGAGGCGAGGCCTTAGGCTGGGATGCAGCCCGCCAAGCCGACGAGGTCCGCCGCGTGAGCGAGCGCGCAGTGGCCTTCCACGGCATGGCGGGCACCTTCACGTCGCCTGCCGCAACGTATTGACCCGGCCCATGGGAGCCACCCGTGTGCCCGACCTCGTGATCTTCGACTGCGACGGGGTTCTCGTCGACAGCGAGGTGTTGGCCGTCGCGGCCTTCTGCGAGGTCCTGGTGGCGGCTGGCGTACCGGCGAAGCCCGCCATGATCGCCCGCTGCTTCGGCATGAAGCAGGCCGATATCCTGGCCAGCGTCGCGCGCGATACCGGCGTCGTGGTCCCCGAATCCGTTGTCGACGACTTGTGGCCCGTGACACGCGGCTATTTCGAGCGTGAGCTCCGAGCGATGCCGGGCGTCGCCGGGTTCTTGGGGCGCCTGGACAATCGGCCGCGCTGCGTTGCCTCCTCGTCCAGTCTGGAACGCATCCGCTTCAGCCTGGCGAAAACGGGGCTCGACGTGTTCTTCGGGAGTAACATTTTCTCGTCTCAGATGGTGTCCCGCGGGAAGCCCGCGCCGGATCTGTTCCTGCTCGCCGCCCGGCGGATGGGCGTACCACCCGAGCGTTGCGCCGTCATCGAAGACTCGATCTTCGGCGTGCAGGGCGCGCGAGCCGCGGACATGCGCGCGCTCGGATTTCTCGGCGGCAGCCACATCCTCCCGGACCACGGGCCCAAGCTCCTGGCGAGCGGGGCCACCGCGACCCTCGCCACATTCGATGCGATCGAGCGTGACTTGTTCCCGACCTGATCTGAGTCCGGTCGGTCGGATCGGCAACTGAAACGGGCGCCTGCTCAGCTTCGGTTGCGGTTTCGCAGCGACGGGCGGCGAAGCGCCTCTTGCTCCTTTGGCTGAAGGCCAATGCAAACCGGTTTGTATTGCTTATGGTACAAATGTTCAGTACTCTGTCGGCAGAGAAGACGGTGAGGAGATTACCTATGGTCGGGATGGTGGGACTCGCGGCGGAGCTCGCCGACCACGCCGAGAAGCATGGTCCGGTGATCATCGGCCTCGCCGGCGCGGGCCAGATGGGCACGGACATCGTGGTTCAGGTGAGCCTGATGCCGGGCATCCGCATCGGCGCGGTCTCCGAACTGCGGATGCAGAACGCGATCGACGCCGTCGTCATGTCGGGACGCGAGCGCGGCGACATTGTCCATGCGTCGTCCTCCACCGACATCGACCGGGCGATCGAGACGAACCGCGTCGCCGTCACGGCCGACTACAAGGCGCTGTGCTCCTCGGGTCGCATCGATGTCGTGATCGACGCGACGGGCAACCCCAACGTCGGCACGCTGGTGGCGCTCGAAGCCATGCGCAACGGAAAGCATGTCGTCATGCTGAATGTCGAGGCCGACATTACGATTGGACGCTATCTGAAAGAGGAGGCCGACAAAGCCGGCGTGATCCTGACTGGCGCGGCCGGCGACGAGCCCGCCGCGGCCCTGGAGCTGATCGCCTTTGCCCAGAGCTGTGGCTTCGACGTCGTGGCGGCCGGCAAAGGCAAGAACAACCCGCTGAAGCTCGACGCCATGCCGGAGGACTACGAGGCCGAGGCGCAGGACCGCAACATGAGCGCCCGTATGCTGGTGGAATTCGTGGACGGCTCCAAGACCGCCATCGAGATGACCGCCATCGCCAACGCCACGGGCCTCGTGCCCGACGTACCCGGGATGCACGGGCCAGCGGCCGGCCGTGACGAGCTGGCCCAGGTTCTGTGCACCGAGGCCGACGGGGGAATCCTGAAGCGATCCGGCGTTGTCGATTATTCGATCGGCAAGGGTGTCGCGCCAGGAGTTTTCTGCATCGTCAAGCCGCGCCACGGCCGCGTGAACGAGCGTCTCGTCGATCTCAAGGTTGGGCCCGGCCCCTGCTTCTCGCTGCTGCGGCCCTACCACCTCACAAGTCTTGAAGTGCCGCTGTCGGCCGCCCGCGCGGTGCTGCACAAGCGCGCCGACATGGTACCTCTGGACCGACCGGTCGCGGAAAGCGTCGCAGTTGCCAAGCGCGATCTCGCGCCCGGCCAGACGCTGGAGGCCATCGGCCTCCACGATTACCGCGGCTTCGCCATGACGTGGGAAGACGCCCGCGCCGAAGGCTCGATCCCCTTGGGCCTTGCCGAAAGAGCCCGTGTCACCCAGCCGGTGAAAAAGGGCGAAAAGCTGACATATGTGAACTGCGTGCCAGACGACTCGCTGATCGTCACGCAGATCCGCCGCCGCCTCGACCAGGCGGATGCCCGCTTCGTTGCCCCCGCAGCCGCCTGACACCCCAGCCGACCCAGCCCGCGGCGAGCCCGCGGGCCCTCTTGCCGAGGACCCTATGCAAAATAGCCTCAAGGTGGCCGACGTCCCCATGGCTCCGCCATCGGCCCCGATCGTGGGCGGCAACCTTCCGGAAGCCTATCGCCGGCTCGGCGCCGACGCGCTACGCGGCGCGCTGAAGAAGATGTACCTGATCCGCCTCTTCGAAGAAGGCGCCGAGCAGGCCTACATGCGCGGCCTCATCCACGGCACGATGCATCTATCGATCGGCCAGGAGGCTAGTGCGGTGGGCTCATGCATCGCCCTTACGGACGCCGATTACATCACCTCGACCCACCGCGGCCATGGCCACTGCATCGCCAAGGGGGCGGACGTGAAGCGCATGTTCGCCGAATTTTTCGGCAAGGAAACGGGCTACTGCCACGGCCGCGGCGGTTCCATGCACATCGCCGACGTCGCAAAGGGCAACCTTGGCGCCAACGGTATCGTGGGCGGCGGCATCCCGATCGCCGTGGGTGCGGCCCTGTCGGCAAAGCGGCGCCGCACCACCAACGTCGTCATGTCGTTCTTCGGCGATGGCGCAAACAACGAGGGCGCCTTCCACGAGGCGCTCAACATGGCCTCCGTGTGGAAGTTGCCGGTCGTCTTCGTCTGCGAGAACAACCGGTATGGCATGTCGACCTCGACGGCGCGGTCCACCGCCGTGCCGAACGTCGCCGACCGGGCGTCCGCCTATGCGATGCCGGGCGTGATCGTCGACGGCAACGATTTCGGCGCCGTGGCGATGGCCTCCATGGACGCGGTGGAGCGGGCGCGGCGCGGCGAGGGTCCGACCCTGATCGAGAGCAAGACCTACCGCATCCGCGGTCACTCGCGCTCGGACCGGAACCGCTATCGCACCAAGGAGGAGATTGCGGAATGGCAGGCCCGCGATCCCATCGTGGCCCTCGAACGCGATCTCCGCGAGCTCGGGCTGCTGACCGATGCCGAGGTCGAGGCGATCCGCGTCGAAGCCGCAAGAGAGATCGAGGAAGCGATCGCCTACGCGGCCGCGAGCCCTGCGCCCGAGCCCGGCGATCTTACCCGCTTTGTTCACGCTGACTGAGGTTCGTAGAGACCTCCCGCGGCCAGCCATCAGAGGACTCCGTCATGGACGCCGTCGTCCGCGAACTAACCTATGCCCAGGCCATTCAGGAGGCTATGACCATCGCCATGGAGGCCGACGAGAACGTCGTGCTGATGGGCGAAGACATCGGCGTCTACGGAGGCGCGTTCCAGGTCACCGGCGACCTCGTGCACCGCTTCGGCGAGGATCGGGTGATGGACACGCCGATCTCGGAACTCGGTGGAGCCGGCGTTGCGGTCGGGGCCGCCATGACGGGATTGAAGCCGATCTTCGAATTCCAGTTCTCCGATTTCGCCACGCTGGCGATGGAGCAGATCGTCAATCAGGCCGCCAAGATGCGCTACATGCTCGGCGGCGAGGTCGGCGTGCCTCTGGTGATGCGCTTTCCTTCCGGAAGCGGCACCGGCGCCGCGGCCCAGCACAGCCAGAGCCTGGAGGCCTGGCTGGCTCACGTGCCGGGGCTGAAAGTCATCCAGCCGTCCACGCCCTACGACGCCAAGGGGCTGCTGCTCGCCGCGATCGCCGATCCCGACCCCGTGATGATCTACGAGCACAAGCTGCTTTACAAAACCAAGGGCGCGGTACCCGAGGGATATTACACCGTGCCGATCGGGACGGCCGCGGTTCGACGGGCCGGCCGGGACATCACGATCGTGGCGAGTTCCATCATGGTTCACCGCGCGCTCGACGCGGCGGCCGAACTCGCCAAGGAGGGCCTCGAGGCCGAGGTGATCGATCTCAGGTCTCTGCGCCCGATCGACACCGCTACGATCGTCACCAGCGTCAAGAAAACCGGCAAGCTCATTTCGGTCTACGAGGGCGTCAAGACGCTCGGCATCGGTGCCGAGATCTCGGCCGCCATCGCCGAAAGTGACGCCTTCGATTATCTCGACGCGCCGATCATGCGCCTCGGCGGCGCCGAGTGCCCGATCCCTTACAATCCCGACCTCGAGAAGCTTGCCGTGCCGCAGGTCGGGGGCATCGTCGAAGGTGCCCGCGCCCTCGCCCGCGGGAGGATCTGATGCCCAGCGAAGTCATCCTGCCCCGCGTCGACATGGACATGGCGACGGGCAAGATCTCGAAATGGCTCGTCGACGACGGCGCGCCGGTGACGAAGGGGCAGCCGCTCTTCGAGATCGAGACCGACAAGGCCGCGATGGAGATTGAGGCGGAGGCTTCGGGCACCATCCACACCCTGGCCCGCGCCGGCGCCGACGACGTCGCGGTGGGCAGCGTGGTGGCCTGGATCTACCGCGAGGGCGAGGGCAGGGGGGAGGG
>CAXUOD010000266.1:4611-6245 GCA_964252585.1 uncultured Lichenihabitans sp. | reverse complement strand
TGGGCGTGCAAGAACTACGACGGCGACGTGCAGTCGGACACGGTGGCGCAGGGCTTCGGGTCGCTCGGCCTGATGACTTCCGTGCTCATGACGCCGGATGGCAAGACCGTCGAGGCCGAGGCGGCGCACGGCACCGTGACGCGTCACTATCGCGAGCATCAGAAGGGCCGCGAAACCTCCACCAATTCCATCGCGTCGATCTTCGCCTGGACGCGCGGTCTCGCGCATCGCGCGAAGCTCGACAACAATGCGGCGCTGGGGCGCTTCGCCGATACGTTGGAGAAGGTCAGCGTCGACACCGTCGAGGCCGGCTTCATGACGAAGGACCTCGCCCTGCTGGTCGGCCCCGACCAGGCCTGGCTCTCGACCACCGGGTTCCTCGACAAGGTCGACAGCGGGCTGAGATCAGCCATGCAGGGGTGATGGCTCGCGAGAGGCCGCAGCTTATCGTTCTGCAAAAAGCATCGAGAGTCTGGACAAGCGCGCTTTCCTGTCATTCTGGCAGACGGCTCTTCGCAGTTCAATCGACGGCTTCAGGCCGCATGCCGGATCCACCTCGCATTGGATTGCGGAACCGGTGCACAACGCTCGGTTTTTGCCTACGGCGGATAACGCATCCGCGGGGGCAACTCGAACGACGGCGTTAAAACGCACCTTGCTCCTTAGCGACGGTCAGGCTCCTCCAGATCCGGCCTCTTACAGCAGACCTCTGGTCGTGAGGTCGGCCGCGAAGGTCGTCAGCGGCATGACCAGGGTGAGCGGCTTGGCTTCAAGCGGCTTCGCGCCGTAGCCGGCGTACCATCGTGCCGCCCGCTCGCTCTTGGCGTCGATGATGAGCAGCAGGCCCCCGCTCTCAGCCGCGATCCGCAGGCAGCGGAGCGCCGCTGCAGCGAGGAGTTGCCCGCCGAGGCCTTGCCCGGCCATGGCGGCAGAGGTGGCAAGGCGCGCGAGCTTGAAGCCGGCCACCTCATGCCGGGCCAAGCCCTTGGCTAGGGCCGCCGGCACGTCGGCATGAGCGATCGCCGAAGGCGTGATGGTGTAGAAGCCGAGGATGCGGTTGGGACTGGCGCTGTCGATGGCGCAGAAGGTTTTGGACGCGTTCTGCTCATGGCTCTGGCGGGCGAAGCGCTGAAGGTAGCCGTTCATCGTCTGATCGCCGCAATCGAACGCCTGGCGATCATGCGACTTGGCAATCGGCTCCTCGTGCCAAAGGGGTAGCGTCATAGAGCGCCGGGCAAGGCGGCGATGGCGGCCCGTAGCTTTGCATTGGGACGGGGCGGATTTTCGAGCAGCGTGAGAACACGCTGAAAGTCCCCGTCCGTGAGCTTGACGGTTTCGGCCGCCTCGATGATGGCCTCAGCCTCGCGGAGTGCCGTCTGAGTCACGAAGTTGGTCAGGTCGGTATCGCGCAGTGCGGCGGCACGGACGATCTTGGCCTTGGTTTCGGGCGAGATCCTCAGGTTCAGGCGCTTGTTGTCATCAACGGCGGTCCGGGGCATTAGAGCCTCCCTCATTCTACGTACTCCTTCAAGGTGTACAAGATATTGGTCCGACTGTCGATGTTCAACATTTCTTCCCGGCGCAAAAAGGCTTTCTCTCGTGCAGCCCTGGGTTTGGCGGTCAGCCCTGCACGA
>CAXUOD010000266.1:0-4511 GCA_964252585.1 uncultured Lichenihabitans sp. | reverse complement strand
CTGCAGCACTACGTATCGTTCTGGGTGCTCCGGCTGACGCCGGCCCGATGCGGCTCGCCCATTACGAAATTAAAATTTGTGCAACGCCTTACGTCATGAATCGCAGGTCACCCAGCAATCCCACCGGTCCCGCTGTCGGGTCGACGCCGATGCGGGTCGGCCAGGCCTACATGCTTAGCCTGTGATAGAGTGTACGGCACCGGAATAGCTGCTTTCGCGTCTGCTTTATCCGACCGGCGCAGTTCCGAAAGCACGTTGGTGTCGAGAACAAAGGTCACGACAAATCCGGCGGGCGAACGATCCCGCCCGCGCGCGGCGGATCGAACTCGGGACCGTCCGGCTGCACCAGGGCATCGGCCAACGTCATCTCCTGTCCGGCCAGCTTGCGATAGTCGTCGATGGTCAACAAGACATGTGCGGGCTTGCCGCGATCCGTGATGAACGTGGGGTCATGTTCCGCGGCCTTCTTGGCGCGGCTGGAGTCCTGATTGAACTCCCGTCTTGAAACGGTGATGACGGTCATATTTCCCTCAACTGTTCTGGGCGACGCACGCGGGGGGTCCTGCGAAGCCCCGTTCAGGCCGCCGGCCGCACGTCGCGAGCCCGGTCATCGCAATCGGCCGCGACCGGGAAGAGCAAGGAGAACCGCGTCCCGACCCCGAGCTCGCTCTCGACCGCGACGTCGCCGCCAAGGTGGCGCATGAAGCCGTAGACCTGGGCGAGGCCGAGGCCCGTCCCCGTGTCGACCTTTGTGGTGAAGAAGGGCTCGAAGATCCGTTTCAGGTCTCCCGCCGCGATCCCGGCACCCGTGTCGGCGACACTGACTTCGACGAAGCCGGACGGGTTCGAGCTTGCCGCCCGCGTGGCGATGACGATCGTGCCACCCGCCTGCATGGCCTGGCGGGCATTGACCACGAGGTTCATCAGCGCGGCGTCGAACTGCGTCTGGTCGGTCTTACACTGGGGCAAGCCTTCGGCCCGCTCGAGGCGCAGGGCGACGCCTGGTCCGGCAGCGTAGCGCAACACCTGTTCGAGCCCACCGAGGAGTCCGTTGATGTCGGCGGACCGGACCTGCAGGTCGTTGCGCTTCGAAAAGGCCAGGAGCTGCGTGATCAGGCCGCTGCCCCGTTCCACCGCCTCTTCGGCCGCCTTCAGGATCTGCTCGTCGGGTCCGCGTTTGCGGACGAGCCGGAGCGTCGAGGTCATCACGGCAAGGAGATTGCGAAAGTCGTGCGAGACGCTTGCGGTCATCTGGCCGAGCGCCTCGAGCTTCTGCACCGTCAGGGCGCGCCGACGCGCCTGCCGTCGCTCTTCGAGCCGTCGCGCCACCATCACGGCGACCGCGATGCCGAGCAGCACGATGGCGCAAAGAGCCGCCAGGGTCGGACCCGCGATCCGCCACCAGCGCAGCTTGATGTCGACGAGGTCGATGCTCACCGCGACCACCAGAGGATAGCTGCCCGCGCGATGAAAGGCCACGAGCCGTCGGTTCGTCTCGGAGGGCGGGGATCGGAACGATCCCAGCGTCGCGGCGAGATCGAAGGTCGGTGCCCAGGCGACGTTGGGCGTCGCGTCGGCGGCCGGGACTTCGCTCGTCGAGGCGAGGAGGATACTGCCGTTGTCCTGGTAGAGGTCGATCGAGCCGCGCCGCCCGAGATCGACGTTGCGGTAGAAGTCGCTGAAATAGGACGGCTCGACGCTGGCCACCATCATGCCGCCGAACTGCCCGTCGGGTCCCGTGATGCGGCGCATCACCGGAATGGCGCTCAAGGTGCCGGGTCGGCTGAACAGCGGCTCGCCGATCAACAGCCTCATCTTCGGATCGCGGGCGAATTCGGCGAAATAGGGCCGGCTCGAGAGATCCGATACGACCGCCTGAACCGCGCCCGAGGTCTGGGTCACCCGTCCGGCCGCATCGACGACGTAGAGCGCGTGAATGAAGTCGAGTTCCTTGACGCGCTGGGCCAGGAGCTTGTCGAACGACGGAGCGTTGCCGGGCAGCGGCGCCGCCTCGTAGACGGGTTCGAGACCCGCCAGCGTGAGATCAACAGCCTGGAAGGTCCTGGTCGTCTGCTCGGCCAGGAGATAGGCCAGCGTGGCACTGCGGGTCTGCGCATCCTTGTGGATGTTGATCCAGATCTGCCAGAGCCCTCCCGCCGTGAACAGCAACAGGAGCACCAACGCCGCGGCGGTCGCGCGATAGACGAGGTTGCCCGCTGCATGCCGCAAGCCTGCTGCCAGACCTGCGGCACGGTCGCGCAACGGAACCCTCGTGTCAGGGCGTGCCATAACGGTCCTCACCCGATCGCAACACTGGTTCGGCACGGCGCACCCGACCGGCTCCAGCCCTTTGCGGAACAACGCGGCGAGTGTGGGTGGCGACGATGGCTGATCTTGGGCGGAGCTGTTGGCTGATCTCTTATACACCAACGGCGGAAAGTATCGACTCGTCTTCTGGATGCATGAGGATGGGTGGACTTCGGCCGCTGGTATTACTCGGCCGTGACGTGGATCCTGTGCCAGGCCGCGCTGAGGTAGCCCTTGAAATTCCAGGTGTCATCGGGCAGGGCCGGCTGGGTCTGGCCCGCCGCATCCCAGGCCCGGACCGCGAGTTCATGCTCGCCCGGCGGGAGATCGAGCGTCGCGTTCCACAAGATCCAGCTCCAGCGAGACGCGTCATGCGGCTCGATCTCGGCCTGGCACCAGCTGCGTCCGCCGTCGGCCGAGAGGTCGACCCGCGTAACGGCGCGGTCCGTCGCGGTGGCGTAGCCCCGAACCTCGACCTTTCCGGCCCTCATGGTCGCGCCGGGAGACGGCACGCAGATGGCCGAATTCAGCGGCATCTCGTCGATCGTTATGCCGCGTGCGAGGTTCTGCGTCTCCTCGCGCATGTCGGGTGGGAAGAGCTTGTAATCCTGGGCCTGCTGGAACGCGTCGGACGGAGTATCCTGGACCACGATGCGCGCCAGCCATTTCGGGCTCCGCACGCCCGCGAAACCCGGCACCACGACGCGAAGCGGAAAACCGTGTTCCGGCGCGAGGTCTTCGCCGTTCATCGCAGTGGCGAGCAGCACGTCGGAGGTGAGCGCCTTTTGCAACGGAATGGAGACCCCGTAAGGCGCCTTGCCCTTCGCGGTTTCGGCGATGTCGAGAGCCTCGAAGGCGACATGCAGGGTTTCGTCGTCCCGACACCCCGCTGCGCGCAGGACATCGCAGAGCGGAACCCCGGTCCATGCGGCGTGGCCGATCGCACCCCCGGCCCAGGGATCCCCCGAAACCGGACGCACAAGGCGCATATCGGCCCGGCGGTTTCCGGCGCATTGCATCACGGCCGACACAGTCCGGGCCGCGAAGCGATGCTTAAGTTCGTCGACCGAGAAGCTGAAGGGCTGCGACACGAGCCCCTCGACCGAGATCCGGTGGGAGGCCGCGTCCACGGCGGGAATATCGCCGTGGCTGCGGACGTAGAGCAGGCTCTGCGGGGTCACGAAGGCCTCGCGCAGCCGAGCAAGCGGCGGCTCGGCGTTGAACGGAGCCTTGCTGTGGACGATGAGGTCGTCCGATTTCCTGAAGGGATTGAACATCCTGCGTCCTCGTCGAAGCTGCCGGGGCAACGATCACTCGATCGCGATGGTTGCGGATCTCGAGCCTCGTCAGGCGATCCCGAGAGCATGGATCAGGGCAAGGCTAACGCCACCCAGGGCCAGCAGCGAAGCCGTGACGGCGCCCGTCACCCGGAGCCCCGCCCGCGCCACCACCCTGACGTCGACCCCGAGCCCCAGCGCCGCCATCGACAGGATGGTGAGGAGGTTGGCGAGGCTCGCGGTCGGCGGCAGCGCCATGACCGGGATGAGGTCGAGCGTATGGAGCGTCGCCAGGGCCAGAAAGGCCAGGATGAACCACGGCACGACGCGGTGCAGGGCGATGCGGCCGGGCTTCGGGCGGTCGCCTGCCGTGACGGCGGGCGCGGCTTCGTCGGTCTCTTCCCCGAGCCGGCTCGCCAGCACCGACAACACCAGGACCACCGGACCGAGCATCAGCACGCGAACGAGCTTCACTAGGGTTCCGATCTGGACGGCCGCGAGCCCGATCGGCGCCGCCGCCGCGATGACCTGCGGCACGGCATAGACCGTGAGTCCCGCCAGAACGCCGAATTGCGCATGGCTGAGGGAGAGGACCGGCACCAGCAGGGGAAGGCCCAGCACCACCAGCACGCCCAGCACGGCCGTGAACGCGATGGAGGCCGCGACGTCGTCGCCATCGGCCCCGATCACCGGCGCCACGGCCGCGATGGCCGAGTTGCCGCAGATGGAATTGCCGCAGGCCACGAGGATCGCCATGCGGCGCGGCAGGCCGAGCGCCCGGCAGATGAGGAAGCTCGTCGGGATCACCACGGCGACGACACCCGCGATGCCGAACAGCAATCCCGGCCCGACGGCCGCCAATGTGCGGAAGCTGATCGCGGCCCCGAGCAGCATGACGGCCACTTCGAGCAGGATCTTGGCGCTGAA
>CAXUOD010000265.1:0-6249 GCA_964252585.1 uncultured Lichenihabitans sp. | reverse complement strand
TGGGGACGACGAGCCTCTATGTCACGCACGACCAGGTCGAGGCGATGACGCTGGCCGACAAGATCGTGGTCATGCAGGGGGGGGCCATCGAGCAGGTCGGGCGGCCGCTGGAGCTCTACGCGAATCCGGCCAACCTCTTCGTCGCGGGCTTCATCGGCTCGCCCACGATGAATTTCGTCGCCGGGGAGGCCGCGGCCCGGGTCGGCGCTACGACCATCGGGGTCCGTCCGGAGCATCTCACGGTCGGCCCGGACGGCGCCTGGGCCGGCACCATCGCGCATGCCGAACACCTCGGGGCCGACACCATGCTCTATGTCGAAGTGCCCGAACTCGGTCTGATGACGGCGCGCGTGCTGGGCGACGCTCCGCATCAGGCCGGCGACCGCGTCGGGCTCACCCCGCAGGACGGCAAGGTCTATCGGTTCGACCCCGGCGGTGCCGCGATCGGGTGGTGAGTCGTGCCCCGGCGCGTCCTTCAACGCGCCGCCTCGTCCTGAGCCGACTGTGCAGCAGTCGTGATGCCGAAGGACGGGCCGCAGAGCGCGAGACCCATCCTTCGACACGGGCCTTCAAGGCCCGGCTCAGGATGAGGGCCTTTGACGTCGTGAACCTGAACGATCGGCGCCGGTGGGACGCTACGCCGCCTGCCGCTGTCTCAGGCCGTCATACACCGCCGTCTCGAAGGCGAGATAGCCGCCGACCGAGGTTGGATCCGCGAAGGGCAGGATCTGCGTTGCCCAGAAGCCGCCGATGCCGTTCTGCCGATCGATCCAATAGTAGAGGTTGGCGAGCCCTGCCCAGGCCAGCGCCCCGGCGGGGCGGCCGGTGGGTGCCACCTCGTCGTTGATCATGAAGGTCAAGCCCCAAGATTTCGGCATGCCGGGGAAGAACTCGGCCTCGTTCGACAGCCACGGGATCACGCCCGGCAGGCCCTTGATCTTCATGTCGCCGAGGCCGTTTTTGGCCGCTATCTCAACCGTCTCACGCTTGAGCACGCGGCCGTTCGGGCCGTCGCCGTCGTTGAGCCACATGCGGATGAACTTCATGTAGTCAGGGACGGTCCCGTAGAGCCCGTGTCCCCCCATCTGCACCTCGGGGTCCTGCGGCAGTTCGAAGTCCGGCATGGGGTCGAGCGCGCCATCGGCCCGGCGCCGATGGACACGGGCAAGTCGCCGTCGCATGTCGTCCGTCATGGTGAAAGCCGTGCTGTCCATGCCGAGCGGGGCGAAGATGCGCTCTCGCATGACGTCCCCGAGTCGCTGGCCCGTGACCCCTTCCACCACCTGCCCGGCCCAATCGATGCTCGAGCCATATTCCCAGCGTTCGCCGGGGTCGAACAGCAGCGGCGTCGCGAGACTGGCCCGGCTCGCCGAGACGACGCTCGGCTGACCGTGCTCCTCAGCCAGGCGGTTGTAGCTTTCGTTGAAGAAGTCGTAGCCGAAGCCAGCCGTGTGAAGCAGCAGCATGCGGGTCGTGATGTCGCGCTTCGGCGCCCTCAGCTTCGGCCTCCCTACGTCGTCGAAACCCTCGAGGACCTGCAGCCCGCCGATCGCGGGGGCATGGATCTTGGCCGGCGCGTCGAGATCGAGCCGGCTCTCCTCGACGAGTTGCAGCACGGCGGTGCCGGTGATCGCCTTGGTGGTCGAAAACAGGGCGAAGACGGTGTCGAGCGACATCGGGGCGTCGTTGCCGAGCATCCGTTGCCCGGCCATTCCTGCATAGATGTCGCTCTCGCGGTCTGTGGCGATCGCCACGACACCCGGTACCCGCGTGTCGCCCGAAACCGCGTTCTCCAGCACGGCGTCGGCGCCGCCTGCAATGCCTGCGTTCATGTCGTCCTCCCTTGGGCTCGATGGCCCTACGTCGCCCAGGTAAGATCCGGGTCTCCCCCGCAGCTTACCGGCGACCCGGGACGAGCGGCAGAGGGATTACGGTCGCATCAGGCCTTCGAGCGCGGCCCGGATGGCCGTCGGGATCGGCGTCGACCGGCGCGTGTCGCGCGCCACGTAGACGTGAGTGAAGCTGCCCTCGGCGGCCGCTTCTTCGGCTCCGGAGCCGAAGATCCCCATTTCGTAGGTCACCGACGACCGCCCGACCCGATGCACCCGCAACCCTCCGGTGAGCACCGTCGGGTAGGCGAGCGGGGCATGGAACCGGCAGGCACTCGCGACCACGAGGCCGATGGCCTCGGCGCCCGCGATGTCGAGCAGGCCCAGCGATTGCAGATGGTCATGCACGATCGTGTCGAAGAAGCTGTAATGGGTCACGTTGTTGACGTGGCCGTAGGCATCATTGTCCCGCCACCGCGTCGTGATGGTGGTGAAATAGAGGTAGTCCGACCGCCGCCCCGGTGCAGCCCGCTCCATAGAGCGATGATCTCGGCTCAGAGGAGCGCCGGAGTCCAGGGCAGGTCGACCTTCGCATAGCCGCTGCCCTGCCGCTCCACCGTCAGGAAGCCCGGCATGTTCAGGTGCATGCCGGCCACGGCCAGCCGGTCGGTCGCGACCTGGTCGAGCACCTTCATGCGGGTGGCGCGCGCCTGGTCGGGGTCGGTGTCGAAGGCGATCGTCACCTCGGGCTTGCGGATCTGCACGTCGGCCAGGTGGGTGATGTCGGCCCAGATCAGCAGCTGATCGCTCCCGGAGACGATGTGATAGCCCGAATGACCGGGCGTATGACCGGGCAGCGGCACCAGCGTGATGCCGGGCAGCACCTCGCCGCCCGAGACGAGCTTGAGACTCGGCGCATAGGCGTCGAAGGCCGTGCGGGCCGCGCGGAAGAACGGCTCCGCATCGGCACCGGCCGACGCCATGATGGCGTCGTCACGCCAGAACTTGGCCTCCGTCTCGCTCACCATCACCTCGGCCTTGGTGAAGATCGGCTTGCCGTGCAGTGTCAGCCCGCCGACGTGATCCACATGGGCGTGGGTCAGCAGGATCGTGTCGACGTCGCCGGGCTCGATGCCGGCGGCCGCCAGCGCCACGGGAAACCGCCCGCCCCAGCCCGAGAAACCGCCCGCGCCGGCGTCGACCAGAACCGTGCGACCCTGCCCCTGAACGACATAGGACGCGATGGCGAGATGCGCTTTGGGCGGCCGGTGGGCGGCCTCGAGCATCGCCTCGGCCTCCGACGCCGCGATACCCTGGAAGAACGCGAAGGATCCGTCGAGGAAGCCGTCACTGAGATACGTGACGACGTAATCGCCGACGCGGCGGCGATTCAGGGCGGGCGCTTGCACGTCGGGCTGAATGGTCATGATGCGGTCCTGCTGAAGTCGATCGTACCCGATACATCGCGCGCCATCGCGGTGCGGCAAGGGCCCAAACACGTCACTGGTCCGATCCTCCCGGCGCAGCGGCGGACGAAAGCCTCTGGTTGCTTTATATCTTATGCAAGTCATAAAAGGACGCATGTTGCTTTTTTGTGACATTCAACGGTGTCGAAGCGTGACAAGCTGCGCTTCGATTTAGACGAGCAATGCCTCATTGTTTCAGGATGGCCATGCGCCTCCATCTTCGGACTTTCTCGCGTTTTCTAGTATGTCTGGCGGCGACATCGCTGGTGTCGGGCTGTTCCATTCATCCTTTACCGGATGATGTCACGGGAATACCCACCGATACCATTGTCCGAAAAACCCGTTGCGAAGCGCGGGCCGCGGTCAAGAAAAGCCTTGTCGACTGGTTGCTCGCCTACCCCGAGGGTTCCTATCAACGTCAGCTCGGCGACGGTTTCAGCAGCGGATCTCGGCCTCTACAGACCTTCGATGATGCTCTTTTTCATGGTAGTGAGCGAACCATCGTCCGAATGTTCGAGAATTCGGCGATCGCTTACGATTTTACACTCGACATCACCGAAACCAATAACCTCGATGCGACGATCGACCTGCTCAAACCCTTCCACAAGGGGAGCAGTTCGGCTGCCCTGAACCTCGGGATCGACCGGACGCGGCAGAGCATCCGGGTCTTCACGGTGTCGGACACTTTTGTCGGACTGTTGAAAGACATACGCGAGGACTACTGCAACATCTTCGACAAGGCCGAGAACCAGATCTATCCCATCGTCGGGCGGATCGGCATCGACGAAGAAGTGCACATCTTCATCGAGCTTTCCTTGTTCAATCACCTCGGAGGAGCGGCCGACAAATCGAAGGGGCCGCCGACGATGGCCGACACGCTCGTGTTCACGACGAAGCTGTCCGGTTCGGCCGCGCCGAAGCTGGTCTTCAGCCCGGTCGGCAGCGTGGCGCATGTGGCGGATGCGAGCCTCGACGCAGCGGCGAGCCGGACCGACGTCCACAAGGTGATCGTAGGTCTCGCCTTGCCTCCCCCGGCCGGAGACAAGTCGGCCTCCAAGCAGAAAAGGGGTCTGTTCGTCACCGTCGAGGGAACGCCCGCGCAACAGGCCGCCGGCGACGCGATCGACCAGACTTACCTGCGCCGCGGTACGGAAGAGCGAGGCGCGACGCTCGTGATCCCTCAGGACTAGAGCGCTTTCGCCTTTGGCGAATTCGCTCCAGCTTAGAATGTCGAGCAGTTTTACCGAGAATGAATCGCAAGAGCGATTCCATCTGATCCGATACTGCTCCAGGAGGAAAAGCCATGACCAAGCCGCACTACATGAAGGGCAAGAGATCGATCAAACTGAACCTTCATTCCGTGTTCGACGTCTTGCACGACATCCACGAACAGGGCCATGCGCCGCAGTTCAAGGCCGCGGCGGAAAAGGCCGGCATCGTGCTGTCGGCGGAACCGAAGACCGTCAACTTCGTCAAGGACTATCTCGCCGACAATGGCTTGCACGAGACCAGCGAAGTCGCCGCGAATGTCGTCGGAGGCTGTCCTCCCGGAACGCCCCCCTACAAGTGTCCCTACAGCGCCGCCTGAACCGGCTCAGTTCGGGCTCAATTGCCCGAAGCTCCGGCGTTCTTCAGGCTGGCATCGTCATAGGGTTCGACGGTCTTGAAGAAATGGAAGCCGCGATGTTCGACCTCATGGGTCGTGTCGGCGTCTGCCTCCCAGGGTCCGAGCAGCTTCCAGTCCTTGTGGCCGAGTTCCGTCGGCAGCATCGCACCCTGCTTCACGACGAGCCGGAGATGCGGCTCGTCCTTGTAGACCCAGCATTCGAACATGGTGATCTCCCGGCTTGCATCGGAGATGTCCCGCAACCCCGCGACGTCAAGGCCCGCACCCTTGCGGCGCATGCGAGCGTTGGCGGGAGCATGACCGTGTCGGACGGCACGCGTGCGTAAGGCAAGCCAAGGGACATCATGGAACAGCAGCGTCAACCGGGAGACGGCAATACCGTCGCGCAACTGAAGGCCGACATCGATTCGGGCCGTACGGGCGACAAGGTCGATGCCGGTGATCCCGGCCTGTCGCCCCTCGGCACCGACGACGAGGCGGCTGGCCGGCCGGCTTCGCCCGAGCGCGTCGCTCTGGCGCGTCGGGAGGAGAAGAGGATCGGCGAGATCGCGACCGCCAACGACAAGCCGAAGACCCATGCGCCGATCCTCGTGCTGGTCGGCGCCATCGTGCTCATCGCCATCGTGGTGGTGGTCGCCTTCGTTCTCGCCCGATGACGACGCCGGCACGTCTCGAGGCGGAGCGCTCCGTGGATCCCCGGACGATCGGCCTCGCGGCACTCGTCTCGGGTTCGGTGACAAGCCTCGTGTCGACGGCCGGGCTGGCGCTCTTGGCCGAAGCCGAGGGGAAGGGCCCGTTGCAGCCCCTCAACGCCACGAGCCACTGGCTCAATGGCGACGTCGCGGCCACACGGCGCAGTGCCGACGCGCGCCATACCGCAGTCGGCTATGCCACGCATCACGCCTCCTGCCTGTTCTGGGCCGTCCCCTTCGCGGCGTGGCAGGCCGCGCGCCCTGCCCACACCGGCGGGGAACTCGTGCGCGATGCGGTGCTGATGGCGGCGGTCGCGGCGGCGGTCGACTACGGCGCCACCCCGAAGCGCTTCACCCCGGGGTGGGAGCTGGTCCTGTCAAGAACCGCCATGGCAGGGGCTTACGGGACCTTGGCGCTCGGGCTCGTGTTAGGGACGATGGCGAGCCGGCGCTTGCCGCCCCGGCACAAGTGAGCGCCGTCCCAAAAAGGCGCTTCAACAGCATGGGCTCTTCCGGCTAAGCTCCGGCCACGAAGGAGCCCCGCCGATGTCCATCTCCCTGCCTCGCGCCGCCTACGGCGACATGTTCGGCCCGACGACCGGCGACCGGCTGCGCCTCGCCGACACGGCGCTCGT
>CAXUOD010000264.1:0-6294 GCA_964252585.1 uncultured Lichenihabitans sp. | reverse complement strand
CTAGCAGAGTGCCGAACAGAGACTGGGCGGTTCGCACGATGGTGACATCGACCCCCGTGTTGTTGTCCAGGACCGTCGCGGTCACGCTGTCGCTCACCCCCTCTGGAACCTGACCGATACTCGTGCGGAAGATAGACAAAGCTGCGGCTGACGTCGACGCGTTCATGGCACTGGCGAGATTGAGCTGTTTCGCGGCACCCACCGCGGCTGCATCCGCCGCCTGCTGCAACGTGGTCTGATACGTCACCAAAGAGGCGTACTGCACTGCGCCGCTCGCCATCACAGCGAGGACAGGCAGGGTCAAGGCGAAGATGATGGCCGATGCACCTCTGGTGTCGCGCCATAACCTGATCGCCGAGGCGAGGGTCCGGATCATGCTGCGCTCTCTGTCGCTGGTGCGTTCAACGGTGTTGCTGAACACCGCGCGTTACGCAGCACATACTTGACCTGGTAGGCGAGCACGCGCCAGTTGACCGGCTTGTTGGCGAACGAACTCGCACCGAGCGCATAGGCACGATCTATCGAGACGAAGTCCTCGCGGCCCGTGATGACAATCACCGGGAGCGTGGAGGCCGGGTCGCTCCTGACGTGTTCGAGGACCTCGAACCCGTTCATCTCGGGCATCTCAAGATCGAGAAGCAGGATATCGAAAGTCCCGCTAGCCAAGGCATCGACGGCGGCCCTCCCGTGGGAAACCGTGACGACGTCGGCGTGTGGGCTCGAAAGGTAGACGCTCGCGAACTCCCGCATGATCGGATCATCGTCCGCCAGCAGGATCCTTACTCTTTCATTCAGGACGTAGAAGAAACCCATTAGTGGTCCCGTCGACTCAGCACACGTTTTCACAGTCGTAGGATCGAAGCCTGAAGACACCGCTAAAGCAGGCGGTTAACCGGATGCTTGCACTTTCGCTGCATCTTGCATCTTTCTCGGAGAGTGCGATGCGAGCGTCCATCGGACGGAGATTGGCAGCCACCGTGGCGATCGCCGTCGGCGTTTCCGCAGTCGTGACCTCGGGCGTCTCGCTCGACCAGCAGTTTGGCCGCTACGTTCAATCCCGACGAGACATGTTGCTGGCGACAGGCGGTGCCTTCTCGGCCGCGATCTCCGGCCCTATGGCGGACGGAGATCGAGACGGTGTGTTCGCCGCTCTGCGCGGCATCGGCGAGGTACCGCATTTGTCGAACGCGACGGCGCGCGACCGCAGCGGGACCATCATCGGACAGCTGGGATACGGCGCCCATCTCGATCGTGACCCGATCCTTGGAGCCGGTGATGCGACTTCCGTCTGGAGCCTGCTGAGAAGCCGATCGATCTCCGTCGTGACGCCGGTCGTGGACGGCGGCACGAAGGTCGGCGAGCTGCAGCTCGTCAGCGACACAGGCGACATCGTCGAGGGCCTGCTTGCGACGCTTGGAGCCAACATGGCCGGAGCCGGTGTCGCATTGCTGGCCGGCCTGCTCGTCGCGATCCGCCTTCAACGCTCCATCACGAGACCCTTGACCGATCTGACCGTCACCATGAGACACGTCCAGGAGAGGCATGACTACGACATGGTCCTCCCGCCTCAGGACGGGCACGAAGTCGGCACCCTGATCGACGGCTTCAACGCTATGCTGTCCGACATCCGAGAACGAGATCTCCGACTGGTTCGCCACCGCGACCGATTAGAACAGGACGTCGCCGATCGGACGCGTGACCTTCAGAGCGCAATGACCGCGGCCGAAGAGGCGAACGCTGCCAAGTCGACCTTTCTCGCGACGATGAGTCACGAGATCCGAACGCCGATGACGGGGCTCCTGGTCATGGCCGAACTGCTTGCGTCGAGCGACCTGCCCGGACAATCCCGTCGTTACGCCGACGTCATCTCGAAATCCGGCTCTGCATTACTGGCGATCATCAACGACATCCTCGACTTCTCGAAAATCGAAGCGGGCAAGCTCGAGACCGAGCGCGTCCCCGTTGACGTCCGCGACGTCGTCGAGACCGTGGTGAACCTGTTCTACGCCCGAGCGAGAGAGAAGGGTCTCGATCTTGCGGCGAGCTTCGCGGCCGACGTCCCGCTGAGGATTGAGGGGGACCCCGTTCGCCTTCAGCAGGTCGTCGGCAATCTAGTCAACAACGCCCTGAAGTTCACCCAGGCCGGTTCCGTGAGCATCGACGTGTTTCTGGAGGGCGATAGTCTCTCGATTGCCGTTAAGGACACCGGCATCGGCATCCCGGCCGACAAGCTCGGTCGGATCTTCGAGGCGTTCTCCCAAGCGGACGGATCTACGACCCGACAGTTTGGAGGAACTGGCCTGGGGCTCTCGATTGCAAGCCGCCTCTCGCAAGCGATGCGTGGACGGATCGAGGTCCGCAGTGACGTGGGTCAGGGATCGACATTCACCTGCTCACTCTCGCTAAGCGTCGTCGAAGCGGCTCGGGCCTGGCCTCGGCTGACGGATGGCGCCGCGAACCAAGCCGTCGTTGACGTTAGGGCGCCCGCGACGGCTCACACCCTCTCGGCAGCCCTCCGCAGAACCGGCTACGTCGTCAGCATGGGGCCGGGATCGAACGTCGGCGTCGACGTCGCGTTGCAAGTCGTCGACGCCCCGCGGGCCAGCTCAATGCAGGGACACAGGCCGGGCACGATCATCATCGGATTGGTCGAGCCCGACATCGAAGATCTCACGACCTTATCGACGCAGGTTGATCTCGTCTTGCATCAACCGTTGCTGGAGGCCGACCTCCGGGCCGCCCTGAAGTCGGTGGCCGGGCGTGAACCCTTACCGGTCTTCAAGGTGACCGACGGAGCCACGGCCCAGCGTCGCTACGACGGCGCCAAGATCCTTGTCGTCGACGACACGGCGGTCAACCGCGAGGTGATGGTTGAGGCCTTGCGCCGCTTTGGCATCGCGCCGGACCTTGCGACAAACGGACTGGAAGCGATCGCCGCGGCGACACGGACGTCCTACGACCTCATCTACATGGACGGCAGCATGCCGGAACTCGACGGCTTCGAGGCTTGCAGACGTCTTCGCGCGCTGGAGGTGGGATCGCGCAGGACCCCCGTGCTCGCGCTTACGGCCCATGTCGTCGGCGTCGCGTCGGACGCATGGCGAGACGCGGGGATGGACGGAGTTCTTCACAAGCCGTTCACTGTGGCAGAGCTGCGGAAATCCTTGGCGGCACACCTCGACTGTGGGGTTCTAGGCGAGCCGGCAGCAGTCGTCCTCGACAAGCGCCACACTGCAGTTGATGTCGACACTTTGTTCGATGAAGGGGTCCTTGCCGAGATCGCTTCGGTGTCCGAAGCTTCAGGTCAGGATTTCGCACGGCGTGTATTTCAGCTGTTCATCGAACACGCCCCGCAGACGCTGAACAGCGCGAGGGTGGCCTGGGCTGAGCGGGATCAGGAGGCAGTCGCTCGGGCCGCACACGCTTTGAAATCGATGAGTTTCAACATCGGCGCGAGACGAGTGGGCGGCTGCGCCAATCGTGTCGAGACATCGGCGAGAGGCGATGGGATCGCTCATGAAGACATCGCAGCGCTGGACAAAGCAGTGAGTGACACTGTTCACAGCCTTTCCGATCGACTTGCCGCGATGGACAGCAAGCTGCTTCAAAGCGCATAGACCCGATCAAGCCGGCGTGCCGGCTACCAAAAGGCAGCCTCAGAGCCTACCCTGGTGTGCAGGCGCTCGGCCACCATAGACGTGCCCAGCGACCGCCCACGATGAATGACTTGTCGCAAGCAAGGGAAGCCTGCTTAGTCGTCGTGGGTATCGTGGATGGCCGTGCTGCCGCTGCGCCAATAGCCGGCCGCCTTGACCCAGGCTTTCCGCAGGCTGCGCTCGACAACGAGATGCTGGCGGATCGCTTTGGCGGTCAGGCTTTCGCCTGCCACCCAGGCATAGCCATCTCCCTTCGGCAAGGGCAGCGCCGCGATGGCCTGTAGGAGCGGCGCGGGGTCGGTCGCCCGGGCGAGGGGCCGGTGCACCCAATTCGTTTCGAGCGCCGCACGGCTTTCGAACGCTTGCTCCTCCTCGGGTCCGGCCGCGGTCGCGACCACGATGGCCCGCACACCAGGGCGCAGCTCCTCCAACCGGCGGCCGATGGCCGGCAACGCCGTTTCGTCGCCGACCAGCAGGTACCAATCGAAATCGTCCGTCACGACGAAGGATCCGCGTGGCCCGCCGATCTGCAGCGTCTGCCCGGGGGCCGCCTGCGTGGCCCACTGCGTCGCAGGCCCGGCCTCGTGCAGCGCGAAATCCACCGTCAGCGTGCCGGCCGCCGGGTCGTAGCGGCGGGGCGTGTAGTCGCGCATGGGCGGCGGTTCGGCACCGTTCCGTTCGGCCGCCGGGAAAAACAGCTTGACGTGATCGTCGAAGCCGTCGCTGACGAAGCCGGCGAGATCGTCACCCTTCAGAGTCACGCGGACCATGCGGGGGGTAAGCCGTTCGGCCGTCTGGACGGTCAGCAGGCGTCGGCGCAGTTCATGGCGGACACGCCGGATCGCGTGCCGTTCGGCACCTGGGAGGTCGTTCATGTCCGCTCCACCGCGACGGCTGCGGCGTCGAGAGCCGCCGTGATAGCGGCGACCTGCTCGCTGCTCAAGGGCCGGTTGGCGAGGCGCAGCCGCAGCGCGAGCTTCAGATTCTCCAGGCCGCGCGTGACGGAGGCCGGCGGAGCGCCGCCGTAAGCCTGGCCGGCTTCGTCCATGCGGGCCAGGAGAGCGTCGACCGCAGAACGATTGATTTCGAGAAAGGCCCGCCCGTCCGCCGTGATCTCGTGCAGCTTCTTGGTGCCTTCGCCGGGCGTCACCGTGACGTAGCCGATCTCTTCGAGCAGGGTCAGGGTCGGATAGACCGTCCCGGGGCTGGGGCTATAGGCGCCACCGACACGGTCCTCGATGGCCTTGATGATCTCGTAGCCGTGCCGGGGCTTCTCGGCGATCAGGTCGAGGATCACGAGGCGCAGGTCGCCGTGGGCGAAGAAGCGGCCGAGGTCGGTTCGTCCGCCTCCGCCGCGATGGTGGCCGCGGTGGCGTTCCCCGCGTCCGCCATGACGGCCCGCGTGCTCGTCGGTGGCGCGATGAAAGCGATGGCCATGAGGATGATGACGATGATGGTGCATTGAGTTCCGTTTGGGTTTCGATATGACGAATACAAGATATATCGAAACTGCATCGACGACAAGGGCTGAATGCTATCGCGGCAAGCGCGAGACCGCTGGCGGGGACATGGAGGCCGGCTTCCCGCGAAAGCCGGTAAAGGCTCCGAGCACGGCACATCGGATGGACGGGTGCGGTCTGGATCGGGACTACTCGGCTCCCGCATTCTCTGCCTCGAGCGCGCCGGTGAAGACATCGCAAAGTGAAAAAGGTGCGCGGTCGTCGAGGCAGAGCGCAAGGATCCGGTGCGCGTCCACGGCCGCCGCTTCGCTGCGCGGGAACAGCGCCTCTTCGTAGGCCGTGAGGGCCGCTTCGCTGTCGCCGCGGTGCGCCGCGATGGCCTCGCCGAGTTCGGCGCCGTCGAACAGCGCCAGATTCGCGCCTTCGCCGGCCGGCGGCATCAGGTGCGCGGCATCGCCGAGCAGCGTGACCCCGGGAACGCGGTCCCACCGGTGTCCTATGGGAAGTGCGTGGATCATGCGCGGGACCGGTTCGGCTTCGCCGTCGGTGATCAGTGCGGTGAGTTCCGGAGCCCATCCCTCGAACTCGGCCGCGATCCGAACCGTCGCGGCCGTGGTGTCGGCGAAATCGATACCGGCGATCCACTCGGCGGGTCGGTTCATCTCGACATAGGCGTGGAGAACGCTTCCCGCTTCGCGATGTGCCACGATCCCCTTCCCCGGGGCGAGCGCGAACATCCCACCGCGGCCGACCGCTTCGGCCGCAGCGGCATGCCGCGCGTCGGCATCGTAGAGGTAGGTCTCGATGAAGACCGTGCCCACGTACTCGGGCTTTGCCTCCGAGAGCAGCGGCCTCACCTTCGACCAGGCACCGTCCGCACCGACAAGGAGGCTTGTGGTCACGGCCGACCCATCGGTGAAGGTCAGTTCATGCCGGCCATCGCCGAGAGGTCGGACATCGGCGACCTTGCGTCCCCACTGGATCGTCGCATCGGGCAGGGAGTCGATCAGGATCCGGCGCAGGTCGCCCCGCATCACCTCGGGACGCCCGCCGGTGCCAGGGTCGTCGAGCAGCACCGTGCCGTGCCGGTCGAGCACCCGCGACGCCTCGCCGCCTTCGTGGATGATGGCGCGGAACGCGTCGGTGAGGCCGGCCGCTTCGAGCGCGCGCTGCCCGTC
>CAXUOD010000263.1:0-6317 GCA_964252585.1 uncultured Lichenihabitans sp. | reverse complement strand
ACCTAACTCCGACCGTGTCGATCGATCCTGCTAGCTGCGATCACCAACCAGCAATCGAGGACAGGTCGGATGCTTCAAGGCCGTAGTAGGATCGCTCCGGGACCGAGTGCGGCATGACGTTGGCACGGGCGCTGGTGCCGCTTTGCGAATGGGGACGGAGCACCGCGCCCAATTTGTCGAGACCGTGCTCTCGCGCGGGTGGGTCGAGCCTGCCTCCGACTTCGTCGCCTTCGGATGTTCAACGACATCTTGAAACCGGACGATGGGCCGGATTGACCGAGCTTCCGCTAGTCTAAGGTCCGGTTTCGCGCGACCGCTTGCATGTAGCGGACCTCGGCCGACGTAGCAGCTCCCACCTGGAAAGGTGACCCGGCAGCGTTTGATAGGCCCGCTGCCCTTCAGGCCGGCAGTAGCCCGGCGGCGCGATAGCCCTGGATCAGGGTGTCGAAGAGGGCGACATCGGCACGGCTCCTCGCGACGAGCTGGGCGCCGGCGACAGCCGCGAAAACGGCGCGGGCCCGTTCCTCGCTCGCCTTCGGGTCCACCACCTTGGCGTCGGCCAGCACTTTGCCGAGCCACGCCACATTCACGTCGGCGAACGCCTGAACCTCCGTTTTCACCGGCCCGGGGAGATCGTCGTATTCGGCTGACATGAAGCTGCACAGGCAGAGGCGGTTCCCGTTCTCCAGCGACCGACGGAAGATGTGCGGGTAGCGCCGGAGGCTTTCTAGGGGGGCGGGCGTTTCCGCCAGCAGAGCGTCAAGGTCCGCGCTCGTGTCCTCCCAGTAGCGCTTCGCCACTGCGGCGGCGAGGTCGGCCTTGCTCGGGAAGTGATGGTAGATGCTCGCTGCTTTGACACCCACCTGATCCGCAAGATCACGAAAATTCAGACCCTCGTAGCCGTGAGCCTGAGCGATGCTTCTCGCCGCTGCCAGAATCGCTTCCTTCGCGTTGCCGCCCATCAACATTCCTGCTCGCTACCTACCAACTGTTAGTTAGGGGTTGACGGATTTCAAATCAAGCCCTAAGTGTCGCCTACCAATCGTTAGGTAGGTGACGAGTCATGCAGACAGCTGTTTTCTTCTCCGAAGCCACAGAACTGGCCGAGCTCATCCGCACGCGGGCAATCTCACCGGTCGAGGTCGTCCAGGCTCACCTTGACCGCATCGCGGCCGTGGACAGCGAGGTCAACGCCATTGTGACGATCGCGCCTGACGCACTGGACGCCGCCAGAAAGGCGGAGGCTGCTGTGCTCGCAGGTGACGATCTCGGCTCGCTTCATGGCGTGCCTTTCACCGTCAAGGATTCTATCGACACGGCCGGCGTGCTGACTCAGCGCGGCTCGCCCATCTTCCAGGGCCGCACCCCCGACACGGATGCGACCAGCGTGGCGCGTCTCAAAGCTGCGGGCGGCATCCTGCTCGCCAAGACCAACCTTCCTGAATTTTCTTACTGGATCGAGAGCGACAACCTGCTCTCCGGCCGGTCGAACAACCCTTGGGATCTGACCCGCACGCCGGGCGGTTCGAGCGGCGGTGAATCGGCCGCGATCGCGGCTGGCATGTCGCCCCTCGGTCTTGGAACCGACCTCGCGATTTCGATCCGCGGTCCCGCCGCGCAGACGGGCATCACCTCGATGAAAGCCACGCACGGCCGCGTGCCCATGACTGGCATCTGGCCTCGTGCACCCCGTCGCTTCTGGCATGTCGGACCCCTGGCGCGCTCCGTTCGCGACGTTGCCCTCGCCTTCGCGCAACTGGTTGGACCCGACGGCCAGGACGCGTTTGCAACCAGCACTGTCCGGTTCGATGCCGGGATCGGTCACCGGCCAGACCGTCAACTCCGCGTGGGGTGGATGGTCGGACCCGGGTTCGGGCCTGTTGATCCCGAGGTGGCGGCCACCGTCAAAGCTGCGGCCGAGGCCCTCAAGGACCTAGGCGCTTTCGTCGAGCACGTGGGAATACCCGCACTCGAGCGCGACTTCGCTCTCGACGTCTTCAACAAGATCCACGTCATGGAAATGAAGCCGGCCTTCCGAGAGGCCACTGCAGGGCGCCGGCAGGATGAGCTCTATAAAATGGCTAAGACCATGCTGGGGCTCCCTGACACGTCCATGCAGGACTATGTGGAGGCCGAGCAAGCGGCCGAGCGGCTCCGCGACGGCTATGCTGATTACTTCTCGCACTACGACGCGCTGATCACCCACGTGCTGCCGATCCCGGCCCATAAGCATAGCGTCGAGGCATTCACCATCGACGGCCAGACCGTGGACGCCACCTATCTCCAGGGCGCGACCGTGCCGCTTAACGTTACCGGCCTGCCCGGTGTGTCAATGAGGTTCGGCACCAGCAAGGAAGGGCTGCCGATCAACGTGCAGATCGTCGGCACCTGGCAGGCGGAGTCGACCATACTTCATGTCGCCTCATCGCTCGAGAGCGTCAGCCCAGCCCGTGGCCTCCATCCGACGCTCTGAGCTGTAATAGCACTCTGGAGCCGCGTTCCACGGCCCTGCGGCCGCAAGATCGAGATCGTCGATAAGGGCATCAATCAAGCACTGAATTGTCCGGCCAACAGCCTGCCTTCGTACTCAGACGGCGGTGGAAAGAAGACGGTGAACTCGATTTGTCACCACGGAAGGACGCCATCAGCTTGCGAGAACGTTCCAGTCGGGCCTTCCGGCCCGAGAAGCGCCAGCCGAACGGCCTCACGTGCTCCCTCTTGCACGCTCTGTGTTCCAGCGTAATTATTCAAGTTTGTCCTTGTAAAGCCTGGGGCGGCAGCGTTCACCTTGATGTCAGTGCCCTCCAGTTCGATAGCAGTAGTCAGGGTGATGGCATTCAGAGCGGTCTTCGAGGCCGGGTAGATCGCTCCAAAAATCCCGCGATAGGGGAAGGCTGGATCGGCGTTGCGGGTCAATGAGCCGGCCCCGCTCGAGACGTTGACGATACGCCCCGCCGGCGATTTGCGAAGGAGCGGGAGCATGGCCTGCGTCACGGCGACGACACCGAAGACGTTCGTCTCCCAGACGGCCCGCATTTCGTCGAGCAACAGGGTGCTCACGCGCGTCCGCTTCGAGTGCTCCTCGACAGACTCATCAGAGCGCCGACTGGTATTGGAGATTGCGGCGTTGTTCACCAGCACGTCGAGGCGACCGCACGTGTCCCTGACGTGGGCGGCCGCGGCTATGATCGACGTCTGATCAGTGACGTCGAGCTGGAGTGCACGAACGTCCCCCTCCAGCGTGACGGCCGCCGCCTCACCGCGGGTGAGGTCGCGGGAACCGAGGAAGACGGTCATTCCGCAGTCGGCCAACTCCTTGGCGATCTGGAGTCCGATGCCCTGATTGGCGCCCGTGACCAGGGCAACCGGTTTATTGTGCATGATGGCCTCACGAAGCGGTGGATGGATGTAGCCACAAACGAGCGCCCGCGTTACAAACGGACAGCTGATCCGTTTTTACGGACAGTCATTCCGTTTAGCAAGGTTCGTGTTTGATGGCTGAAAATCGCGAACAACTCGGGGCTGGTGCGCTCGGCCGAGCCGATCGCCCCGTACGCGTGGACGCGCGGCGCAACGTGGAGGCGCTGCTTCGGGCTGCGGCGGTGACGTTCGCCTCGTCGGGTGTTGCCGCGCCGATGCGGGAGATCGCCGAGCGCGCCGGGCTCGGCGTCGGCACCATCTATCGTCACTTCCCCACTCAGGCCGACCTCATCGTTGCGGTGCTTCGATACGAAGTGGATGCCTGCGTCGATGCCGCGTCGGATCTCTCCGTTGCGCACGAACCTGCCGACGCGCTTGTACTCTGGGTCGACCGATACGTCGGCTTCCTGGCAGCCAAGCGTGGTCTGGCGACTGCGATCCACAGCGGCGAGCCGGCCTACAACGGCCTTACCACCTATTTTCAGGATCGCCTTCGACCTGCTCTCGAGAGGCTCCTCAGGGCAGCCGTCGATGTCGGCGACATCCGGAAGGGCGCGGACGCCGACGACCTCCTTTGGGCCATCGCAAGCCTTTGCTCCCGACCACGCGCGGAAGATCCGCAGCAAGCACAACGCATGGTCGCTCTTGTTCTCGACGGATTGAGACTGAGAACCGGACCTGGATCAAGGCGTCATCGGCCTGGGGCTCACCAGCCTACGGCTTTATGATGCGTCACTCTTGCAGACTGTGTGGAAACTTGGCTTTGAGGTCGGGTTAGGGAAGCCAGCGGGAGAACGGCTTTGGATCGGCTCTTGGGATGCAGCTGATCGGCTTTGGTGATTGTGATCGGGAGATCGGTTCTCGACGACGATCGGGCGCTGGCGGTCAGATGGGCCAGCAAGGCCTTCTTCAGGCCTGGATCGCTCTCATCAGGGTCGCGAATTCCACGATGTTGAGCACCCGCCTCATACCAGCCGTCAGAAATGCTGACGCCTTTCTGACGGGTTACGCCGCACGAGCGGCGGCGCGCATTCGCGCTGGCCAGCGGTCAAGAGTTTAGACCGCTGGTATCAGATCATAGGCGAGCGCGGTCAAACTGAACCCGGCCCGGACTTTGTCCAAACCACGCATCAGAAACGCGCCTTGACTCATCCATTGCTTGATGGTGCCGAACGGATGCTCGACGGTTTCGCGTCGCCGATCGAGGATGTCCGGCCGTCTGGCGATCCGATCCGCCATGCGATCGAGCACGGCTTCGTTCTCGTAGCGGGAGACGGAGCGAAACTTGGCCTTCGTACATCGCGCGCGGATCGCGCAGGCCTGGCAGGCGGGCTTGTTGGCGTAATTGACCTTCTTCAACTCGCGCAGCACCGATGACGAAAAGGCATGCAGACGCTGCCCAGCCGGACAGAGCATGCTGTCGCTGGCGAGGTCGTAGGTGAACTCGTCCTTGCGGAACAGGCCAGCCTTGACCGAGGCGCCACGCTGTGGGCGCGGAACATAGGGGTCCATCCCAGCCGTCTCGCCGGCTTCGATGTCCTCGATCTTGAAATAGCCCTTGTCGGCCACGACCGAGATCCGCTCGACGCCGAGGATCTCCTTCGCCGGCTCCGCGGTCGGCGTCATCAGGCCCATGTCAAGGACTTGGTTCGTGACCTGCTGCTCGACGATCAGCTTGGGCTTGGCGTCGACCGCCACCTGCACGTTGTAGCCGACCCCGACATGCGTGTGCGCCGCCATCGCCCGGCTGTCGGGATCGGTGAGCGAGATCTGGTCTTCGCCGGTCCGATCCAAGTCCGCCAACATGCTCCTGCAACGGTCACGCTTCTCGCGAATGGCGGCGATCTTCTCGCCGAGGTTCTTGACCCGCGTGCCACCTTTGCCGCTCTCTTCCGCATCCCTCGTGTCGAGACGCTTGAGATAGTCGTCGAGCTTGGCATCGGCGGTTTTGATGAAGCTGTTCAGCGTCGCCCGTGTGAAGTTGCGGTTCTTGTTGTTCACTGCCTTGATCCGCGTGCCGTCCACGGCGAGCAACTCGCGGCCGAACAGGTCCAGATCACGGCACAGCAGCACGAACTGACGAAAGATCGGACGGAAGGCGGAACAGTTGACGCGCCGGAAATCGGCGATCGTCTTGAAATCCGGCTTGAGATGCCGAAGCAGCCAGATCAACTCGATATTGCGATAGGTCTCGGCTTCCAGACGACGGCTGGAGCGCAGCCGGTTCAGGTAGCCGTAGATGTAGAGCTTGAGCAGGTCGCCCGGCGCATAGCCCGGCCGACCCGTCGCCTTGGCCTCGACGCGGGCAAACCCCACCGCCTGGAGATCGAGCCCATCGACGAAGGCATCGATGAAGCGAACCGGATTGTCGGCACCGACGTAATCGTCGATCGCCTCCGGCAATGGATATGTCTGCGAACGGTCGTGACCCGAAATGGGCGTCATCCCCGAGACTACCGCTCCGCGACCCGCACCGGAATCCCATCAACCCGAGTTTCCACACAGTCTGCAAGAATTGTGCAACGGTTTCGCGACCGACGCGAGCCGGGACACGCCGAGTTCAGCGCTTCGCTATGGGTATACCCAAAACGAAGTGGGTGCGACGCCGGTCCGGCGCGGAACGGCGACCTCTCTCACCGGGCCAACCGTCCGGTCCCCGGCTCCCTCATCTCGAAAGCGGTTGTTCCGCTCGCCACCCAACTTTGCCGTTCGCGACCCTACCGAATCCGGTCGGCACCGCGGTGTCCGTCGTGCAAATTTCTGGTCGGAAAACTGGTAAAAATCCTGGTAAGAACCGGCGGGTGTCCAGAGCCAACTCCCTCTGGACAATGAACTTTGGAGCCGATTCCCTTCACCCGCTCCAGCATCCCTTCAGGCACTCGGCGCGCTTTGCGGAG
>CAXUOD010000262.1:0-6350 GCA_964252585.1 uncultured Lichenihabitans sp. | reverse complement strand
CAGCCCGTCATGCCGGCCTCCATGGGCAAGCTGCTCGATCTCCTCGGCATCCCGGCGGATGCCCGGAGCTTTGCGGACCTGGGGGCCGAGCATCGCCTCGTGCCGGGCGCAAGCCTGCCGGCACCCAGCGTCATCTTTCCGCGCTACGTCGAGCCGGAGGCCTGATGCTGACAGACAGCCACTGCCATCTCGATTTTCCCGAGTTCGCTCCCGAGATCGATGCCGTGGTGGCACGAGCCCGAGCCGCGGGGGTCGGCCGAATCATCACCATCTCGACCCGCGTGGCGCGCCACGACGCCATCGCGGCCATCGCCGAACGCTACGCCGACGTGTACTTCACGGTCGGGACCCACCCCCATCAGGCCGCCGAGGAACCCGATGTACCGGTCGAACGGCTTGTGGCCCTCTCGCGCCACCCGAAATGCGTCGGCATCGGCGAAGCGGGACTCGATTACCACTACGACGAGGTCCCGCGCGAAGTCGCGGCGGCTGTTTTCCGAACCCATATCGCGGCAGCGCGGGAATCGGGGTTGCCTTTGGTGATCCACGCCCGCGAGGCCGATGCGGATGTGGCCGACATCCTGCGCGACGAAATGGAACGCGGCCCGTTCAAGGCCGTGCTGCACTGCTTCACGTCCTCGGCGGCCTTGGCCGAGACGGGGCTGGAACTCGGCCTGTTCGTCTCGTTCTCGGGCGTGGTGACGTTCAAGAACTCGGACGATCTCCGGGACATCGCCCGTGCGGTGCCCCTCGACCGCGTGCTGGTGGAAACGGATGCGCCGTTCCTGGCACCGGTGCCGCACCGCGGCCAGCGGAACGAGCCTGCCTTCGTGGCCGACACGGCCCGTGTCCTGGCGGAGCTCAAGGGCCTGGATCCGACCGCCTTCGCCGAGGCGACGAGCCGCAATGCGGAACGACTGTTCGACAAGCTGCCGAGCCGCTCCGCATGAGCGGGACCGGAAGCCCGAGCGCCGGCAGCGGCACCGGCCGCGAGGGCGGCACGATCACGATTCTCGGCTGCGGGTCGTCCGGCGGCGTTCCGCGGGTAGGGCAGGGATGGGGTGACTGCGATCCGGCCGAACCTCGCAACGCCCGCCTGCGCTGCTCGATCCTCCTGGAACGCCGGGGCCCCGACGGCAAGGCCACCCGGGTCCTGGTCGACATGTCTCCGGACCTCCGCCAGCAGCTTCTCTCGACCGGGATCACCGCGCTCGACGCGATCGTGTTGACCCACGCGCATGCCGACCACACGCACGGCATCGACGACGTGCGGCCGCTGGTTCTCGGCCGGAGGGGCCGGATCGAAGTCCACATGGACCAGGCGACCTCGGCCGACGTGACGAAGAAGTTCGCCTACGTGTTCCGCACGCCGGCCGGCAGTTCGTACCCGCCGCTCCTCGACGAAAAGCGGTTGACGGCCGGCAGGGTGCAGATTTTCGAGGGGGCAGGCGGGTCGATCGCCATCACCCCCTTTCGGCTGGGACACGGCGAGATCGACGCCCTGGGTCTGCGGGTCGGCGACGTGGCCTACACGCCCGACCTGAACCGGATCCCGGACGAGAGCAGGCGGTTCCTGGAAGGGCTCGATCTGTGGATCATCGACGCGCTGCGTTACAAGCCGCACCCCAGCCACTTTTCGCTCAGCGAGGCACTCGACAGCATCGCCACCTTCAGGCCAAGGCGAGCCGTACTGACCAACCTGCATACCGACCTCGATTACCGAACCCTGAGGGCCGAGCTGCCGCCCGGCATAGAGCCGGCCTACGACGGCATGGCCCTGCCCTTCGCCTGACCGCCGTCGAGAGGCCTGATTCGTGGTTGCGCGGTCATCGGCGGCGGAGGTCGGACGCAGACCCGTCGTGATCGATCCTCCTCTGCGGGGCGGAGGAGGGAAGGTGGCGGGCCTCGAGCCAGTCAACCGGAAGCCGACTGAGATGTTGCGGTCGCAAGGATGGATCCCATGTCGCTGAACGACGATCCCGTCTTCTGGGCATCTGCCCACAAACATCTGACGCGCTATGGACCCGCCTTCGAGACGGTCATCGTCGAGAGAGCGGAGGGATGCTTCGTCCATGATGCGAACGGGCGGGCGATCCTCGACTTCACGTCCGGCCAGATGAGCGCCGTTCTCGGTCACACCCATCCCGACATCGTCGCGACGGTTGGGCGGCAGATGGGGTCGGTGGCCCACCTCTTCAGCGGTATGCTGTCCCGTCCCGTCGTCGACCTGGCGTCGCGCCTCGCCGCCCTGGCGCCCGGTCTCGACCGCGTGCAACTCCTCACTACCGGAGCGGAGTCCAACGAGGCGGCGATCCGGATGGCCAAGCTGGTGACGGGCGGTCACGAAGTGGTCGCCTTTGCGCAGAGTTGGCACGGCATGACCGGCGCCGCGGCCTCGGCGACCTTCAGCGCCGGGAGGAGGGGCTACGGGCCAGCCACGGCCGGCTCCTTCGTCATCCCTGCCCCCAACGCCTATCGTCCCCGGTTCACGCATGCCGACGGCTCCAACGATTGGAGAGCCGAACTCGACGACGCCTTCGCTCTGATCGACCGGCAATCGACCGGTAGCCTCGCGGCTTTCATCGCCGAGCCGATCCTGTCGAGCGGCGGCATCCTCGATCTTCCGCCCGGCTACCTCGCCGCGTTGAAGCGGAAGTGCGACGAGCGGGGCATGCTGCTCATCTTGGACGAAGCCCAAACCGGGGTCGGTCGGACCGGACATATGTTCGCCTTCCAGCGCGACGGCGTGACGCCCGATATCATGACGCTGTCGAAGACCCTGGGCGCCGGCCTTCCGCTGGCCGCCGTCATGACCACCGAGAAGATCGAACAGGAGGCCTACGAGAGAGGCTTCCTGTTCTACACCACCCATGTCTCCGATCCGTTGCCGGCGGCGGTCGGCGTCACGGTCCTCGACGTAGTCGAGCGCGACGGGTTGGTCGAGCAGGCCGTCATCCGCGGCGAACAACTCCGGACGGGGCTGCTCGACCTCCAGCAGAGGTTCGAATGCGTCGGCGACGTGCGCGGACGTGGCCTCCTGCTCGGCCTCGAGATCGTCACGGACCGGCACACGAAGGCTCCAGGCTTCGCGCTGGGCGCGATGATCATGGAGGAGGCGATGCGCCGAGGCCTCAGCATGAATATCGTCAAACTTCCCGGCATGGGAGGCGTGTTCCGGATCGCTCCGCCCCTGACGGTGGCGAGCGCAGAGATCGACCGCGGACTTGAGATCATGTCGGATGCGATACAGGCCGCGGTGGACACACTCTAGAAATCCACTCCCGACGATGTTCCATAATATACCTTATGCGAATACCGGGCTTCTGAATGCACGGGCGCAGTCGCTCGAGCCATGGTGAAATCCCGAGCAGAGGCGCCGACCCGAGCCGGGCGCGATCCGCAGTGGCAAAAACCACGCAGACTCCATCAGAATAGCGGTGGCGAACCCGTCGGAAATGCGCTAGCCTCTCAGGAAGATGTGGATTCAGGAGTTCCCCCTGCCCGTCGGTACAGACTCCCAAATGGGAACGGAGCACTGGCGTGAGGATTGCGTCGCTTCCAGTGTTTTTCGATGAGACGCATACCAAGGCGGGTTTGCTTTGGTTGGGAGTTATGGCAAGACAACGCCCTTCCACGGTTGTACGCTGAGGACTTGCAACAGGTTACGTTGCGAGGTGACGATGCATGATCGCCGAAGCGTCGAGATGTTGTCGATGGCGGTCGTGGCTACGGGCGGTTGGTATAAGGCAAAGACGAGCTGGCGATATGAGCAAAGGTAGAGATTTCCGGGGACCGAGGAAGCGGGGATTCGACGACGACATGCCGTCATCCCCTTACGAGTCGCGCCCGTCCCGTCCGTCGCGCCCCTTCGGGAGCGGCGCACCAAGCGGTGGTGGCGGATTCGGTGGCGGCGACATGATGGCCGCGCCCCCTGCCGGTCCTACCGTCGATGCCGTCGTCAAATGGTTCAAGGCTGATAAGGGTTTCGGTTTCGTCGAACTCGCCAACGGCTCCGGCGACGCTTTCCTGCACATCGGTGCGATTCAGTCGGCCGGCTACGAAACGGTCCCGCCCGGTGCCAAGCTCAAGGTGATGGTCGGCAATGGCGCCAAGGGTGCCCAGGTCACGCGGGTGCTCGAAGTCGACACGGCCGGCGCCGTCGAACGCGCTCCGCAGCGGTCCTTCGATACGCCGCGCCCACCCCGCCGCGCCCCTGATCCGTCCACGGCCATCCAGGTCTCGGGGAAGGTGAAGTGGTTCGACGATACCAAGGGCTTCGGCTTCGTCTCCAGTAATGACGGCGGCAAGGATATTTTCGTCCATATCTCCATTTTGGGTCCGGCTGGGCTGTCTCATCTTGCTGAGGGCCAGGCGGTCTCGATGAGGGTCGTCGATACGCCAAAGGGGCGCGAGGCCTTGTCGATCTCCGTCGAATAATCGACGTTTCGCCTGACGGGATCGTCGAAGCGAGACGGTTGCGAGCCGGTCGAACTGGAACACCCGCGGACCCCGGTTCGCGGGTGTTTCGTCTTATCAACCTGAAGGCTTCGACCATGCTGCCGTCCCGCGATATCGTTCGATTGCTCGATATCATGGCGGCCCTTCGACATCCTGAGACGGGATGTTCCTGGGATCTCGCCCAGGATCTCGCGTCGATCGTGCCCTATACGATCGAGGAGGCCTACGAGGTGGCCGACGCGGTTCAACGGGGCGACCGCGAGGACCTCCGCGACGAATTGGGCGATTTGCTTCTGCAGGTGGTGTTCCAGGCGCGCATCGCCGAGGAGGAGGGGAGTTTCGACTTCGGGGGCGTCGTCGAAGCCATCACGTCGAAACTGATCCGGCGCCACCCTCACATCTTCGGGGAGCGCCGCGATCTTAAGCCGGCCGACGTCAAAGCCATTTGGTCGAAGATCAAGGCCGAGGAGAAAGAAGCCCGCAAGGCGCGCTCGGCCGAGAATGGCAGCACGGGCCGAGGCGGATTTCTGTCGGCCGTCGACGCCGGCATCCCTGCCCTGCCCCGCGCGGTCAAACTGCAGTCGAAGGCCGGCGAGGTCGGCTTCGATTGGAACGATCCGCGGGCCGTCATCGCCAAGATCCGTGAGGAATGCGAGGAGGTCGAGGCCGTTCTCGACGACCGCGATGCGCTTGCCGACGAGATCGGCGACCTGCTCTTCGCGGTCACCAATCTCGCGCGGCATGCTCGGGTCGATCCCGAAACGGCGCTTCGCGCGGCGAACCGCAAGTTCGAACGCCGCTTCGGATTCATCGAAGCCAGCCTGGCCGCACGGGGCGTCGATTTGAAGGACGCCGGCCTCGAGACGATGGAGGCACTCTGGACCGCGGCGAAAGCGCTGGAGCAGCCTTCCCGACCTTCGCCGGAAACCCGCGAGTTGCCGCAGTGATCCGAGAACCGCGATGCGGGGTCAATCGACGGCACCCGGAAGGGCGGTCGCCGGCGCGGCCTGCGGGAAGCGGTTCTGCACGCGTTGCAACCTCTCGGGCGGCACGCGGACCGTCAGGTGAACGCGGCCCTCCCCGTCGTCCTGGCGCGACAGGATCTCGGTGCTTTCGTAGAGCCAGTTGAGGCCGCGCCCATCGGCCGGCTCGAGCGTCACGGCGAGAGACGTGCTGTGATTGGCGAGCCGCGTTTCGACGCGGTCGAGCAGGTCCTCGATGCCGGATCCGGTCAACGCCGACACGACGGCCGGCCTCTCTTCGAGCCGTCGATGCGCCGCAGCCTCGAGGATCGATGGAAGCCGGTCGGGGTCGAGAAGATCCGCCTTGTTCCAGACCTCGATGACACGTTCGGACTGTTCCGCATCGACTCCGAGGTCATGCAGGATCGCCACGACATCGGCGCTCTGCGCCTGCGTGTCGTCATGCGCCACATCGCGCACGTGCAGGATAACGTCGGCCGACACCACCTCTTCGAGCGTCGCTCGGAACGCCGAAACCAGCATGGTGGGCAGGTCCGAGATGAATCCCACGGTGTCGGAGAGGATCACCTTGCCCCGATGCGGCAGTCTCAGGAGACGCATCGTCGGGTCGAGCGTCGCGAAGACCATGTCGTCGGCCAGCACGGCGGACCTGGTCAGGCGGTTGAACAGCGTCGACTTGCCCGCATTGGTGTAGCCGACGAGTGCCACGGTCGGGAATGGAACGTCGACCCTCGTCTTGCGATTGGTCGCCCGCGTCTGTTTCACGTGATCGAGGTCGCGTTCGATCCGCGCCATCCGCTCCTCGATGAGGCGTCGGTCGGTTTCGATCTGCGTCTCGCCCGGTCCCCCCAGGAAGCCGAAGCCGCCGCGCTGCCGTTCGAGATGGGTCCAGGACCGGACGAGCCGCGA
>CAXUOD010000261.1:0-6427 GCA_964252585.1 uncultured Lichenihabitans sp. | reverse complement strand
AGCAGCACGATGCGCTTGGTGGGACCGGCGCCGACCGCCTTGGCGAAGGCGGCGAGCAGGCCGGTGAACAGCGGCTTGGATTCGCCGTTGCACAGGTACCACACCGTTTCACCGGTGGCCGGCCCGACAAAGGCCGCCACGCAGAGCCGTTTCGTGTCGACGCGTCGAGGCCGAAGCCTTGCGGTCCCCCTACGATGAATCGATCTGGGCCGATACCTCGCTCCTCGCCGAGGTCGACGGGAGATCTCCCCGCATCAGTATAGGAATGCCATGCGGATGTCGTCGCCGCCGCATGGTCCTTCCGTGGGTCATGGATATAGCAGCGAGCCGAATGGTTTCGTCCCGCTTCATCCCTCGATCGTCGAGCGCGACCTGACGGATTTCGGCACCGCGAGAGTGCATGCGATCTGAGTGCCGCCATGGCGAAGGGCAGCCTTCCTGATCTCGTGAGCTTCCTTCACCGTCGCAATGCAGGACGGGCTGCCGCCCCTCAGGATACCTTGATGTGCCGCGAAGGGACAGTGCGACTCCGCTTCGCTCCATGTCGGGCCGGAAATCTCACACATGTGCCGCCCAACACCGAAATTCAGAGCTTAGGAGTCTCACACAGGTCATCCAAATCACTATGAGATCTTTATGATTTCGAACACTTCTCCGTCTCGTATCTTGATGCGCTTTCTGCCACCTTTCATTTGCGGCTAGGACAGGTCGCGCAGCATTGAAACCCACGTTGGATCCCATGCAAACCGTCGAATACCCTCCCGCCGTCTCGACCGGACACCACGCCGCGTTCCTGGTCGGCCAGGATGGGGAGGGGCACTGGCTCGCCGTCGAGACGCACGGTCTCGGAGGCGGCATCTTCGTCAGCCGCGACAAGGCCATCCGGTACGCCCGCGATGAGAGCCATGGACTGCCTGGAACCATCCGGTTCGTCGACGAGCCCATCCGTCTTTTCACGCGCTGAGCCGGCGAGGAGCACGACCATGTTCCTCCAAGGATCCCTGACGGCCCTCGCGACCCCGTTCACCCCCACCGGCATAGACGAGGAGACATTCGCCCACTTCGTCGACTGGCAGATCGGCGAAGGGGTGAGCGGGCTGGTGCCGTGCGGCACCACCGGCGAGGCCCCGACGCTGACGGCGAGCGAGCGTGACCGGCTGATCCGGATCTGCGTCGAGTGCGCCGCGGGCGCCGTGCCCGTGGTCGCCGCCACGGGGACCAACTGCACGGCCACGACCATCGAGCAGACCCGTGCCGCGAAGGCGGCCGGCGCCGACGCGGCGCTGGTGGTCACGCCCTACTACAACCGGCCGACACAGGAAGGGCTGTATCGCCACTTCGCCGCCGTCGCGGCCGCCGTCGACATCCCGCTCGTGCTCTACGACGTGCCGAAGCGCACCGGCGTCGATCTCCACCCCGGGACGGTCGAGCAGCTCGCCGCCATCCCGTCGGTCGTCGGCATCAAGGACGCGAGCGGGGACGTCGAGCGTCCGCGCACCACAGCGCTCGTCGCCGGGCCGCGCTTCACCCAATTGTGCGGGGACGACGCCGTCGCGGTCACCTTCAACGTGGCGGGTGGACGGGGCTGCATCTCGGTCGTCGCGAACGTCGTCCCCTCCCTGTGCCGGGATCTTCAGCAAGCCTGCCGGAAGAAGGACTGGCCGGCGGCACGGGCGATCCAGCACCGTCTGAAACCGCTCCTCGACGCGCTGAGTCGGGAGTCCAACCCCGGTCCCATCAAGCACGCCCTGTCGCTCGTACACCCGGGCTTCTCGCGCGAGCCGCGGCTCCCCTTGGTCAGCGTCGCGCCGAACACCGCCGCGGAGATCGCCGACGCCCTCGCCGGCCTCGGACTGATCGCGAACCTGGCCCCCGCAGGTGTCATGGCGGCTTGGGACGGTCGACGAAAAGGCGCGACGGTGTGGCGCGCCGAGTGAGCGTCAGCCCTCACCCTGCCTCGTCCTCCATGACGATGGCGGTTCGCGTCGAAGCTCCTGCCGGTACAGGTGGACCGGCCGCAAGCTTCTCCTGCCATCCGGCCCGTCGCGCCGCAACAGAGACGCCCCGCATGGTCTTCTGCGTAGCGGTTGCGACCACCCGGCACTCGCATCTCGATCCCCCACACGATCTCTATGAATACAGGCTCGCCCACCTGTATTTTGGCGATACAATACTGCAGTAAGATGCAGTTGCACCACACCGACATCCCGGGTTCCGCGTCATGACTGCCCTGTTGCCAAACGATCAGCATCCCTGGGGCGTGCCTCCCGTCCAGGCGGGGCCTCCACGTCCGCAGGTGCCGGCGCGTTACGTCATCGGCGCGATGCTGCTCATCGGTGTGGTCGCGGCTGCGACGGGCGGCTTCTACACGGTGCAGCCGACCGAGATGGCGGGCGTGCGCCGGCTCGGGACCGTCGTGACCAAGGAGCCGGTCGGCCCTGGCCTGCACGCCAAGATCCCTCTGATCGACACCGTCGACACCATCCAGACGAGTCTCGACACGCTCCAGCTCAACAACCTGACCGTCTACACGATCGACAACCAAGCGGTCACGGTCGGCGTCGGGCTGTCCTACCGTGTGCCCGAGCAGGCCGTGCTGCACCTCCTCTACGGCGTCGGGCGGAGCGGCGACGTCGACATCGTCGAGAACATCCGCCCCGTGCTGGCCGACCGCGTCCTGCGCGTGTTCTCCACCCAGAACACGGTCGGGATCTCGGCCAACCGCGAGCAGATCGCGTCGGCGATTCGAAAGGAGGTGGGGAGCGCGCTCCAAGGGATCTTCGGCATCGAGATCACCGACCTCCAGCTCAGCAGCATCACGTACAGTCCCAGCTTCCAGGCCTCGGTCGAGGCGGCCGTGCAGGCCAAGAACGACGCGATCCGCGCCGAGAACAGCGTCGTGAAGGTGCGCTACGAGGGCGAGCAGCAGAAGGTCCAGGCGGACGCGCAGGCGGCCGTGCGGGTGGCCCAGGCGAACGGCGAGGCGCAGGCGCTCGTCGCGCAGGCCAGGTCCCAGCGCGAGGCGGCGATCCTCCGCGCCGAAGGCGACGCGCAGGCCGCCACCCTCCTCGGCGACGCGCAAGCCCACGTGGTCCAGCAGGTCGGGGGCGCCGTCGCGGCCAACCCGAGCGTGGTGTCCTACGAGACGGCGCACCGCTGGAACGGCCAGATGCCGTCGACGGTGCTCGGAGGCGGGAGCGCCGGCACCGGCCCGCTCGCCCTCATGAACCTGCCCGCCACGGCCCGATGATCCGATAGACGTCCGGCGCTCGCCGTGCGGCGCGTCGACGGTTCGGGCCGAAGTCGGTCCGCGCCCCGATGGGTTGGACGCCTTTCCCCCTCGTCCCACAGAACCCTCTCGACGTGCGCTTCTTCGGAAGGGGCGCATACCGACGACTTCGAAGAACAGCGATGCACGGGACATTCAAGCGCGAGCCGCCCCGACGAGATCGCGGTCCGAGGAGCGGTCCTGTTGTCCCGCTCGCGATCCGCATTCTCATGAGGGAGGCGGCGACAGGCTGCGTGCTCTACGAGATCCTGGGGATGGACCCGAGGCTCAACGCCGTCCTATGCTCGATTGTCGTGGTCGCGCTCGGTCTGACGACGCGCAAAGACAGCCTCCTGGGTCGCGAGGACGGTCTGGGACTCGCTACAGAGTGCCTCGTCATCTTCTGCGGCGCTCTCGTGTTCCGCGACCTCCTCGTCCTCCTGCTCAGAGCCTGAATCATGGGGCCGATCTCGCGGGTCTTTGCAGAGGGCGAGCCGAACCGGCAGAACTGGCGCCTGCCGCTGTGGCCTGCCCCTTCCGGCTCAGGTTCCCGCGAATCCAGCCCTGTCGCCTCGACGAGCAGTCGCCGATCATGGGTCGGCGAAGCGCCAAGCGGCGACATTGAGTCCTCTGACATCGCTGGCTTGTTGAGATGATCGCCGTCCTCGGCAAGCTGCTCGCCGTGTTCGGCCTCGTCGCCGCGAACGGATTTTTCGTCGCCTCCGAGTTCGCCCTGGTGGGGATCCGGCGGACCCGCATCGACGAGCTCGTGGCGCAGGGCAACCGCACCGCGAGGCTGCTCCAGCGCGCCGTGACCGGCCTCGACGACAGCCTGGCCGCCACCCAGCTCGGCGTGACGGTCTCGTCCCTCGCCCTCGGCTGGATCGGCGAATCGACCCTCGCCGACCTTCTGGAACCTGCGCTCTCGATCCTCGGCCGGGCGGCCGCGGCCAGCGCGCACGTCATCGCGGTGGGCTGCGCCTTCGCGGTCATCACGGTGTTCCACATCGTCCTCGGCGAGCTGGTGCCGAAGAGCCTGGCCCTCCAAAGGCCCGAGCCGACCGCGCTCTGGATCGTGCGCCCGCTGGGGCTGTTCCTGACCCTGTTCAGGCCGGGCATCCTGCTGCTCAACGGCCTCGGCGGCGGCATCATGCGCCTGCTCGGGCTGGAGCGCTCGGGCGAGGACAACCGGCTCCATTCCACCGAGGAGTTGAAGCTGCTCGTGGCCGCGAGCCGCAGCGCCGGCCTCGTCGACCAGGCGCAGCAGGACGTCGTCGAGCGCGCCTTCGCGATGGGCAACAGGCGCGTGCGCGCCATCATGACGCCGCGGCACGACATCGACTGGGTCGATGCCGACGGGACCATACAGGATATCCTGCGCGGCATCCGCCACGGCCGGCACGAGCAGATCGTCGTGGCGAAGGGCACGCTGGACGACGTCGTCGGCATCCTGCGCAAGCATGACCTGCTCGACATGCATCTCGACGGCAAGCTGCCGACCGAGGACTCGGAGGACGGCCGCGCGGCCCTGCTCAGGGCCGTCCGGGCGCCCCTCATCGTGCATGACGGGGCGACCGTGACGCAGGTGCTGGAAATGTTCAAGCAGCGCCTGGTCCAGATGGGCCTCATCTACGACGAGTACGGGGCCCTGCGCGGCGTCGTCACCCAGGCCGACCTGCTCGAGGCGCTCGCGGGCGAGATCGTCGACACGGACGACGACACGGCCGTGATCCGGCGCGAGGACGGATCCTACCTCGCGGACGGGGCGCGCCCCTTTCAGGACGTCTTCATGCAGGTCGGCATCTCGGCGATCCCGGCCGACGCGGGCGAATACCGGACCCTGGCGGGCTTCGTGCTCGCCCGGCTCGGCCGCATCCCCGTGTCGGGTGACGAGGTGGACTGCGAGATCGACGGCAGAGCATGGCGCTTCGGCGTCGCGCAGATGGACGGGCGCCGCATCGACGAGGTTTCCGTGCGGCGCGTCGATGGATGACCGACGATGTCGTCTTCCGGGCGCATCGGCGACGGCTGAAGGCGCCGCCCTTGAGCGATGTATCCCGCGGATCGTCGAGACATTCTGCCCCTGGCCGTTCCACGACGTGCGGCCGTCCGGCCGTGCAGGGCACGATCTATCGCCGACGATCTCGACTCTTTCGCCCTGCTCCACCGTACCCTTGACATGTCGGTCCGGGAGGAGCGCTTCGAGCGTCCGGACGATCGGCCGGCCGCCGTCGACGAACGCTTTCGGCCTGCGGCGCCGAAGTCTTGAGGTGGTCGAGCGATGTCCGGAGGGAAGCCGAGGTCCGTGCGCGGGCGCTGCATCGGGCTGATGCTCTCGGCATCAGCGTCGCGGAAGCTCTGAGTCGGGCGGCGCGCCAGCGCCGGTCCCGCTCGAATATTTTTCTCTCGCAACCTACCCGCGACGCCGAGATCCTGCTCGGCATCTACGATATGCCGACGTCAGCCGGCTACTCCGTATTCTGCCATTGATTCGAGACGTCCGACACCGACCGTACTCAGATCATGCCATGGATAAGCGCAGAGATGTCATCTCCTCAATCCTGCATTAGTCGACTGTGGAATCTCATGAATGGACCACTTCGATTGAAGTCACGATCGAAGCCGGTCATGACCTCATCCGAAGCTGTCAATACTCTGAAACCTTAATTGGTACGTCCATGTCAGTGGCAGGGTCAAACTTCGACACTTATCGGCGACCTTAGGCGAATTTGCTGAGCCGCGCCCCGCGCGCAGGGTCGAACCTGGTGCGATGGGGGATAGACCGAAACGGTATGCTGGGACACGGCCGGCCGCGCGCCATACAAATATAACGACAACGGTACAAAAGTACGGAGGGTCGGCCCGCTACGGCGAGGCCGCGCGAGCGCCGAAACGGCGCCGTACCATCGGGGGAGGAGCCATTGGCCGAGATCTTCGACCATGCCGGGCATCCTGTGAAGCACGGGCGCGCCCGCGCCAACGGCATCAGGATGCATTACGTCACGGCGGGGCAGGGCGAGCCGCTGCTGCTGCTGCACGGCACGCCCAAGAACCACTTCTACTGGCACAAGCTGATTCCGCTGCTGACCGAGCATTTCACGGTCGTGGCGCCGGACCTGCGCGGCTTCGGCTACACCGACAAGCCGCCGGCCGACGAGG
>CAXUOD010000260.1:0-6439 GCA_964252585.1 uncultured Lichenihabitans sp. | reverse complement strand
TGGAGCGGGCGAAGGGATTCGAACCCTCGACCCCAACCTTGGCAAGGTTGTGCTCTACCACTGAGCTACACCCGCATCCGAATCGCTACGCGACCAGTCATTCTATGGCGGAAGGCACCCGCAAAAGCAACAGGGGTAGCTCCCGAGTCCACTTGGGCGGAACGATGTCGTGCCGTCCGTCTTCGGAACGACCGGCAAGCGGCCGCCGGGTACGCTGGGATCGGTGCGGGAGCCGGTCAACGCGCTGTCGGGCCGACCCACATCTGTTGGACCGGTCGGATCATCAGCCGAGTGTCGGCGCACTATGCGGCAAGAAGGCGTTGGACCTCGCCGACGAGATCCTTGAGGTGGAAGGGTTTGGACAGGATCTTGGCGTCGCGCGGCGCATTGTTGTCAGGGTTCAACGCAACCGCCGCAAACCCCGTGATGAACATGACCTTGATGTCGGGGTCGAGTTCCGTGGCGCGCCGTGCCAACTCTATCCCGTCCATCTCGGGCATGACGATATCGGTCAGCAGCAGTTCGAACGGTTCTTCGCGCAGCCGATGGTAGGCCGCGAGCCCGTTGTCGAACGAGGTGACGACGAACCCCGCGTTCTGGAGCGCTTTGACCAGGAACCGGCGCATGTCGTTGTCGTCTTCGGCGAGCAGAATCTTCGTGGCCTGATCGGCTTCCGCGTCCATCATCCCTTCCTCGACTTCCCTCAGCACCGACCGCGTCATTAACCATTACGGCTATAGCGGTTAACGGGCGGTAAACCAATGCGGGCAAGCGCGTCTCGCCAGCCTTCGGAGCGAGTTTTGCCATGCCGGCATGAACAAGCCATTTCGACGCAGGGATGAATCTCGTCAACCGCAAACATCGGTCGCACGGGGGCGCTGCGCTCGACCCGTCAATGTTGCACGCCGCCATGACGATGGACAGTCCGGTGGCCGCTTGGCAGACTGTCGGCGGCGGGACGATCCCGTCCGGACGAGGGCGGCGATGGCCAGGTTGGTGGACGATACGGAGCGGACCGACGGACGGCATCGGAGCCCCGAATTCGACCCTCCCTTCGACGTCGTCGAGCCGGTGGAGCTGACAACCGCGGTTGTGATGAGTTCGCCGCATTCGGGCCGCGTGTACCCGCCGCGCTTCCTCGAAAGCGCCAGGCTCGACGCGGCGAGCCTGCGACGGTCCGAAGATGCCTTCGTGGACGACCTCTTCCGTCCGGCGGTCTCGCTCGGGGCGCCGATGCTGCGCGCGCATTTCCCGCGGGCCTATCTCGACCTCAACCGAGAGCCCTACGAACTCGACCCTCGCATGTTCGAGGGCCGGCTGCCGGCCTACGTCAACACGCGCTCGGTCCGGGTCGCCGGCGGCCTCGGCACGATCGCTCGCGTGGTCGGCGACAGCCAGGAAATCTACGCCAAGCGCCTGCCGGTGGAAGAAGCGCTCCAGCGGATCGACGATCTCCACAAGCCCTACCATGCCACCCTCGAAAGCCTGCTGCACCGGGCCTTGCGACGCTTCGGTGTGGCCCTCCTGGTCGACTGTCATTCGATGCCCTCGTCCATCGGCGGCACCGGGGACATCTCGGCATGGCGGGACGAGAAGGGCAAAGCCGATTTCGTGCTCGGCGACCGCTACGGCACGAGTTGCAGCCGCATCTTCATCGATGCCGCCGAATACGAACTCAAACGCTTCGGCTATGCGGTGGAGCGGAACAAGCCCTATGCGGGTGGCTTCATCACCGAACATTACGGCCGGCCGGCCGCGGGCTGCCATGCGCTGCAGATCGAGATCAACCGCGCCCTCTACATGGACGAGCGAAGCTTCGAGCCGGCGCCCGGCTTCGCAGAGCTGGCGAGCCGGCTTCGGGAGGTCGTGTCGGCACTGGTCGGGGTCGCGGCCACGATCCGAGGAACGGATCGCATCGCGGCCGAGTGAGCGGCATGCAGCGCCGCCGGTTGCGGAACACCGGACGCTAAACGGTGGCAAGAGCGCGTGGCGATGGTATGAGCGTGGCCTTGTCGGGCAGCACGGCCCGGTACAGACACTCGTCCTCTTCTCGCGTGCGGAGGGCGGAGAGAGCGCGAGCGGGGTCCGAATGACGGCTGTCGATTTCGAGAATTTCGTCGCCGAACTCGCGAATGTCGCGGGCGAGGCGATCCTGCCCTTCTTCCGGACCGCGATGCAAACCCAGGACAAGGGTGGACGCGGCGCCTTTGATCCGGTGACGGAGGCGGACCGGGCGGCCGAGACCGCCATGCGCCACCGGATCCTGACGACTTTCCCGGCTCATGGCATCGTCGGCGAAGAGTTCGACGACCATCAGCCCGATGCCGACTACATCTGGGTGCTCGATCCGATCGACGGCACCAAAAGCTTCATTTCGGGCCTTCCGACCTGGGGCACGCTCGTCGCTCTGGAGCATAACGGCGTACCGGTCTACGGCATGATGCACCAGCCGTTCACGCGCGAGAAGTTCTTCGGCGACAACGCTCGTGCGACCTGGTCGGGTCTCAACCCGCACAACACATCGATCACGCATCACCTGCGGACCCGCGCCTGCCAGTCCCTGTCGGACGCCACGGTCATGACCACGAGCCCGATGTTGCTGGAGCAGGGCCAGAAGGCGTGTTTCGACAGGATCTCGTCCGAGGCTCGCCTGACGCGTTTCGGCGGGGACTGCTACAGTTATTGCATGCTGGCGGCCGGACATGTCGACCTTGTGATCGAGAGCGGCCTCAAGCCCTACGACATCGCGGCTCTCATTCCGATCATCAAGGGCGCCGGCGGCGTCGTGACGACGTGGACCGGAGAGGATGCGGCCGGCGGGGGCGCCGTCGTGGCGGCCGGCGACCCGCGCGTCCATGATCTGGCGCTCAGACATCTGGCCGGCTAAGGCGAATGGTCAGCCGACGAGAGCCAGAAGGTCCGCTGCTCGATTCCGGATCGGAAAGCGTGTGAGCGGCTCGATGTCCGAGGACCAAGATCCGCGGCCGGGCGCTTCGGCGTCGACCGACGTGACTACGCTCGACGCCTTTCGCCTGACCGAAAAGCTCGAGGCACTTCGCCTCGAGAACGAGGTGCTGAAACAGCGCAATGCCGAACTCGAAAGCCAGACTGCGGATCTCTCGCAGCGCCTGACGTCTCTTACGGGCTCCTCGTCCTGGCGGATGACGCGACCGGTTCGCCGGGTGATCGAGACCTTGCGGCGAAGACGGGGCTCGGGTGGCCGCGGCGACGTCGCACTCCGGCCGGCCATCGGACTTCAGCCCGGGGCCGCCGACGCGAACGTGAGCCCCAAGGCACACTGGGTTCTCGACACGAAGCTGTTCAACGCCCAGGCTTACCGGGAACTCGCCGGGCTCGGGCCGGTCAGCGATCTCGCGGCTGCCGAGCATTATGCCACGGTCGGAGAGCGCCGCGGGATCCGGCCTAACGCCTCGTTCGACCCGGCGGTCTATGCCGATCTCAACCGCGAGGTCGCCGACACCGAGATCGGCCTTCTCATCCACTACGCCCATCACGGCCGGCTGGAGGGGCGGCCGTCGTCGTTCGACCCCGGCTCTCACCTGCGCACCGGCGGTAAGACCTTTGATCCGTCCCGCAAGACCGTTCTGCTGGTGTGCCACGAGGCCAGCCGCACGGGCGCGCCCATCCTGGCGTGGAACCTCGCTCGGCAACTCAACCGCGACTACAATCTCGTCATCGCGATGTTGCATCCGGAAGGGGACCTCCTCAACCTGTTCGTCGCCGAATGCTGCCATCTGGTCGGGCCGTTCAGAACCCCGCACCTGATCTGGTTCTACATGTCGCGCCTCGGCCGCTACCTCGCCGAGAGGTTCAGCTTCGATTTTGCCATCGCCAACAGTATCGAAACGCAACCGATGCTGATCGGCCTCGCGGCCGCGCAGGTGCCGACGGTCACGCTGGTTCACGAGTTTCCGAACAGCGACGCGGCAGCGGCCCGCATGCAGAGCGGCATGATGTTGTCGACCCAAGTGGTGTTCGATGCGGCGTCGCAGCACCGGTCGGCGCTGGAGTGTTGGCCGGGCATCACGACGCGGAACCAAAGCATCTTTCATCAGGGCGCGTCGGAGGTGCCGGCTGATCCCAAGAAGGCCGCGGTAAGCTGTTCAACCGAGCTACGACGGCCGTCGGTCTTCGACGCCGTGCGCGGCGCCGACGGACTCCCCGTCGTTCTGGGTCTCGGCACGATCTCGATCCGCAAGGGCGTCGACCTTTTTGTTGCCTGCGCTCAGGCCGCGATTCGCCGCCTCGGTACGGGGCAGGTGCGCTTCGTCTGGATCGGCCATGTCCCGAAGCCGCATCCCGAGGGGCAGTTCATGGACTGGCTCGACGATCAGGTGAAGCGCTCGGGCCTGAGCGACAGCATCGTCTTTCTCGACGCCGTCGACGATCTCGACGGGGCCTATGCAGCGGCCGACGTCGTGATGATCTCGTCGCGGCTCGATCCCTTCCCCAACGTCGCCATGGATGCGGCCCTGGCCGGGGTCCCGGTGATCTGTTTCGCCGAGGCCAACGGCTTTGCCGATTACCTGGCGGAGGACGCCCGCACCGCAGCGCTTTCGGTGCCGTATCTCGACACAGATGCCGCGGGCGCCATGATCGCCGAACTCCTGCGCGACCGGGACCTTCGCGCCAGCGTCGGTGACGCCTTGAAGGAGCGGAGCCGGCGGGACTTCCCGATGGAACGCTATATGGCGAGGCTCGACCCCGTCATCGCGGAGGCCAAGGCCATCACGGCGCAGGAGCAGCGTGACGAAGCCCTGCTGCTCTCCGACAACACCTTCTCGCCTTTCCTGTGGCTGAACCCGACCGACCTCTTCACGCGCGAGGAGGCGGTGCGGTTGCATGTGCGCAAAGCTGCCTCCGGCCAGGAAGCGAACCAATATTGCCGCCGGCCGGCGCTCGGCTTCGTGCCCCAGACCTACGCGGACCACCATCCAGAGCTCGAGACCAGCCCCTATCCGAACCCGCTGGCCCATTGGGTCAGGATCGGCAAGCCCGAAGGACCCTGGGTCCACCCCGTGCTGGTGCCATCGGCCGACACGCCGAAGGGGCAGGGCGACCGGCTTCGGGCGGCACTTCACGTCCACCTGCACTATCCCGAACTGGCCGAGGGCCTCCTGAGGCATCTGGCGATCAACACGGCGAAGCTCGACCTCTTCGTCTCGACGACGTCGGACCTCAAGGCCGCGGACCTGCGCGAGCGTTTCGCGGACTGGGGCCGTGGGACGGTCTTGGTCGAGGCCTGCCCGAACCGCGGGCGCGACATCGGCCCGATGCTCACACGTTTCGCCGGGGCCTTGCAGGGCTACGATGTGATCGGCCATCTGCACGGCAAGCGCAGCCTCGCGCTGACTTCGGTGGGGCTCAGCACCGACCTCGGCGTGCAATGGTACGAGTTCCTGCTACAGCACCTGGCCGGAGACCAGTATCCGATGATGGACCTGATCCTCGACCGGTTCGCCGACCGGGAGCGCCTCGGTCTCGTGTTCCCCGAAGATCCGAACCTGACCGGCTGGAGCAAGGACCGGGAGATCGCCCGAGCCTTGGCGAAGCGCATGGCGCCGACGATGCGGATCCCGCAGTCGATCGATTTTCCCATCGGAACCATGTTCTGGGCGAGACCCGCAGCCTTGAAGCCGCTGTTCGACCTGAACCTCGGCTGGGACGATTACCCGGAAGAGCCCGTGCCGATCGACGGCACGATGCTGCACGCGTTGGAACGTCTGTTGCCGGTCATCGCCGAGCATGAGGGTTTCGACATCGAGACGACCCACGTCCCGGGTGTGACACGCTGATCGGACGTGGCTCGCCCGCCGAGCCGCAACCCTGACCGGTCGCAGTCCGTTTGCCGCGATACGAACGGAAGCGGAGCCGACATGACGATGGAACGAAGAGGTCGCCTGGCCGGCAAGGTCGCCATCATCACGGGCGCCGCCCGCGGCATCGGCCGGGCTACGGCGGTCGCCTTCGCGCGCGAAGGTGCGGCCGTGGTAGGGGTCGACGTCGCCGGACCGGTGACGGCCAGTATCGAGGTCGCGCCGGCGACGAGCGATGAGCTCGACGAGACGGGCCGTCTGGTCGCTGCCGAGGGTGGCGAATGGCGGGCCGAGATCGCCGACCAGCGCGACATCGGTGCCTTGAGGGCCATAGCCTCGCGGACCGCAGCGGCGTTCGGCGGTATCGACATCCTCTTCGCGAACGCCGGGATACAGGCTTTCAAGCCGTTGCTGGAGATGGGGGATGCCGACTGGCACGATCAGATCGACGTCAATCTCAGCGGCACCGCCAATGCGGTAAGGGCAGTCGCGCCTCATCTCGTCGAACGCGGCGGCGGCCGCATCATCCTGACGTCGTCGACCCAAGGCCAGCACGGCACCAAATACGGCGCCAGCTACTCGGCCTCGAAATGGGGCATCCT
>CAXUOD010000259.1:0-6450 GCA_964252585.1 uncultured Lichenihabitans sp. | reverse complement strand
CACGATGGCCTTGGCGCCCTGGCTCACCACCGAGTTGAACTGCTGCTGCTGGCGCGACGCGTCGCCGTCGGCGTTCTGGTAGAGCACCTTGCAGGACGGGCAGAGCTTCTTCATCTCGGCCACGAAGCCGGGGTGGTCGTGCTCCTCGTAGCGGGTCGAGCTCTGGTCCGGCATGAGGAACGCCACCGTGGCATTCGACACGTCGGCGGCGGAGGCCGCCGTGACGCTCCCGCCGAGAAAGCCGAGCGCCATGGACGCGACGGCGATCGCCGTCGCGGCGAGCGGGGCCGCAAAATGCACTGCGGGCTTGTTCGAAACAACATGCCGGATCATGAAGGCGTCCTCTCCTGCTGGCTGAGGCCAGATCTTGAGCGTTCGAGGGGTATCGATCGACGACGCGTGAACACTGAAACCGCGTCGCCGTGCTTTCGTCATCGCTCAGGCAGCAGAAGCGAGGTGCTTTCGATTGCGGCTCAAGTGACGAAATTTGGAAGGGGGCATGCCCTTCATCGCCAGGAACTGGCGATTGAAGTTGGACAGATTGTTGAACCCGACCTCGTAGCAGATGTCGCCGATGCTGAGATCGGCCTGGCTCAGGTGCTGACAGGCCAGCTCGATGCGGAGCGCGTTGACGTAGTGGACGAAGGTCGTCCCGGTGTGTTTGCGGAAAGACCGCGAAAAGCTGCTGGCGCTTTGTCGGGTGAGCTTGGCGAGATCAGCCTCGTCGAGGTCTCGGGTGAAGTTCTGCTCGATATGCTGAAGCACTCCGTTCATGGCCGTCGATCGGTAGGCCGACGGGTCCGCCCGAAAGCTGTTGCTGGCGAGGAGGGAGCGGTCTTCGGACAGGCCGATCAGGCCCAGGATCTCGATAAACGGGGACAGGCGCGTCGCATCGGAGACCGCGAGCAGGTCGCGCATCAGCGGCGCGACCCGCTCGGCCGTGGCGGCCCCGAAACGGACCCCTCGAAACGCCTCATCGAGCAGAGGGCGGAGCGAACGCAATTCAGGAAACGTGTCGACACAATTGCGGATCAGCTCGCCGGTAAACTGCAGAACGAGGCAGCGTTCGTCGATCACCTCATCCGGCGACACGTCACTGATCCAGTTATGCGGCAGGTTGGGCCCGACAAAAACCAGGTCGCCAGTCTTGAACGGGCCTATGTGGTCGCCGATGAAGCATTGACCGGTGGTCGCGGTGACGAAATGCAGCTCGTATTCGGGATGGAAATGCCACCTGACCGTGCGGTACGGATAGCCATGCGCCCAGATCTTGAAAGACTGGTCGTCGCGCACCTGTACCAGTTCGAGATCCGGCTCCATCCCCACATCCTCCCAGTCTCCTGTCCTCCAGCCTACCGCACTTCGGCGGTTTCGACGCTGGTGGTCCAAGCACTTCATGTCGCTTCGGCTCCATCCGTGACGCGGAGGACCATTCGCGCGACTTTTTCTTTATTCCGTCGTCGTCCAAGTCGTACTCTGTCCGAGAAGGGGCCGCTACACGCTTTGCAGCGCAACATCGATACTTTTTTGTTGAAAGTCGACGTCGCGACGGACCGATCTCGATCGGTCGGCAGCGCCGTCGGCCCATCGCGCGCCCGGATGTCGCGGGGGCCCGGCTCCGAGCCGCCCAGCGAAGTCCAATTCTCCTCGCTTACCGGCATCGTACGAGGCGCGTCGCGTGGACCCTCCCGCGCGAGCCTTCAGCACACGACGGGTCGGGCCATCATCGGTGACGGGGGGTGGTGGCGGCCCCCGTTTCCGCCCGAGCGAGATCGACGGGAAGCGTCGCCGGCCGCTCGATTTGAGACCCGGGGCGTCCGCCGATGACGGGCACACCGAGGTCCGCTGGCCCGCGCCGCCGCGGCGCGCAGGAGGTCCGGCCCGCAGGAGTCGGTGACGGGTAGCTCATGGCGAGCCGGCGATGCCCCCCGGATCGCCGGGGGGTTCTCGCCGCCCAAAACGTCATGCGGCTCCGCTCGACCGCTCGCGCACGGGAGAAGATGGTTTCTCCGCGAGGCGCCGAGGACGCGACGGGGAAGCCGCCGGGTTCTCCGATGGAGATCGACGGGTCCGGCGGCGATCCGCGGCTCCCGCCGGGGCCTTGGCGCCCCGCGGGCGCCGGGAGCCCCTCCTGCCAGATCACATCTCCGTGGACGGCACGTTCCCGGCCTGTCCCCGTCTTTGACGACCTCCCGGGGTCGCTTCCCGGTTCCAGCTCATGGTCGCGATCGTCCAGTCGCTTCCGACGCGCTGCCAAAGCATGACGTACCGGAACAGGGTGCGCTCCCCGCTCTGGCGCAGCCTCATGCTCAGCGTCCCCACATCGCGGATCACGCCCTCGGCGAGCGTGTCCATGTGGGTCGACATCATGCCGATCCCTTCCTGCCCCATCGCGAGGTTGCGCCAGGCCTCGATCACCGCCTGCCCCCTCGTGGTGCGCCGGGCGGGGGGCAGCAGGAGCGTCGTTTCCGTCACCAGGTCGGTGATGGACGAGATGTCGGCCCTGTTCAAGCCTCGGACGAGGAGGTCGGTCACGGCCTCGATCGCCAGGATATCGTCGCGGGAGTTGGTCATCGTGAGATCGCCCCTCGCCGCCGTCACGCCGCCAGCTTGCGCACAGTCGTCATCCACTCCTTGTGGACCTGGAAGAAGGCATCTCCCCGGGCGGGATCGATCTGGTAGCCGAACGAGATCGCGCTGCGGAACCCGGGACCCTTCACCGGCGTGGTGGCGTGGATGACTTGAGAGGCGAGGTTGAGCCAGGCATCCCCGACCGAGACCGCGATGGGCATGTTCTCCATCAAGGGAATGCATCCCCCTGGCTGGCTGACGAGCACGTTGATGCGGACATGGCGCTTGCCCGGCAGATCGGGATCCGTATGCGGATGGATCGAACCTCCGTCTGTGATGTAACCCACGAAGTCCTTCAGGTTCGGCGGAACCACGTATTCACCGAGTTCGAAGTGTTGCGCCAACTTCTGCTTCATGGCGTAGAGAACCTGATCCCCATCGGGCGAAACATAGTCCATCTTCATGAACTTGCGGGCAGCACCGGCCTGATTCCCTTGGAACTGCTCGATGTTGCTCTGGATCAGCGCGTTCACGTAATCGCAGAAGCTGTCTGGGACGGCATGCTTGAGCGTGAAGGGGTAGGCTTGGGGTTCGATCATCCGGTGCTCCGCTGGTCTCGACAAGGCGTGGGGCGGGGCTGGCGAAGACGAGGCCGACCACTCCCTGGGCGTCCGGGGCTTGATCCGGTTCGTGAGACTTTTGCCCTCGCTTCCCCGGGACCAGTCTATATCGACGCGCGACGAAATTGTCGATCCGGGCCGCCGCCAAGCCCGGCCCCGGCGGGCTCTGCCGCCGTCTCCATGCCGGCCCGCGCTCCGATCAGGAGCGTTGCCGGCGCCGCTTGCGCTTTGCAGGCGGGGGATCGATGACGGCGCGGCACTGCGGGCTGAGCTGCGGCACGTGGGCGTTCAGGCAGGCCACGATGGCCGTCTCGCTCGGGATTGCCGATGAGCAGATCTTGAACACGTCCGGCGTACAGGCCTCCTGATCGGACGCGGAGGGTTCGGCCCGCGCCGGGGCGGCACCGAGAAACAGGGCGAGCGCGACCACCACAAACGGCGCGCGAAGACGAGACGGCATCGTGATCTCCTGGCGGCAGTCCCGGACCGTCCTCGTCGTCGCGGCTGGGCGGGGCGCCTTCCGGACCTTATGGCACGGAGCGCACCGGAACCGCGACCCCGCGCGCGCCTGGACAGTGTCCCATCCCGCCTCTATTCCTCACCCTCCGGCCGGACCGGTCCCCCTTGAAGGAATGTCGCCCCACCATGCGAGCCGAACCCTTGGCGCTCGTCGAGCAGATCAAGCAGTCCGTGGGACTGCTGAGGAGGCATCTTTGACGTCGATACCGCCACGCGACGCCTAGCCGAACTCAACGCCAAATCCGAGGACCCGGCCCTGTGGACCGACGCCGCCGCGGCCCAGAAGGTCATGCGCGAGCGCACCGAGTTGGAGGACCGCCTGGGCTCCCTGTCGCGCCTGGAGCGCGACCTCGAGGACGCGGTCACGCTGGTCGACCTCGCCGAAGCCGAGGACGACGTTGGCGTCGAGCGCGAGGCCATCGACCAGTTGAAGGCCCTCAAGCTCGAAGCCGAGCGGCGCCAGGTGGAATCGCTCCTGTCCGGCGAGGCCGACGGCAACGACGCCTATATCGAGGTCCATTCGGGCGCGGGCGGCACCGAGTCCCAGGACTGGGCCCGGATGCTGTTCCGCATGTACACCCGCTGGGCCGAGCGCCGGAAGTTCAAGGTCGAGCTGATCGAGGAGAGCGCCGGCGAGGAGGCGGGCATCAAGTCGGCCACCATCCTGGTGAAGGGCCACAACGCCTACGGCTGGGCCAAGACCGAGTCGGGCGTGCATCGCCTCGTCCGCATCTCGCCCTTCGACAGCGCCGCGCGCCGCCACACGAGCTTCGCGTCGGCCTGGGTTTATCCCGTGGTCGACGACAGGATCGAGGTGGACATCAAGGAATCGGACTGCCGCATCGACACCTACCGGTCGTCGGGCGCGGGCGGCCAGCACGTCAACACGACGGATTCGGCCGTGCGCATCACCCACGTGCCCTCGGGCGTCGTGGTGGCGTGCCAGGGCGAGCGCTCGCAGCACAAGAACCGCGCGACCGCGTGGAACATGCTGCGCGCGCGGCTCTACGAGATCGAGCTCGAAAAGCAGGAGGCCAAGGCCAACGCCGATGCCGCCTCCAAGACGGACGTCGGCTGGGGCCACCAGATCCGCTCCTACGTGCTCCAGCCCTACCAATTGGTGAAGGACCTCAGGACCGGCATGACCTCGGGCACGCCCGACGAGGTGCTCGACGGCGAACTCGACGCCTTCATGGAAGCCTCGCTGGCGCAGCGCCTGTCCGGCCGGACCGTCGACGTCGAGGACGGGGACTGAAGGCCGAGGCGGGCGGGGGCTCTCCGGCGCCCCGCCCGCCTTCCGTTCAGGGCGCCGCAGGGCCGGTCACTGCCCCGCCGTGAGGGCATGGCCCGCCGGGTCTGTCGACAGGGGCGGGTGCGTCAGCCAGGGCGACGGAAGCCGGCCGCGCGCTTCGCCGCGCGCGAACAGCGTCGTCATGTATTCGGTGCTGAACTGGTCGGCGGCGTCCTCCGACGGCGGCTCCGGCACGTCGGCGTCGATGAAGGCGATGTGGTAGCCGATGCCGCGCGACTGAGCGTAGGAGTAGGAGCTCAGCACGTTGTTGCGGCCCTCGCGCTTCAGGATCGTCGACAGGCTGCGCGCCGCCACCGACACCGTGGCGTCGTCGACGACCTTGAAGGTCGGGTCGATCTTGTTGTTGACCAGGACATACAGGTCCTTGATCGGGTTCGGCGCGCCTGAACGCCCGCCGTAGATCACCTCGTCGGGGGCCACGTAGAGCTGGCGCAGAGCCACGCCGTCGACGTGCATCTCCTGGAAGGCGCGGCCGCCGCTCTCGACGTCGATCAGCCGCGGCGGGAACAGGGCCGGGATCGAGGCCGAGGCCGCCAGCACCTGCCGGAAAAGCTTCAGCGCGTTGGGCGAATGCGAATCGGCGATCGCGCCCATGTTCCAGATGACCGAACGCTGCTGGTCAAGATTGGTGGAAACGACGATCAGCCGCCGGCCCTTGCGGTGCTCGGCCGCCACGGCGTCGAGGACGCCCTGGTCGATGTATTGCGCGATGAACCTGCCGAGCTTGTCGCTGTCCACGAAGGCGTTGCCCACCACGGCGTTGAGCAGGTTGACGTTCTTGACCAGCGCCGAGGCGTAGCCGTCCGTGTAAAGCTTCTGCAGCGTGCCGTCATATTGCGGGCCGAGGAACACGAAGGGCGCCATGAGGGCACCGGTGCTGATGCCGGACACGATCGTGAACTGCGGTCGCTGGTGCGACTCGCTGAGCCCCTTCACGAAGCCCGCCCCGAAGGCGCCGTCGGCGCCGCCGCTCGACAGGGCCAGGAACGTGACGGGCTCGTGGCGCGCCTGCGCCTGGGTGGCCACGCCCTGGCGGAAGCGTTCGAAGACGAAGGAGGGCGCGTCGGCGTAGAAGCGGACGTCCGACGGCATGCCCGGGATGTCGGCCGCCTCGGCCTCGGCCTGGGTGTAGGGGATGCGCGGCGTCGTGGTCGAGCAGCCGCCGACCGCCAGGCTCAGGGCGGCGAGGCCGCCGAGCAACGCGCGCTTCGTGGTGGACATGGATTGAGAACCCCGGTGACGCTTCGGCGGCCCGAGACGACGGGGCCGAACGGGCGCGATTATGCTCGCGGAAGAAAGTTCCGCGAAGCGCTCATGTTTCCCGCGCGGCGACGATTCCGCCACGGTGTTGCATTCGGGTGCTGTTCGCCCGTCAGGGCGCGTCGAGGCTCGCCAGTCGGTCGGCGCTCGCCAGGAAGCGCGTCGGGT
>CAXUOD010000258.1:0-6479 GCA_964252585.1 uncultured Lichenihabitans sp. | reverse complement strand
GGACGGCGGGTTTTCGTCGGCCCGCCTGTCCCAGGTCAGGCTGTCGCCCGGAGACGATCTCAAGCTCGACGCCCAGCAAACCGGCGACGTCCTGAAGATCGTGGCGCGGGGCTCCAATCTCGATGCCCGGCCCTTCCTGAAGTGGCTGGGCGTCTCTGCGCCGCCCAGCGGCACCACCAGCGCCCCGGAATCCGCCAAGGGATCCCTCGACCTCGACCTCCATACCGCCATCCTCACCGGGCAAAACAATCAGGCGATCACCGGGGCCGACCTGCGGCTGATGCGGCGCGGCTCTCAGGTCAAGAAGCTGCAGCTCACGGGGAAGTTCGGGCGGCAGCCGATCACGATCTCGACCGCATCGATCGACAACGCCCCGCATTACATCGTCAACTCGGGCGACGCCGGCGCGAGCCTGCTGTTCATGGATCTCTACAAGCGGATGGGCGGCGGCAGGCTCGACGCCAACATCGCGTCGAACGGGGGGCGGCTCGACGGCTATGCCACAGTGCACGACTTCGTGATCCGCGAAGACCCTGCCATGCGCAAGCTCGCCACCGAAGGCTTGGCGAGCCAGAACCGGGAAGGCGCCAATGGCGGCGAGGCAGCTCCCGTCGACCTTTCGTCCATGCAGTTCACGAAGCTCGAAGCCTATTTCACCAAGACGGGCAGCACGGTTCAGGTCCGAGACGGTTCGATGTTCGGCAACCAGCTCGGCGCCACGGTCGGCGGCACAATCGATTTCAACCGGGATCAGGTCAACCTGTCCGGCACCTTCGTGCCGCTCTACGGTGTCAACAACCTCTTCTCGCAGGTGCCGCTCTTCGGCCCGTTGCTGGGCGGGGGTCGGCACGAAGGCCTGCTCGGCCTGAGCTACCGGATCACGGGGTCCGCGGCGTCGCCCGTGCTCAGCGTGAACCCGCTTTCGGCGCTGGCACCCGGGTTCCTGCGGCAGATCTTCGGCGCCCTGGATAGCGCCGCCGAGAGTGACCCGCAGCCTCGTGACCGGGCCGATGGGCCGGCCCGGGCGAAGGTCGAGCAGGAGTAGGAAGACGAATTGCGCATCGCATCCGATCGGTCCGGACGGGGTGAGACGACAGGCGAAGCCGAACCACCGCTTTCGGTTCGCATCAGGGCACTGACGTCGGGCGCTCACCGAGGGCTCGAGGCCAGGACGGGGTGGCCGGAGACCCTGGGCGGGGCCGGCGACGTGGCGACCATGCTCCGAATGTTTCGGGCGCTCCATGCTTCGCTCGATGCGGCGCACGGCCAATTCCTAAGCACTTTCCGGCAGCAGGGTTTCGAACCCGGATCGGGCAGCGCACTCGGGATGATCAAGGACGATTTGAGAGCGCTCGGGATCGACGAACCGCGAGCGCCCGCGACCTTCCCGCCATGCCGGGATTTCGATGCCGCCCTCGGGCTCCGCTACGTCGCGTCCGGCTCGGCCATGGGCAACCTGCTGATCCTGCGCCACGTCGCGGCCCAACCCGACCCGTCGATCGCCGGGGCGAGCCGATTCCTCACTTCGAGTGCCGGCCGGGCCGTGCCCGAGTTTCGGACGTTCCGCGCGGCGCTCGATCTCTACGGCACTCGGGAGCCGGCGCGTGTCGAGGCCGTCATCGCGGGCGCCGAAGCGGCTTTCCAGGCCTGCGTGACGTGGCTCGACGCGGAAGCGGCCGCTCGCGACTGACCCACCGCGAATCAATCCGGCTTGAGCAGCACGTGTTTCTTGCGGCCGAGCGACAGCTTGATCGACCCATCGACCAGGTTGCGCGGCCCGAGAACCGCGACCTCGTCGGAGAGCGTCTCGTTGTTGACCTTGAGGCCGCCGCCTTTGATCTGCCGTCGCGCCTCGCTGGTCGACCCCACAAGGCCGGCGCGGGTGAAGGCCGCGAGAACGCCGAGCCCGGCTTCGAGCTCCGCCCGCGGCACGCGAACCGTCGGCAGGTCCTCGGCCAGCGTCCCCTGTTCGAACGTCAGCCGGGCCGTCTCACCCGCCGCCGCCGCCGCTTCCCGGCCGTGCATCAGGCCGGTCGCCTCGGTGGCCAGAACCTTCTTGGCCTCGTTGATCTCCGCTCCGCCGAGCGCTTCCAAGCGGCCGATCTCGGCCAGGGGCAGCAGCGTGAACAGGCGTAGGAAACGGCCGACGTCCGCATCCTCGGTGTTGCGCCAGAACTGCCAGTAGTCGTAGGGGCTCTTCATGTCGGCCTTGAGCCAGACCGCGCCTGCGGCGGTCTTGCCCATCTTGGCTCCCGACGACGTCGTGATCAGCGGGCAGGTGAGGGCGAAGAGCTGCGGTGTCCCCATGCGGCGGCCGAGGTCGAGGCCGGTGACGATGTTCCCCCACTGGTCCGAGCCGCCCATCTGCAGCCGGCAGCCGTAGCGCCGATTGAGCTCCACGAAATCGTAGGATTGCAGGCACATGTAGTTGAATTCCAGAAACGAGAGCTCCTGGTCCCGCTCCAGCCGCATCTTGACGCTGTCCATCGACAGCATGCGGTTGATCGAGAAATGCCGCCCGACGTCCCGCAGGAAATCGATGTAGTTGAGCTTCGTGAGCCAATCCGCATTGTCGACCATCACGGCGTCCTGCGCGCCGTCGCCGAAGCGCATCAGCCGGCCGAACACCTGTTTCAAGCTGTCCTTGTTGGCGTCGATCCGGTCGACCGTGAGAATCTGCCGCGACTCGTCCTTGCCCGACGGGTCGCCGACACGGGTGGTGCCGCCCCCCATCAGCACGATCGGTTTGCCGGCACCGGTCTCCTGCAGCCAGTGAAGCATCATGATCGAGATCAGGCTGCCGACATGCAGAGAGGGCGCCGTGCAGTCGTAGCCCACATAGGTGTTGAGTTCGCCGCGCGCCGCGAGGTCCGAGATGCCGGCCTCGTCGGACAACTGGTGAACGTAGCCGCGCTCGCGCATCACCCGGAGGAAGTCGGACGAAGGAGCGGGCGCCTGATCGGCGGTGGCGGGCATGGGAAACTCGAGGGCTGGAAGCTTTGGCGGCCTTTGCGGCGCGGTCCGGTGGAGACCGGGCATGCGCCAAGTGAGCCGGAACGCCCGTCTATGGACTCTTGCGACCCGTTGCAACATCGGCGACCATCCCGGCGGTATCGGCCGCGAGATTGGCCGGCCGGAGGGCAGCCATGTTGGCCTTGGGTCTGATGAGCGGCACGTCGATGGACGGAATCGACCTGGCTCTGGTCGAAACCGACGGGCGCGAGCGACTGCGCTTCGGTCCGACCGGCTTCTCGCCCTATGCGGACGCCGATCGCGCGGTTCTGCGGCGGGCGCTGGCGGTCGCGGTTGGTCTCGAGGATCGCGATGCGCGGCCCGGGGTCCTGGCCGAGGCCGAAGCCCGTTTGACGACCTTGCATGGCGCCGCAGTGAAGGACTTCGTCCGGGCGCACCCCGAGGAGACGCGCGGCCTCGAACTCGTCGGCTTCCATGGCCAGACCGTCTTGCACCGCCCCGAGCGACGGTTGACGGTTCAGATCGGGGACGGCGCCGCCCTGGCGCGGGATTGCGGGATCGACACGGTGGCGGACCTGCGGGCCGCCGATGTGGCGGCGGGCGGGCAGGGTGCGCCCCTCGTTCCGGCGTTCCATCGGGCGCTGGCCGAAGCGGCCGGGCTCGCACGGCCTGCCGTGCTCCTCAATGTCGGCGGCGTCGCCAACATCACCTACCTTCCGGACGACGGGGCCGACCCGATCGCCTTCGACACGGGGCCGGGCAACGCCCTGATCGACGATCTGTTGCTCGAGCGGACCGGGCAACCCTTCGACCAGGACGGTGCCAGGGCCGCGGCCGGCCGCGCGGACCCCGAGATCGTCGCGGGCATGCTGCGGCATCCCTATTTCGCTGCGTCCCCGCCGAAGTCGCTCGATCGGAACGATTGGTCGCGCGAGCCCGTAGCGGCGCTTTCGACCGAGGACGCTGCCGCGACCTTGACGGACTTCACGGCCGCGTCCGTGGCGCGGGCCTTCGGCCTGCTACCGGCCGAGCCGCGCCTCCTCGTGGTGTGTGGAGGAGGGGCGCATAACCCGGTCCTGATCGGTCGGCTTCGAGACCGGTTGCCCTGCCGGGTCGTCGATGCGGCGGCGCTCGGCTGGAGTGGCGACGCCATCGAGGCGCAGGCCTTTGCCTATCTGGCGGTCCGCTCCCGACTCGGCCTGCCCATCACGTTCCCGGGGACGACCGGCGTAGCGTCTCCGCTGACCGGCGGCGTGTTCCACGCCGCTCGGGGCTGACAGGCAGCCCGCTGTCTCCCGGTCCAAGCGCCGACACGGGATCGAACGGCGGCAGCACGGATCCCGGATCGTCCGCTTTGCGCGCCTCGTCCGGGACGACATCGCTCAACCGGTGCGGGCCGGGATGGCGGTGCGGACGGGGTTGTCGAGGCGCTTGTCAAGATAGGCGCTGACCTCCGTGATCAGCGTGTCGACGCAGTTCTCGAAAAAATGGTTGGCGTTGGGGATCACGGCATGTTCGATCAGGATGCCCTTCTGGGTCTTCAGCTTCTCGATCAGCGTCTGCACTTCCCGCAAAGGCGCCACGCGGTCCTTGTCGCCGTGGACGAACAGGCCGGACGACGGGCAGGGTGCCAGGAACGAGAAGTCGTAAAGCGTCGCAGGCGGCGCGATCGAGATGAAGCCCTCGATTTCGGGCCGGCGCATCAGCAGTTGCATGCCGATCCAGGCGCCGAACGAGAAGCCGGCGATCCAGCAGGCGCGTGCGTCGGGGCTCACGGTCTGGGCCCAATCGAGGGCCGCCGCGGCATCCGACAGTTCTCCCGCGCCATGGTCGAAGTTGCCCTGGCTGCGTCCGACTCCGCGGAAATTGAACCGCAGCACCGAGAAACCACGCTCCGCGAACGCGTAATAGAGATTGTAGACGATCTGGTTATTCATCGTGCCGCCGAACTGCGGATGCGGATGCAGCACGATGGCGATGGGGGCTCCGCGCTTCTTCGCCGGATGGAAGCGCCCTTCGAGGCGGCCGGCAGGTCCGGCAAAGATGACTTCTGGCATGGAGACTCCGAAACGTGAGCTGCCGCCGCGCGCCGCCGGATCAATCCGGCGAAGCCTGGCGCTGCACGGCCGCCCGTCACGGTAGCGCCGCGACAAGACGCACGAGGGCAGACAGAGGGCTCGCTTGACACCATTCGGCGAAGACCGTAACCCTATTAGAATAATTCTAACAGAATGACGTCCGGCATATCCGCATGGCGCTCAAGCGTGCTTGAGCAAGCGGCCTCTTAGCACGGCTGCCCCTCGCGATTGCAAGACATTTGAGTGATCCTGCCTTGAGCGCACCGATGGTCAGCCCGCGCGTTTATCTCGACCATAACGCTACGGCCCCTCTGCGACCTGAGGCCAGGATGGCAGCGCTGGAGGCGCTCGCCTTCGCGGCCAACCCGTCGTCGGTCCACGGGGAAGGGCGCCGGGCTCGGGCCCTCGTCGAGGAAGCGAGACGCCAGGTCGCCTCCCTGGTGGGAGCGAGCCCTGATCGAGTGGTCTTCACCTCTGGCGCCACGGAAGCGGCGCACCTCGCGCTCTCGCCTGACACCTTCGCCGGCGGCCAGCGTGGGTTCCACCGGCTTCTCGTGGGGGCGACCGAGCATGCCGCCGTGCTGCACGGCCATCGCTTCGCAGCGAATGCCGTCGAGACCGTACCGGTCCTGGCGACCGGTGTCCTCGATCTTGCGGTGCTTTCATCCGCACTCGCCCGTGGCGGTCGCTGCATCGTGGCTGTCCAGGCCGCCAATAACGAGACCGGCGTGCTCCAGCCGATGGGCGGCATCGCGGAACTTACGTCGAAGCACGGGGGCGTCGTGATCTGCGATGCCGTCCAAGCGGCGGGGCGCATCCGTTGTGACGCCGTTCCTGCGGATGTCCTCCTCCTCTCGGCCCACAAGCTCGGCGGGCTCGCGGGCGCCGGCGCTGTTGTCATGCTGTCGGACCGGGTCGAACTCGGCGCCGCGGTTCTGCGCGGCGGCGGACAGGAGCGTGGCTTCCGGGCCGGAACCGAGAACGTGGCGGCGATCGCGGCTTTCGGGGCTGCGGCCGAAGCGGCGTCCCGCCTTGCCGAAGTGGCCCAGATGACGGCGCTGCGCGACCGTTTCGAGGCAGGCCTGCGGCTGATCGTGCCCGACGTCGAGATATTCGGCCGCGATGCGCCGAGGCTGCCCAACACCAGCGCCTTCGCGATGCCCGGCCTTCCGGCCGAAACCCTGCTGATGTCGCTCGACCTCGCAGGGATCGCGGTCTCGTCGGGGTCGGCCTGCGCTTCGGGTAAGGTCGGTCGGTCGCACGTCCTTGAAGCCATGGGAGTGACGTCCGATCTGAGAGCAGGGGCGTTGCGTGTCAGCTTCGGCTGGAACTCGACCGAGACCGACGTCGAGGGCGTGTTGGCCAGGGTGGCCGCGATGCTCGATCGAATGAGGCGCAGGCGCCTGCGCGCCGCCGCATGAAGCCGCC
>CAXUOD010000257.1:0-6497 GCA_964252585.1 uncultured Lichenihabitans sp. | reverse complement strand
CGGGGTACCCGTCGTTTCGGCCGGTGATTGTTGGCGTGGCGCAGGCTGCGGAGGCGGTGTCGGAGCAGGCGGAGGCGTGTCGGACGCCGCGACGGCGGGTGGCGGGACCACCGGCGACGTAGGCCTTGCGGGAACCTTGACGGCTGCGGCAGGGCGGGCCGGCGGGGCCGTCTGAGCCACGGGAACCGGTGCGGCCGTCTGGGCCGCGGGAGCCGGCGGGGCCGCGGGAACCGGTGCGGCCGGAGGCTGCGCCGGTGCCGGCCCGCTTGAAGGGGATGGAGCGGGTGGCACGGCCTGCGCCGTGGCAGCATGCGGGGCGCGACAATCGCCACCGTCGAGAGGGACGTCCTCGTCGAGGAACGACGATACCCAGGGGGTCTGGCTTCCCCTGTAGACCCGCGCTGCGTCGGCTCGCGCCCGCCGGAACGCCTCCTCGGCCTGAGCGCCCGGCTTGCTGATGGCCGTGATCAGAGCATCGACGAAGGGGCTCGTGTTGCCGCCGCTTTCATCGAACGTCGTGCCGGGAAGGCTCGAGTAGAGGGCCAAGACGCCCGGCGTACCATTCACGGCGGCCATACCCAGAGAACCTGTCGGCCTGAAACGCCGCTCGTAGGGGTTGCGTCTGGCTCCGTCGACGATCACGAGCCTCAGTCGTGCTCCGCGCTCCGCGAGGTCCGACAAGATCCGGTCCAGGTTGAAGCCGACGATCTTGATGTCCTGCTCGTTCCAGATCGCCGCATCGACCGGGATCAGATAGGTATGGCCACCGCTCTGGATCCCGAAGCCGGTGAAGAACACCAAAGCGACGGCATCGCTCGGGACCTTCTGTTCGAATGTCTCGATGACCGACCGCATCCGGTCCTGAGTCAGGTTTTCCGCTTCCGTCGTCGCGAACCCCAGCCTTTGCAGGGCGTCGGCAAACTCCCTTGCGTCGCCGATCGGCTCCCGCAACGGGGCATCGCTATCCGCATAGGAGGCGTTTCCTATCACCAGGGCGATGCGGGGCGCGTGACACGGCGCCTCTGCCGCCAATGATCTCGCGTTCGGCGCCGCCATGGTCGCGGCGATCAGCAGTGCGGTTCGAACCCAATGCATCACTCGACTCGCGCACCGGCGCCGGCCGTTGGAACTGGTCGTACGGGGTCTCCGTCGCGCAAGAAGGCCCCGGCCCGCGCCACGACCTGATCGCCTTCCCGAAGGCCTTCGCGGACTTCGGCATTGTCCTGTTCCAGCAGCCCGACGCTCACCTTGCGCGTCTCCACCCTGTTGCTGCGGACGATCTCGACCGCGGTCCCGTCCGGACCGGTCAGCAGTGCGGAAAGCGGGACCGTGAGGGAGCAGACCTCCCCCGCATCGATATAGGCATGGGCGAAAGCGCCGACGCGCAAGCGACCGTCGGGAACCACGATGGATGCCGTCCCGGACTGCGTCGTCGCATCGACGCCCCCGGCCAACGACGAAACGCTGCCGTCGAGGTCACCCAGACCCACGACATGGACCTTGGCCGGCATCCCGACTCGGAGACGGGAGACGTCGGAGGACTGTACCCCGGCACTCAGCTCGATCATGTCCTGGCCGACGATCCTGAACATCGGATCATGGGCATTCGGCGAAGCATAGGAGCCGACCGGGGACGTGACCGCCACCACGGTGCCTTTGATGGGCGCCTTGACCGCCATGGTTTCCTTCGGGGCCCCCTGGGGTGAGACGAGGCGCGCCATGACCTGGTCGGCCACCACCGCGTCGCCGGGTTCGACGAAGACTTCGGCGACCATCAACCCGTCCCGGTCGGCGCGCACCTCGGCTTCGTGCAGCGGCATGAAGATGCCCGATGCGGACACGAGGTCGTGCAGGCATTGTCGTCGGACCGGAACCACCGAAACCGCCATCCCCTGAGCGTCGGGCGCATCTGCGGCGGTCCCGGTACCGGGAACCAAGCTCGCGAGCCCGAGCCACACTCCGCCGAGCGCTAGGCGTTTGCAATAGGCTATGGAGAAGGGCGTAGAGTCGGGCAGCATCGTCAAACCGATTTTCGGAATTCGACGACCGTCGGGTCGGCTGCAGCGGAACCCGGCAGGCGCGAACTCTTGGTCACGAGCGGGGACAGGATCCAGCCGAAGAGGCGCGAGAGGTCGTCCATCGCCAGGAACATCGCCGGCACGAAGACCAGCGACAGAATGGTCGACACCACCAGACCGCCGATCACGGCGATCGCCATGGGGGACCTGATCTCGCCCCCCACGCCATGCGCAAAGGCGCTGGGCAGCATGCCGGCCACCATCGCAACGGTCGTCATGACGATCGGTCGCGCGCGCTTGCGGCCGGCATCGACGGCCGCGAGGACTCGCGGCGATCCCTCCCTGATCGCGAGGATCGTGAAGTCGACCAGCATGATGGCATTCTTGGTCACGATGCCCATCAGCATCAGGATACCGATGAACACGGGCACGCTGAGGGCTCGATGGGTGACGAGCAACCCGACAAAGGCGCCACCTACCGATAGCGGCAACGAGAACAGGATCGTGATGGGTTGGAAGATCCCGCCGAAGAGCAGCACCAGCACCGCGAAGACCATCATCAGGCCGTCTCGCATGGCGCTGGTGAAGCCGTCCGCGAGATCTTTCATGCTTTCCGCATCGCCCGACTGCCGGACTTCGACGCCCGGCGGCAGGTGCTGCATGACGGGCAGCTTGTCGATCTCGGCCATGGCCTCGCCGATGACCGTCGTGCCGACGAGGTCGGCGCCGACCCCGGCCTGCCGTTCGCGGTCATAGCGCGTGATGTTGATCGGACCTTCTTCCAGGGCCACGTCGGCGATAGCGTCGAGCGGGACGCTGCCCCGGCCGCCGGGCAGGGGCACGCGCAACTGCGCCAACTTCTGCCGGTCGGCCCGCACGGTATCGTCGAGCTGGACCCGGATCGGGACCTGACGCTCGCCGGCGCTCATCTTGGCGAGCGCCGGTTCGACATCGCCGATCGTGGCGATGCGCAGCGTCTCGGAGAGGCCCTCGGTGGTCATGCCGAGCCGGGCGGCCAGATAGGGGCGGGGCCGGATCCGCAGCTCGGGACGGTCGAGGCTGGCAGACGAGACGACGTCCGAGATGACGGGGATGCGCCGCATCTGCGTCGCCAGTTCGCCGGCTACGTTGCGCACCACGTTACCGTCCTGGCCAGTGACGACGAGCGCGACCCCGCGCATTCCGTTCTCATCCAGGAACCAGTGGCGAATGTCCGGGATCTGTTCAAGATCGTGTCCGATCGACAGCTCGAGCTCCCGCTGCGTGGTTTCCCGGTCGTGCTTCGGCGTATAATTGATGATCAGCGAAGCCACGCGGACTTCGCTCACCGCCGGGGGAAGACGGCCGCCATCGACGAAGACGCTCTTGACCTCCGGCCGTTGTCGCAGCTGCGTCGCGATGGACTCGGTGACGGCCTCGGTGGCGGCAAGGCTCGAGCCAGGCGCGAGCTCGATCGCCAGGACCGAACGGCCGACATCCTGGGCCGGCAGGAAACCGGAGGGCAGCAACCGCGTGCTGAGGATGGCCAGCACGAAGAGCACGAGCCCGAGCCCGACCGTGATGTAGTAGTGCCGGGTGCTCCAGTCGAGCACCCGCCCATAGCCTCGCATCAGTAGACCCGGGGCGGCCTCCTTGGCGCCATGGGCGCTGGGGCGCAGGAAGTAGGCCGCCAGCACCGGGGTGACGAAGCGCGCGGCCAGAAGCGAAAAGAAGACCTGGACCGAGATCGTGACGCCGAACTGCTTGAAGAACTGCCCGGCGACGCTTCCCATGAAGCTGACGGGGACGAAGACCGCGATGATCGTCAGGCTGATGGCGATCACGGCGGGACCGATCTCGTCGGCCGCCTCGATCGAGGCCTGATAGGGCGACTTCCCCATCGCCATGTGCCGCTCGATGTTCTCGATCTCGACAATCGAATCGTCGACCAGGATCCCGGTCGAGAGCGTGATGGCGAGAAGACTGACGAGGTTGAGCGAGAAGCCGAGGATGTGCATGGCCCAGAAGGCCGGCATGATCGACAAGGGCAGCGCGATGGCGGCGATCAGGGTCGCCCGCAGGTCGCGGAGGAAGATGAGGACGACGAGGACCGCCAGGGCCGCACCCTCGAACAGCGTCTGTATGGCGGCATCGTAGTTGCCGAGCGTGAAGTCGGTCGAGGAGTCGATAAGGGTGAGATCGACCTCGGGGTGGGACGCGTGGATGGCCTTGACCTTCTCGGCCACGGCACCCGCCACCACGACGTCGCTGGCGCCCTTGGCGCGCAGGACGCTGAAGCCGACGACCGGCTTGCCGTCGACGCGAGCGAAGGTCCTCGGCTCCACGATCGCGTCGGTGACGTTGCCGAGGTCGTCGAGGCGGATCTGGCCGCCGCCCGGCAGGATGATGATCGAGGCCGCGACATCGGCCACGGTCTGCGCCGCCGCGAGCGTCCTGATCGATTGGTCCTGGCCGCCGATCTCGGCCCGGCCACCCGCGACATCGACCTTGGTGCCGCGCAACTGCCGGCTGACGTCCGCGGCCGTGAGATTGAACGCCTGCAGGCGGTCCGGATCGAGCATCACCGAGACCTCGCGCTCGACCCCGCCGATCCGGTCGACCTGGCCGACGCCGCGGATGCCCTGCAGGGCACGCTTGACGACATCGTCGACGAAATAGGACAGCTGCTGCGGCGTCCGGCCCGACGACGCCGCAGCATAGGTCACGGTCGGCAGGCCCACGACATCGACGCGCTGGATCAGCGGCTCCACGATGTCTTGCGGCAGACGCGACCGGACGCGCGTGACCGCATCCTTGACGTCGTTAAGGGCGCGCGCCGTGTCGGTGTCGAGCTGGAACTGCACCACCGTGGTCGAGAGGCCGTCGGTGATGTTCGAGATGATGTGATGAACGCCCTCGACGCCCGACAACGCATCTTCGATCGGCTTCGTGATGTCGTCGTTGATCTCCGTCGGTGCCGCGCCGAACTGCGCAACCGCGACCGAGACGATGGGAACATCGACGTTCGGCAGGCGGGTGATCGGCAGCGCGCCGAAGTTGATCGCCCCGAGGATGATGAGGATCGCCGAGACGACGATGGCGGGAAGCGGGTTGCGGATCGACCAGGCGGAAACGTTCATGGCCATCAGGGCGCGTCCTGGTCTTCTGCAGCGACCGGTGTGACGCGATCGCCGTCGTGGAGAGAGGCGCCGGCGTTGGCCACGATCAGGTCTCCCTCATGTAATCCGGCCGTGACCTCGACCTCGCCGTCGCGCACCAATCCGAGACTCACGTTGCGCGTCACGACGGCACCGCGCTCGACCACTTGTAGCCGGGGTCCGTTGCTCGACTCGCGCACGGCGGATTGCGGGACCCCGATGCCGCAGGAGCGATCCGCCTCTATCGTGGCGCGCGCGAACCGCCCGGCAGCGGTGTTCTGGCTCGCGTCGAAGGCGATCCTCGCCTGGCCGATCTGCGTCGCCCGATCGATGATCGGGGGCGCCAGGCGGATGTGGCCGTCGAGCACCGTACCATCCCTCAGGGCCACGTGGGCGACTTGCCCGGCCTTGATCTCGAACACATGCGTGCTCGGCACGTCCACCGCCGCTTCCATGTCTCCGTCGACCGCGAGCGTGAACAAGGGTCCTGCCTGGGCCGAGGTGGGCATGCCGACGAAGGCCGTGCTGCTCAGGACGAGTCCGGACGCCATGGAATGGATCTCGACGGGCGCCGATCCCCCGTCGGGCCTCGCTGCGACCGGGGTTGCCTTGGCGACGACGTCACCCGCCACGACGGTATCGCCAGGCTTGGCCACGATCTCGCTGATCCTGTAATCGGGCGCATTGAACATCACCACCGCGACGTCCCGCGGCACGAGGTAGCCGGTCACATGCACGGCACGGACGAAACACTCAGTCCCGACGCGCAGCACGATGACGGCGGAGGACTCGTCGGACGATGCCGCGAGAAGCTCTCTCGTCCCAGCGACTAAAGCAAGCAGACAGCAACCGAGACGAACGGCCCCTAGATATCCACCGAAGTGATGTTCAGCTGACCTACCTCCGGGTTCTCCCATGAAGCACATCCAAAATTTATAATAAGTCCATAATGACAAGGAGAATACCTGCGACGAGAACTCTGTCAAGACGCCGGCACATAACATTGTAAGGACTCCGTTTAAACCTGGAGTTTCTTACGTTCGCGATAAATTCGATTAACCGCGTTGCGCGGAAAGAGTCGAGGTACTCATGTGCGTTCAGCGTCAGGCGGGCTTCGCGGTGGAGGAAAGGCCTGTCCAGCAACCGTCTTTTTTCGACACAGTGCCGCGCTGCCCCGACCCAGCCGCCAGACCCTCGGAACGTGCCCGGATCGGCACCAGGGTCGATTATGGACAGAGGGAAGATCTTAGCCGCACGGAGCGAATGGTTGCTCGGCTTGTCGCGAACTGGAGCGGGCGAAGGGATTCGAACCCTCGACCCCAACCTTGGCAAGGTTGTGCTC
>CAXUOD010000256.1:0-6500 GCA_964252585.1 uncultured Lichenihabitans sp. | reverse complement strand
CGAGCAGAGCTGCTCCAGCCCCACCGGCCCGCGGGCGTGCATGCGGCCCGTGGCGATGCCGATCTCGCCGCCGAAGCCGAACTCGCCGCCGTCGGCGAACTGGGTCGAGGCGTTGTGCATCACGATGGCGGAATCGACCTCGGCCATGAAGGTCGAGGCGGCCCGCAGGTCTTCCGTCACGATGCAGTCGGTGTGATGGGACCCGTAGGTCTCGATGTGGTCGACCGCGGCCTCGAGGTCGGGCACGACCCGGCAGGCGATGATGGGCGCGAGATATTCGGTCCGCCAGTCCTCTTCGGAGGCCGCCGAAACTCTTGGATCGGCGCGTCGCGTCGCGTCGTCGCCACGGACCTCGCAGCCGGCGTCGAGCAGCGCCTTGACGAGCCGCGGCAGCAGCGTGGCGGCAACGCCGGCGTGAACCAGCAAGGTCTCGGCGGCCCCGCAGACGCCGGTCCGCCGGAGCTTCGAATTGAGGAGCAGCGCCTCGGCCTTCGCGGGGTCGGCGCCGGCATCGACGTAGAGGTGCACCAGGCCTTCGAGATGGGCGAAGACCGGCACCCGGGCCTCGGCCTGCACCCGGGCCACGAGCGCCTTTCCGCCACGCGGCACCAGCACGTCGAGGTTGCCGTCGAGTCCGGCCAGCATTTCTCCCACGGCATCTCGTGCGCGCGTCGGGACGAGCGAGATCGCGGCCTCGGGCAATCCGGCCGCGCCGAGCCCTTCGACCAGGCAGGCATGCAGCGCGGTCGAGGAATGGAAGCTCTCCGAACCGCCGCGCAAGATCGCCGCATTGCCGGACTTGAGGCAGAGCGCTCCTGCATCGGCCGTGACGTTCGGGCGGCTCTCGTAGATCACGCCGACCACGCCGAGCGGCGTCGACACGCGCTCGATGAGAAGGCCGTTCGGCCGCTCGAAACGGGCCAGGACGCGGCCCACGGGATCGGGAAGTTCGGCGATCTCTTCGAGGCTCCGGGCCACGGCCTTGACCCGCTCGTGGTCGAGGGTGAGCCGGTCGAGGGCGGCCGGCGTGAGATCGCGATGGCGGGCCTCGGCGAGGTCGCGGGCATTGGCCTCGAGGATCGCGGGTTCCGCATGGCGGATCGCCATCGCGGCCGCGGTGAGGGCCTTGTTCTTGGTGACGGAGGCTGCGTTGGCCAGCGCCCGCTGGGCGTGCCGAGACGCTTGCCCGAGGCTCCGCATGAGGGCGGGCACGTCCTCCGGCTCGCTCGCGATCACCTGCAACCGATCCATGCTGTTTCCCCGTCTCGCGGGCTTAGTGGCGGATGACGGCTGGCTTGTCCATGGGAGTGTCGGACGGCAGAGCATCCGCGAGCAGACCGCGTTCGAGAGATTTCAGTCTGGACCGCGTCGACGTCCGAGGTTGCGTCCTGCATCGATAGATCCGTCATGCCACTGGACACACAGCCTCTGATCCAGAAGTCCGACATCGTGGTGGCGGACACTTCGCCCCTCATCCTTTGTATCAGGCCGGCGCGCTATATCTCCTGCAGGAGGTAAGACCTGCGGTAGTCATCGTCGACATGGTGATGCACGGGGCGACGCGAGACCTGTCCAAACCGGATGCCGCCGTGCTGAACGCTTGGGTGGCGGAGGGAATGAAGCCGGGTTCGAGCGGCCGATCCGCTATGGTCGAACCGAGACGGGACGCGTCATCGAGACGGCGCTCAAGGTCGATGCCGACGATCGCATGAACGATGGGGGCGAGACCGCGATTGCGCAGTGGCGAGTGGAGACGGTCGACGCGACCGATTTGCAGACGATCGTCATCTACGAAAACGGAAAGGTGCCGACCTCAATCGCCGATCGCAATATGACGGCGATATCGATGTCATGACGACGCGAGCGTTCCTGGAATGGCGGAAGGAACGAAGCGGTACCCTCGGCCGCAGCCGTGTTGGCTGTATCGAAAAGCTGCTCCGACCACCAATACCAGAGTGGCTGCCTTCACCAACCGAAGAGTCTGGCCGAGCCGGACGTAAGCAACCTGGCCACGCCGATCTCCCCTGCCCCGTCTCGACGACGTCGGACCGCATCGACCCGGTCCGCGTCATCGGGCTCCGAATCCTCGCCGCCTCTGCTATAGAGGTTGCACGACAAGAAGGAGATCACGTTCTTGCAGCCTCATGCGGATCATGACCATGCCGGCCACGACCACGCCAGCCATGGCCATGCTCATCATGGCCATTCGCACGGCCACGGCCACAGCCACGCGCCGACGGATTTCGGCCGCGCCTTCGTGATCGGTATCGCGCTCAACGCCGGCTTCGTCGTGGCCGAGGTGGTGTTCGGCCTTGCCGGACATTCGGTGGCGCTCCTGGCCGATGCCGGCCACAACCTCAGCGACGTTCTGGGGCTCCTGGTGGCGGGCGGCGCCCATCTCCTGTCGCGCCGCGCTCCGACCGGCCGGTTCACCTATGGTTTCGGGTCGTCGTCGATCCTGGCGGCGCTCTTCAACGCGGCTTTCCTGCTGATCGTGATCGGCGGCCTGAGCTGGGAAGCCCTCACGCGCTTCGCCCACCCGGAGCCCGTGGCGGCCGGCACCGTCATGGCGGTCGCGGCGGCCGGTATCGTGGTGAACGGCATTTGCGCCTGGCTCTTCGCCGCCGGGCAGAAGGGCGACATCAACCTGCGCGGCGCCTTCGCGCATATGCTGGCCGATGCGGTGGTGTCGGCCGGCGTCGTGGTGGCGGGTCTCGTGATCCTCCTGACCGGCTGGCTCTGGGTCGATCCTCTGACCAGCCTCGTGGTCAATGCCGTCATCGTCTACGGAACCTGGAGCCTGCTGCGCGACAGCACCAGTCTGGCGATGAGCGCCGTGCCGCCCGGGATCGAGCCCGAGGCCGTACGGCGCTTCCTCGTCGAGCGACCCGGCGTCGCGAGCCTGCACGACCTCCATATCTGGCCGATCAGCACGACCGACACGGCGTTGACCGCGCATCTCGTCATGCCGGAGGGCCATCCGGGCGATGTCGAACTGATGGCGATGTGCGACACGTTGCGGAAGCGCTTCCGGATCGGCCACACCACCCTTCAGGTCGAGACCGACGAGGCCACGGCGTGCAGACTCGCGCCGGAACATGTCGTTTGATGAAACCCGTCATGGTGACGAGGCCGCAAAGATCCGTCCTGGTTTTCGTCGTAGCGCTTTCCATGCTCCCGATGTCCTGCCCGACCCGGGCCGCCGGTCCGGACGACCCGTCCGCCGACGAGATCGGGGGCAACGCCAAGCCCTATCTCGACCGCGACGACAAGGTCGACGATGCGGCGATCCTGCCCGCGCCTCCGGTGCCGGGATCTGCCGCCGACAAGGCCGATCGCGACACGTTCGCGACGACGCGGCGGCTCGAGGGGACGCCGCGCTGGGTCCTCGCCACTTCCGACGCGGATCGGCGGCCCGTTTCGGTGCTGCGGGATTTCTCCTGCGCGCTGGGAGAGACCGTCGACCCGTCCCGGGCGCCGGCCCTGATGACGATGCTGGATCGCTCCTACCGCGACGTGGAGAAGTCGATCAGGCGCGTCAAAGCGCTCTATCATCGTGCTCGCCCCCTCGCGGGCAACGAGGCGCCGGTCTGCGAGCCCCGTTCCAAGCACCTCGAGACAAGCTATTCCTTCCCGTCCGGTCACGCGACCCAGGGATGGACCACGGCTCTGATCCTGGCCGACCTCGTTCCGGACCGCGCCACGGCCATCATGGACCGCGGACGTGTCTACGGGGAGAGCCGGGTGGTGTGCGGCGCCCATTGGGCGAGCGACATCGCAGCGTCGCGGCTGGCCGGGGCGGCGCTCTTCAAGACCCTCGAGAGCGATCCCGCCTTCCGCGCCGACCTCGACCGGGCCCGCCAGGAACTCGTCATGGCGCGGGAGGCGCCTCCGCCATCCGACCCCGCAACATCGAACCCCGAGAGCTGCGCCCGCGAAGCCGATGCGGTCGCACACCCGCCGCAACCCTGAGGACCATGATGAGGAACCCCCATCGTCTTGAGAACCGTGTCGCGCTGGTGACGGGAGGGTCGCGCGGCATCGGCCGAGCGATCGCGATCCTGTTCGCCCGCGAAGGCGCTACCGTGGTGATCAACCACTACCGGGATGCCGACGCAGCAGCCGCGACGGTCGAACGCCTGCACGCCGCCAGCGCCGAGGAGGGGCACGGCGCGAAACAGCACGGCAGTATCGATGCCGATGTGGCCGACACGCGTGCCGTCACGGCCATGTTCTCAGACCTCGTGGCGCGCTGCGGCGACCTCCACATCCTCATCAACAATGCGGGCATGCAGGTCGAGACGCCCGGCGACAGCTTCGACGATGCGGCTTTCCTGCGCGTGCTCGGCGTCGATCTCATCGGCCCGGCGCTCTGTTCGCGCGCCGCACTCAAGCAGTTCCTGGGCCGCCCGGGCGGCGGCAGCATCGTCAATACGACGAGCGTCCACGAGATCGTGCCGAAGCCCGGCTATGCGGCCTATTCGGTGGCGAAGGGTGGCCTCGGCAATCTCACGCGGACGCTGGCGTTGGAATTCGCCGACCGGGGCATTCGCGTGAATGCCGTCGGCCCCGGCGCCGTCACGACCGACATGAATGCCGCCTGGATCGACGATGCCGCGGCGAGGTCTGTCGTCGAGGCCCATATCCCGATGGGCCGTGCCGCCGACGCGGACGAGATCGCGCCGCTCTTCGCTTTCCTGGCCTCGGACGACGCCCGCTACATCACCGGACAGACCGTCTACGCCTGCGGCGGCATCACGCTCTATGGCGATTTTCAGAGAAACTGGGCCTCGTAGATCCAGTCCGCCAAACGTGAATCCGATAGGTCGCTCACAGCGGTCGTGTCGCGGCTCCGAGCCAAGCCTCGACGGCCGGTTCGACCAGCGGCCCGACGATCTCCAGGACCTTGGCGTGGTAGGCGTCGAGCCAGCCGCGCTCCTCGGGATCGAGAAGGTCCAGCTCGACGAGATCCCGCTGGATCGGCGCAAAGGTGAGCGTCTCGAAGCCGAGCATCGGTCGCTCGCCGCCCGGTATCTCGCGGCGCTCGACGAGCAGCAGGTTCTCGATCCGGATACCCCAGTGACCGGCCCGGTAGTAGCCCGGCTCGTTCGACAGCATCATGCCTTCGACGAGCGGCGTCGTGCCGGTCTTGGCGATGCGCTGCGGCCCCTCGTGGACCGAGAGATAGCTGCCGACGCCGTGGCCCGTGCCGTGGTCGAAGTCGAGCCCGGCCCGCCACAGGAACTGGCGCGCGAAGGGGTCGATCTGCGCCCCCGTGGTGCCCGGCGGGAACACCATCCGGGCGACCGCGATATGGCCCTTCAGCACGCGCGTGAAAGCGTCCCGCATGGCCGCCGTCGGCTCGCCGACCACCAGGGTTCGCGTGATGTCGGTGGTGCCGTCCTCGTATTGCGCACCGCTGTCGACGAGGAAGATGCCGGGGCCGATCGCCAGGTCGGACGCCGTGGTGACCCGGTAATGCGGGATCGCGGCATGCGGCCCGAAGCCCGCGATCGTCGGGAACGACAGGTCCCGGAGAAGGCCTGTTTCGCGCCGGAAGCTCTCGAGCGCCGCCGCGGCCTGGATCTCGGTGAGGCCGCCTTTCGGCGCCTCGGTGTGGAACCAGTGGAGGAACCGCGCGAAGGCGGCGGCGTCGCGGCGATGCGCCTCGCGCGAACCCTGGCGCTCCGCCTCGGTCTTGGCGGCCTTCAACAGGGCGATGGGGTCGGTGCCCACGTTCGCCGTGCCGCCGGCCGCCATCAAGGTGTCGACGAGCTTCTGCGGCACGGTCGCGGCATCGAAGCGGAGAGCCCGTCCCTCTCGCCCGAGCCGTCCGAGGTCGGCCGGCAGCCCCACGGGATCCTTGACCTCGGCCCATTGTTCCAAGGTGTCGCGAACGCTGTTCGACAGTTTCGCCCCATCGACGTAGAGCATCGGGCGTCCCGTCTTGGGCACCAGGGCATAGCTCATCGGGAGCGGCGTGTGATGGACGTCGGCCCCCCGGATGTTGAACAGCCAGGCGACCGCGTGCGGATCGCTGACCAGCAGGGCTTCGGCGGCGTCGAGCTTATCGCGGACGAGGTCGAGCTTCCCTGCCCGGTCGCGGCCGGCGAGGTCTTCGGGGTAGAGCGTCACGGCGCCCTTCGGCACGGCCGGTCGGTCGGCCCAGATGGCATCGATCGGGTTGCGGTCGAGCGGCACGAGGCTCGCCCCGTTGGCGTCGGCGGCCCGCGTCAGCCTCTCCACCTGAGCCGGCGTATGCAGCCAGGGATCGTAGCCGATCCGCTGGCCCTGTGTGAGACGCGTGCCGAGCCAGCGTTCGGGCGGGTGGTCGATCAGGGATTCGGGCGTGAAGACGGTTGTATCGATCTGCTGGCGGACCTGGACGGTGTAGCGCCCATCGACGAAGACCGCTGCCTCGCCGATGAGGACGACCGCGCTGCCGGCCGAGCCCGTGAAGCCCGTCAGCCAAGCCAGGCGCTCGGCGGCCGCCGGTACAT
>CAXUOD010000255.1:0-6523 GCA_964252585.1 uncultured Lichenihabitans sp. | reverse complement strand
ACTTACAGCCCCCATTTCGGTCCGCTTCCCGATAGCCGGACCTCGGTAGGTTCTCCGATGATCCGCACGGACGGCCCTCCGATAGCGTTCCAGCGAAACAGGTTCAGGTGCCAACCGCCAGGGATCAGCCGCGATCTGTCGATGATGCCGTCGGCGCCCGCGGTTCGCGCCGCATCGGCGTTGCGCCAGGACGGTGGTTCCGCACCATCGGCGAGCGCCGCGCGCCAGTTCGCGTTCGAGCGCTCGCGGTCGATGCCGAGCCGTCGGCAGGCTTCCTCGTCGTGCTGATCGAGCACAAAGGCACAGTCGACCTCAACAGGAACGACGACGCGAGCTTTTCCGTCCTCCCGCATGTACCCGGAGACAGCAATCATCGCCCATTCGACGTTGGGGCTGAGATAGAGGGTCGGCTGTCCGAGGCGATGATATCGTCCCGCACTGGTCGGGGTAGGTGGGGCTAGCACAGTGTCGATGCGATCAGCCGGCACGCAGCGGAAAAAAGAGCCTTCGATCTTTCGGAACAACCCAACGCCCTCGTTCGTGCAGGTGGCCATGTTCACATCGATCCGTCTTCGGCGCTGAAACCAATGAACTTACGATGAGTGTCGATGGAGCAGATTTTACTCGCTAATCGGATGACGCGACAGATGGGACTTCCCAAATTTCCCGCAGCGAAGGTATGCTCATGCTGTGTCGAAATCTCGGTAGCTCAAAGCAGGTTCATCGGCTACATATCTTCGATATCGTCCGGCCATCTCGGAGGCATAAGCATGGTGTCGCGAGTCGAGACGTTCACGCCATTGAATACGCCCACGCCAATTGGTCCGTATAATCACATTGCCAAAGTAGGGCAGTTCATATCGATTGGTGGCACGGCCGGGGTCGATCCTTCCACTGGAATGCTGGCCGGCAATGATATTCGCTCGCAAACCAAGCAGATAATGACCTCATTTGAGATCATGCTTCACAGTGTGGGGTCAGATCTGCACCATATTGTTCACATCAACGTTTTTCTTCGAAACATGGCCGATTTTGAACCGATGAACGATGCCTACACGGAGGCTATGAGAGATCACCGACCAGCTAGGACGGTATTTTCGGTCAAAGAGCTTCCAAAACCTGGGGTACTTCTCACAATGAATTTGACCGCCGTCACCAAAGACGTGTAGCAGGTGCGTATTCCATATACGTCATATTCACCGTTCTGCCATGGCCCGTTTCGGGTATAACCAGAGCGAACTGACCGCTTAGAGCGGTTCAGATGTCATAAGGAGGCAGCGATAGATGCCGACGATGTGCAAAAGCAGACTCCAGCTCTGGACCCCGTGGCCGGCACAGACTGACTGTTCCCTAATGCGCGAGAGTGAGATCCGTCTCCACCACCGCGTCATTGAAGGTCCAGCGGGGGATGGTGCGCATCTGACTTAGGCCGGCAAAGACGCCCGCGAAGCCCCCATCCGGTGAGATCTCGCGGAGCGCCGTGTCGAACTCCAAGCCAAATCCTTTGAAGCTGGCGACATCGACCTCGCACAAGTGGATCTGGTCCACTCGGTGGCGAGCGCAGCGTTCTGGATCAACACAGTGGCTGTCTCGAAGGCCCTGAACGTGCCAAACCGGCCTGACTCGACGAGCTTCGCGGCAGCAGGGCCGACATAGCGCCTCATGATGTCACGATATACAGCCAGATGAGCCGGCCGGACGTCAAGGTATTCGAGCGAGGCTTGGTTGTCGGACCGGCCTTCCAAGCCTTGCCAGCCTCGTGGCACCACGAAGGATGACGGTGTAGTCAAAAGAATTTCTGCCCGCAGCAGGCGTGCGCTCTCCGGCTGCTGTGTCGGAACAAGCTCGCGGATGGCGTGAATAGGAACGATGTTGCGGAAGTAGGTAAGTTCGAGGTGGCTCCACACCGGGGCGTTCGAGGATCCTTGGAAGATGGAGCGATGGCGATAGAGCGCCCGCCCAAGATACATATCTCCAAATTCAGCGGCGCCGAAAATTGCGTCCGTCAGGATCGCTTCCGCGTGAGAGGTCTGCGCTTGTATTGTCCTGGCTAGCACGACAAGGCGGTCATCGGGTTCGATACGGATCAAACTACTGTCGGTCACAAGCGCCTCCGGCCTATCGTGAAAAACGAAACTGATCCTCGCAGATTTCCCGACAGGTACAAGGCGACACGGCAGACTTCCAAAGGGGATGATGAGCAGGCAGATTTCCAGGTTCGCTTTCATTCTTTGGCTGTACAACAGCTGCAGATTTGCTCAGTCCGCTTTGGACATACCCCAATTGAACCGCTCCGCCGACTCGTTTGGAGTCGCAAGATCCACCATTCAAAACAGACCATCCGAACCGAACCGGTCGCCACGGTCGGCCAGGGCCCACGGCCGCCGCGACCGCGTCCGGGCCAAGCGGCTCGGCCGACCCACGGCAGGGCCGGCCACCGATCTCCCGTCACCGTCTCTGCCCGGCGATGACGCCGTTCTGCGTCAGCACCACCCAGCGCTCGCCGCGCTTCTCGATCGACAGCACCTCGCCGGCGCCGTCGAGCACGGAGCCGGGCTTCACCACCGACAGGCTCGATCGCGACTCCACCAGCGCCTTGCCGTCGAAAACGTCGCGGAGGGTGAAGTCGGGCAGGGCGGGGCCGTCGGTTCCGCGGCGGGTCCGGCCCGCCGCCCCGGGGCCCGTGCTGCCCTGCTGTCCCGCGACCGAGCCCGTCGGAGCGAAATCGACCCCGCCCCTGTCGGCCGTTTCGGTGGGCGTGGCGTCGCCGCCCGGCGCCGTCGCCTTGGATCCCGCGTGCTGGGCGCCGGCCGCCTGATAAAGGCGATCGTAGCGGGCGAAGAGGTTGAAGTTGCCCGAGGGCACCACTTCGCCGGTCGAGAACACCATCGCATAGGTGGCGAAACCGGCCGATGCCGTCGCGGCCCCCACCCCCAGGCCGTGCCACAGCCAGTCGCCGAGCGAGCGCGTCGCCGCGGCGGCGGCCTTCGGACGGGCGAGGCCCACGGCCGCGGCGGTTGCGGCGGCGGCCGTCGTCTGCCTCGCGGCGGCGGGCCTTTCATGCCTCGCGGCGGCGGCCTGGGTCACGAGGCGCAGGTGGTCGGCAGGACGCGGCTTCGCGGGCGGCATGGAGGCGCTCATCTCTGCTTCTGGAGGGCGGTGGCGAGGTCGCGGAAGGCGTCCTCGCTGGGCTTGGTGCCGGGCGATTGCACCAGCGCCTCGTAGATGCGCGGCACCATCAGCACCGCTTGGTCGAGGTCGGCGTCGGAGCCGGCGCGATAGGCCCCCATGGCGCGCAGGTCGCGCGTGTCCTCGAAGCGCCCGATCAGGTCGCGCATCTTGCCGACCAGCACGCGCTGCTCGGGCGTCCACACCTGGTGGGCGAGGCGCGACAGCGACACGCCGAGGTCGATCGCGGGGTAGCGCCCCTGGGCGGCGATCTTGCGGTCGAGCACGATATGGCCGTCGAGCGTGCCGCGGATCGTGTCGGCCACGGGGTCGTTGTGGTCGTCGCCGTCGACCAGAACGGAGAAGACGCCGGTGATCGAGCCCGAGCCTTCGAGGCCCGGCCCGGCGCGCTCGAGCAGCTTCGGCAGGTCGGAGAAGACGCTCGGCGCGTAGCCGCGCGCGACCGCCGGCTCGCCCGCCGCCAGCGCCACGTCGCGCGCCGCATGCGCGTAACGGGTCACGCTGTCGACGATCAGCAGCACGGCGTCGCCGCGGTCGCGGAACCATTCCGCGACGCTCATCGCCGTCTTGGGGGCGAGGCGGCGCATCATCGGGCTCTCGTCGCCGGTCGCCACCACCGTCACGGCGCGGGGACGGTTCGCGCCCAGCGCTTCCTCGATGAACTCGCGCACCTCGCGCCCGCGCTCGCCGACGAGCGCGATCACCACCGTGTCGAAGCCTTGTGCCGCGGCCAGCATGGCCAGCAGCGTCGACTTGCCGACGCCGGAGCCGGCGAAGATGCCGATGCGCTGGCCGGGGCAGATCGGGCAGAAGATGTCGACCGCCTTCACGCCGGTCTTCAGCGCGCCCTTGACGCGGGCGCGCTTCAGCGCGGGCGGCGGCTCGGCATCGGCCGACATGGGCGTGCGGCCGGGGAGGATCTGGCCCCCGCCGTCGACCGGGCGGCACAGGGCGTCGATGACCCGGCCCCGCCAGGAGGTGTCGGGGGAGAAGCGCAGCGGGCCGGTGCGGCGGACCTTGAGCCCGAGCCGCGCCTCCACCCCCACGCCGAAGGGCTTGACGGTGGCGCCGGTGCGGCCGACCCGGACGACCTCGCCGCGCTCCTCGCGGCCCTCGGCGTCGAACGCCACAGTGTCGCCGAGCCGCACGAAGGGCGACAGGCCGGCGACGCGGTAGGCGGTGGGCGCCACCTCGGCGACCACCCCCGAGCAGCGCACGAGCGGCTCCTCGGCGAGGGCGCCGCGCACGGCCGCGCCGAGGCGGGCCAGGGCGCTCAAGAGCCGCTCCCCAGCGCCTTGATGGCCTCCTGCAGCGTGGAATCGGCGGTCTGGTTCGCCTGGGTGACGCCGTCGAGGTTGTGCTGCACGGAGATCAGCTTGGTGATCTCCAGCACCGGGTTGACGTTGGAGCCCTCGACGAAGCCCTGCAGGACCCCGGCCGACGCGAAGTCCAGCACGGGCGTGGCCGCCTTGTCCGGGACGACGCCGGACCCGGCCGCGCGCGTGAGCTTGGCCGAGGGGTCGATCGAGAACAGGCCGATGGCCCCCACCTGGGCGCCGTTCTGGGTGATCATGCCGTCGGCCGCGATGGTGGGGTTGCCGCCCGCCGGGTCGAGGATCAGGCCCGAGCCGCCGGCGTCGAGCACGGCGTCGCCGTTGACGGTGAGGAGCTGGCCCGTCGGCGACATCTGCATGCGGCCGTCGTGGGTGTAGACGGTGCCCCCCGCGGTCTTCACGCCGAACCAGGCGTCGCCCTGCACCGCCACGTCGAGCGGGTTGTCGGTCTTGACGCGTTCGCCGCCCGAACGGTCGATGTAGTCGGCCCCGTTGGCGCTGAACGCCACGGGTGTCTCGCCCGTCTGCGACAGCACGGTGTCGAAGGTCACGCCCTCGGCCTTGTAGCCGGCCGTGTTCATGTTGGCGACGTTCTGGGCGATGGTGGTGAGCCGCCGCTCGACCGTCATCTGCCCCGACAGGCCGACGTAGAAGCTCGACTGCATGGCGGGCTCAACCCCCTTTGTAGAGCTTGGCGAGGCTGAGGAGCGTGCTCGAACTGACGCCGCTGCCGGACGATGAGGAGTTGAACAGGTTCAGGACCGAGTCGGCCGCGACCGTGCCGCTGATGCCGTTCGCGGCGTCGAGGATCGACGTCTCGGAATCCGACGTGTCGGCCAGGAGCACGTTGCTGGCGACGGACGTGTCCTTGGTGTCGTAGGCGGCCGTGTAGCGCTCGACCAGGGCCTCCACCTTGGCGGAGTTCTGGAAGTCCGACACTTTGATCACCTTGCTCAGCAGCTCTTCCTGCGTGTCGATGTCGTCCTCGCTGAGGGTGGACGAGATCCCGTAGGCGGTCTCGACCACGCTCAGCATCGTGGTATCGGCCAGCAACCCGTAGATCGACGTGATCGAGGACGCGTTGCGCTTGAAGTAGAGCGCGTTGGAGACGCCCTGGTTGGTCTTCGCCTGGTTGTCCTCGAGCGTCTGCTCGACGTATTTCGACACGGCCGCCGTGGTGGCGGAGGTCGCCGCGGTGGCCTTGGAGCCGAGCTTGGCGAAGTTGAAGGCGGTCGCGAAGGCCCTGTAGCGCGGGTCGTTCAGCGTGTTGGCCAGGGCCGAGCTGCTGGCCACGCCGCCGTTGAGGACCTTCGTCATCAGGCCCTTGGCGTAGGTCATGTCCGACAGGCCGTAGGCCTTCATCGCGTAGGAGAAGAGCCGGTCATTGTTGACGAACTGGCTGACCGTCGTGACCTTGCCGATGTTGGCGAGGTAATAGGCGGTGGCGCTCTTGACGTCCCCCTGCGCCGCGGTGGCGGCCTGCTGGCGGCTCAGGTTGTTGGCGATCGACAGATAGGCGGCGTTGGTCGACAGCACGAGCCCGGCCCTCGGTTTGGGGAGGCCGGTCGAAACGCCGGTCCGCGGGATCACCGTCGCCGAAGCGACTTGCCCGAGGCTGGCGCGGGACGCACGACGCCGCGAAGCGGGGTCGCATTTCGGTCACGGCCGTCGCCGATCGCGCGCGCAAAACCGTCCGGCGACCCCGCCTCCCTTGACCCGCCCGGGAAAGGCCCCTTAGCGTCGTCGACGGGTCCGACACGTTCGGGCGGACCCGACGACCGGGGCCGAAGATGCCGTCCAGTCTCCACCTCGGCCCGACGTCGTTTCGGGCGCGCTTCGCGGGCGGGCGGCTCCGTTTCGGCGACGTGGCGGCGATCGTTCTGGCCGGGACGGCGTCCTGCGCCTTGGCGCTGTTCGGCCTCGAGGCCCTCCTGGTCGACCCCCCCGCGCAGGCGGCGGCCCGCGGGCCGGCGGCGGCCTCGGACTTCACGGTGCGCGAC
>CAXUOD010000254.1:0-6668 GCA_964252585.1 uncultured Lichenihabitans sp. | reverse complement strand
TAGGCCGCGAAGGCGAAGACCGCGACGGCCTTGTCGCTCAGCTTGGACGCCATGAAGTCGTTCCTCGTTTCGATCCGTCACAGAGGAATGCCCCGCTTCATCTCCTGGTTCGGTCACCCTTCCCGACGCATTGCCGCAGTTGATCGTCTCGGGTGTGTCCGCCATCTCTCGCGGATCGACGGGGAGCCCGATGGCACGACGCGATAAGGAAGGTCGGGGGCCGCCGCCGCCGAAGCCGGCTCCGCTCTGTCCGCTTTGCGATCGTCCGATCCCGCCCGGCGCGCGATCGAGCCGCCACCACCTGACGCCGAAACTCAAGGGCGGTGCCCGGTTGGGAACCGTGCACCTGCACCAGATCTGCCACAGCGCCATTCACGCCCGCTACTCGGAAGCCGAGATCGCGCGCCGCCTCAGCGATACGGATCGCCTGAAGGACGACCCGGCGCTGGCCGAATTTCTTTCCTGGATCAGGACGAAGCCCGACGACTTCCACGCCCCCACCCGGCAGACGCGGAGCCGGCGAGAGACGCGAGCCGATCGCGGCAGGCGATAGTTCCTGACAGAGCCTTGAGAGACCGGGTGCGGGTAAGCGCCGGAGAGTGCGGGTGCGGCCTACCCTGAAAGCGAGGCCGAGGCCCTCGCGCCATCCGCCTCTTCCAGACCCGCGAGGTCATGACTACATCTCTGGTCATGTTCGACTCATCTCTCGCCTTCATCCTCGATCCCGACGCCGGCTCCTCGCAGCCGCCCTCCCCTGCCTCCTCGGAGGCGCGGCTCCTTGACGACTATTCACGCACGGTCGTCGACGTGGTGGACGCGGTCGGGCCCAGTGTGCTGCGCATCGACGTGAAGCGGCGCGACGGCTCGCCCGGCGGCTCGGGCTCCGGCGTCATCGTCTCCCCGGACGGGCTCGCGATCACCAACAGCCACGTGGTGCAGGGCTCGCGCCGCGCCGACGTCACGCTTCTCGACGGTCGCGTCCTGCCGGCCCGCGTCCTCGGTGACGATCCCGATACCGATCTGGCGGTGCTCCGGATCGAGAACGACGCAAACCTTCCCGTGGCCCGGCTTGGCGACTCGAAAGTGCTTCGCCGCGGTCAGATCGCGATCGCCATCGGCAACCCGCTCGGCTTCGACGCCACGGTCACGGCTGGCGTGGTATCGGCCCTGGGCCGTTCGCTACGATCGAGATCGGGACGGTTGATCGAGGACGTGGTTCAGACCGATGCCGCCCTCAATCCCGGTAATTCCGGAGGCCCGCTGGTGTCCTCGGCGGGCGAGGTCATCGGCATCAACACGGCCATCATCGCGGGCGCGCAGAACATCTGCTTCGCGGTCGCCTCCAATACCGCCGTGTTCGTCCTGGGCGAGATCCTGCGGCACGGCCGGGTCCGGCGAGGGTCGATCGGTCTCGGGGCCGGCACGACGAGCCTGCCGCGGCGCGTGGCACTGCGGCTCGGTCTCGCACAGTCGAGCGGCGCCACCGTGACGGCCGTGGAACCGAAGGGTCCGGCCGACGAGGCGGGCCTGCTCACAGGCGACATCGTCGTGGCGCTCGATGGCAAGCCCGTGACCGGCGCGGACGATCTCGTGCGCCTGCTCGATGCCACCACGATCGGCCGTGCCCTGCCGCTCGACATCCTGCGGCGTGCCGATCCGCGCCGATTCTGGGTCAGTCCGCGCGAGCGCTGAGCTTGACTCCCCCAGAGGTTTTGTTACGCAGCCTCGCGAGCCGCGAGCAGGCCCGGACGTCGGCTTCGCGCCGACCGGTTCGGCGCCGCTGAGCGTCGGAGACGAGATGCTGAGAGTTCTGAGGGCCGCGTCGGCTTCGACCACCATGCTTCGGCTCGTGGCAGCTTTGCTGGGGGCAGGCCTCCTGGCCAGTGTTGTGCCGGCTCGGGTCTCTGCGCAGGGCCTGGTCAAAGGCAAGTACGGCGATTGGGAGATGCGTTGCGAGACGCCGCCCGGCGCCCCGCACGAGCAATGTGCCCTGCTCCAGCGGATCGAGGCCGAGGACCGGCCAAACGTGAACCTCGTCGTGATCGTCTTGAAAACCGCGGACGGGAAGAGCCGGCTCCTGCGCGTCGTGGCACCTCTCGGCGTGCTCCTGCCCTCCGGTCTCGGCCTCAAGATCGATCAGGTCGACGTGGGTCGGGCGGGTTTCGTCCGTTGCCTGCCGACAGGTTGCGTCGCCGAAGTCATGATGGAAGACAAGCTGATCGATCAGCTGCGCAACGGGACGACCGCGACCTTCATCATCTTCCAGACACCGGAGGAGGGGATCGGCATTCCGCTGACCTTGACGGGCTTCAAGGACGGCTACGACAAACTGCCCTGAAGTGTGTCGGCCACCGTCGTACGCACGCCGAATCGAAGATGCGAGCCCGTCGAAAGGTTATGGAAAGGCAAGCGTTCCCATAACGGCCTGACGGGCCCGAAGGGAATGGCGGGTAACGGCCGCAGGTGGGAGGGACATCGATGAATCGAGTAGCCGCGCGAGCCGCCTTCTGGTGCTCTGCAGGCCTTGTCTTGAGTGGGTGCGCCGGGACCGAGAAGCTGATCCCGTCCTCCGACAGCGTGAGCGCGACGTTCGGCAACCTCCTCGCTTTCAACACGACCCACCCTGGCCCCGTGCCGTCAGCCGCTCACCCGGGTGACGAGCCGCTGCGATGCCCCGCTTTGGAAGTGTTGGACGGAACCTCGTCTTACCGGACCTATGCGGGTGCCGACCAGTCCAACGGCAATGTCCGCTATCAGTTCTCGATGGGAGACGTGGCGCGCGATTGTACGAGGTCCGGTAACGATATCCTGATGAAAATCGGCGTCGAAGGCCGCGTGCTCCTCGGTCCCGCGGGCTCTCCCGGAAACTTTACGGTGCCGGTCCGCATCGCGGTTCGTCGCGACAGCGACCAGAAACCTGCTGCGGCGAAACTCTACCAGATCCCGGCCACGATCGCGCCGGGCGAGACGACGGGCTCGTTCACGCTCGTGACCGATCCGGTCGCGGTCCCTTTCGTCTCCGCCCATGCGGACGACGACTACACGATCCTGGTGGGCTTCGACTCCGCGACCAAGCCGACCGCCGAGGCCGCCGGGAAAGGCCGCCATCCGCATGGCAAGCCGCCGCAGGGTTGACGCTCGAGCCCCTTCCTCGACGGAACCTTGGCGTTGGCTCCGGGTTTTGGCAGTGGACAGAGAGGGAGTTTGGTGATGGACAGCGATCGGATCACAGGCGCCGCGAAAGAAGTCGGCGGCAAGGTTCAGGCGACGGTGGGCAACGTGACCGGCGACCACAAGAACGAACTCGAAGGCCGTTTCCGCGAGACCGAAGGCAAGGGGCAAAACGCTTTGGGACAGGCCAAGGATGCCGTCCGTAGCGCTGCCGGCACGGTCTCGGATACGGCGCAGGACGCCTACAAGGATCCGGATCGCTATGTCGGCCAGGCCAAGGATGCTCTCAACTCGGCGGCCAGCACCGCCAAGGATGCCTACAACAATCCGGACCGCTATGTCGGTCCCGCGAAAGACGCCCTCAGCTCGGCGGCCAGCACGGCCCGGGACGCCTACAACAATCCGGATCGTTATGTCGGACAAGCCAAGGACGCCGTGAACACTGCGGCTGGCGCAGCTTCCGACTACGCGCAGGACGCCTACAACAACTCAGGCGTTTACGTGAAGCAGGGAGCCGACGCGCTCCAGCAGAAGGTCGAAGAGAACCCTCTGATGGCTCTGCTGGTCGCGGGGGCGGTGGGTTACGGCCTCGCGCTTCTGATCCACGGCCGCGGCTGACGCTCAGGCTTACCCGATCGGAAATTCGGCGTCGATGGAACCCATCGCCGTCTTCCCGTGTTTATGACCCAGTCCGAGGCTAGGCCTCGCATAAGATGGTCGTTGGACAAGGAGAGACGATGATAACGCAGTTCCGTCTCGGCTTGATCGCTGTGGCGTGGATCGTAGTCCAAGCCATCCTGGTGGCCGACGTGATCTACAGGGTGTCACAAGCACAGATCTAAAAACTGTGTTTCGATGGTTTAAGGAAGGGCCCGAAACGAGCAATCGTTCGGGCCTTTCGATTCCAACGCGCCTTGCGACGCCGACTCGATGTGTCGGTTCAAGCGAAAACTCGGCACCGTCATCGCGGGGAAGAGGTCGTGGCGACCCTGGGATGGGATAGCTGGTGCTCTTGGCGTCTGAAGCCTGCCAACACACTCCAGGACCGCGGTAGACTTCGCATTCACACCGACACCTGGGCGCCCAGTTCCACCACGCGATCCGACGGGATGGAGAAAAAGTCCGTCGCGGTCGCGGCCTGTTTGGACAGGGCGATGAACAAGTGGTCCTGCCATTTCGGCATGAACGAGTGGCTCGAAACCTTGAGGCTCCGCCGCCCGAGGAAAAAGGATGTGGTCATGATGTCGAACTTCAGGCCCGCCTTGCGCAGGCTGGCAAGGGCGGCCGGCATCCGCGGGATTTCCATATAGCCATAGTTCAGCGTGATTGCCGTGAAGGCATCCGACATCGGCTCGATCTTGAAGCGGTGGGCTGGCGAAACGCGCGGAGCGTCGGTCGTCTTGACCGAGAGGATTATGATGCGTTCGTGAAGCACCTTGTTGTGCTTGAGGTTGTGCATCAGCGAGGACGGCGCGACCTCGGGGTCGCTGGTGAGGAAAATGGCGGTGCCGGGGACCCGCACCGGCTTGCTCTTCTGAAGCATGGCGATGAGCCCCCGGGTCGAGATCGAGTCGCGATGGGTCTTGGCGGCCAGGAGCCCCGTCCCACGGACCCAAGTCCACATCAGCAGCATCGAGAAGGACGCAAGGAGGAGCGGCACCCAGCCGCCGTCGAGTACCTTGGCGAGGTTGGCGAGGAGGAAAGCCACGTCGATGACCAGGAAGAAGCCGATAAACGGCACCGTCCAGATCATCGGCCATTTCCACATCTTGGAAACGACGAAGTAAGCCAGAGACGTCGTCACGACCATCGTGCCCGTGACCGCGATACCGTAGGCATTGGCGAGCGCATCCGACGATTTGAACAGGAAGACGAGGAGCAACACCCCGACCAGCATCAGCCGGTTGGCCCGAGGCACGAAGATCTGCCCTTCGGTCGTCTCCGACGTATGCAGGATTTCCATGCGGGGCAGCAGCCCCAACTGGATCGCCTGTCGGATGAGCGAGAAAGCCCCGGTGATGACGGCTTGGCTGGCGATGACGGTCGCCACGGTCGAGAGAACCACGAAGGGGATCAAGGCCCAGCCCGGCACCATGAGGAAGAAGGGGTCCTTGACCGCGGCCGGCTCGTGGATCACCAGGGCACCCTGGCCGAGATAGTTGAGCAGCAGGGCCGGCAGCACGAAAAAGATCCAGGCTGTCTGGATCGGCTTGCGGCCGAAATGGCCCATGTCGGCGTAGAGGGCCTCCGCACCTGTGACGGCCAGGAACACCAGCCCCAGCGTCACAAATCCCGTGGCACCGTTGTCGAACAGAAAGCGCAGCCCGTTGATCGGGTTGAAAGCCGTCAGCACGATCGGTGCGTCGCCGATGTGGAGGATGCCGAGGATGCCGATGAGCGAGAAGAACACCACCATGATGGGGCCGAAGAACGAAGCGACCCGCGCGGTTCCGGACCTTTGGACAGCAAAAAGGCCGATCAGGATCACGACCGTGATCGGGATCACGTAATTTTTTTTTATTGATTCGGCGACCACGATTATTTAGACGGCCGACAAGACCGAGATGGCCGGGGTGATGATGGCATCGCCCGAGAACAGGGCAGCCCCCATCACGCCGAGCAGAAACACCGCCCCGCCTCGTCGCCCCAGCGCATGCTGGGCCAGTGCCATGAGCGAGAGCGTCCCGCCCTCGCCCTTGTTGTCGGCCCGCATCAGAAAAAGGACGTATTTGACCGTCACCGTGAAGATCAAGGCGTAGATCAGAAGCGAGATGATGCCGATCACTTCGCTGGCAGGCGCGAAACCGTCCCCGCCATGCTTCAAGGCCGTCTTCAGCGCATAGAGCGGGCTCGTCCCGATGTCGCCGTAGACCACGCCGATCGAGCCAAGCGTCAGCTTGGCGAAACTGTCCTTGACATAATGATGATGCGAGGAGACGGCGGCTGCAGCCGATGGACCCTTGAGCCCTGGATCGAGCGGCGCGCCGAGGGTGCCGATATGGGGCGGCATGGCGGCTGTATTGGGTCCGCCGGCGGTATCTTGCGACATCATTGTGCCTTCGACGGCGACGCATTACACGCTGCGGCGGGGTGCCGGGCGCCACCCCAGATAGCTCTTATCCCGGGCCGGGAGAAGAGGGCCGCGAGGATGTCGCATGAATAGGAGCCATGCGGACACTGCTGTCCCGCTTCAACGGCCTGCACTTGCATCGATCATGCCGTTCGCTCCTCCATTGCCGATCGACGACGTCCTGCCGGCTGTCGTGGCGGCCTTCGAAACGGGCACCACCGCTGTGCTCGTGGCGCCGCCCGGTGCGGGCAAGACCACTCGCGTCCCGCTGGCGCTGCTGGATCGACCCTGGATGCGCGGCAAGATCGTGATGCTGGAACCCCGGCGTCTCGCGGCCACGGCGGCCCCGGCGCGCAAGGCGGCCACGCACGATGGTGCTCTGGGCGGGACGAACGGTCTCAGGGCACCGTTAGACACCGCCGGATCG
>CAXUOD010000253.1:0-6689 GCA_964252585.1 uncultured Lichenihabitans sp. | reverse complement strand
GCACCTACCAGGCGGTGCGGATCATCCGCACCCTGGTCGAGCGCTGGGACCGCACGCCGTTGCAGGAGCAGCAGACCATCATCGGCCGCGACAAGGCGGAAGGGGCGCCGCTCGGCGAAAAGCGCGAGCACGACATCCCCGATTACGCGGGCGACCCGGCGGGCCGGGGCGTGCCTCTCGACGCCCACATCCGCCGCGCCAATCCGCGCACCGCCGAGACGGCCGACAATCTCATCCTGCGCCGCGCCTACAACTACTCGAACGGGCTGACCAAGGCCGGGCAGCTCGACATGGGGTTGCTCTTTTCCAGCTTCCAGGCGGACCTCGACAAGGGTTTCATCGCGGTGCAGAAGCGCCTCGATGGCGAGCCGCTCGAGGAATATATCAAACCCGTCGGCGGCGGTTACTTCTTCGCATTGCCCGGTGTCGAGTCGGCCCGCACCTATCTCGGCCAGGGATTGCTCGACGCCAACGCTTGACCGGCACCGGCATGGACTTCCTTCCCGGCTTCGATCACCGCAGCATCGAGACCGAGCCGGGCGTGACGATCCATGCCCGCACGGCGGGTCAGGGACCGCCGGTGCTTCTGCTGCACGGCCATCCCCAGACGCTGTCGACCTGGCACGCCGTGGCACCCGTTCTGGCCGCGGACCACCGGGTCGTGGCGATGGACCTGCGCGGCTACGGCGAGAGCGCGAAGCCAGGCTCCGGCCCGGACCATGCGGTCTATGCGAAGCGGGCCATGGCGCGGGACGCCGCCACCCTCATGGGCGCCCTTGGCCACGAGCGATATGCCGTGGTGGGCCACGACCGCGGTGGGCGGGTGGCCCATCGGCTGGCGCTCGACGTTCCGCAGGCCGTCGAACGATGGGCCGTCCTCGATATCGCGCCGACCCTCCACATGTACGAACACACCGACCGGCGCTTCGCCGAGCGGTACTTCTGGTGGTTCTTCCTGATCCAGCCGGAACCGCTGCCGGAGCGGATGATCGGAGGCGATCCGGAGTTCTTCCTCCGCCACCACCTCGCCCAGCAGAGCAAGACCCAAGGGGTGCCGTCCGAACCTTTGATCCGCGAGTACCTGCGCCACTACGACGATCCGGCCGCCCTTCACGCCATCTGCGAAGACTACCGGGCCGCCGCAACGATCGATCTCGACCATGACCGCGCCGACCGGGAAGCGGGGGTTCGCGCGGAGGCGCCGCTACTCGCGCTCTGGGGTGCCGAGGGCACGGTCGGCAAGCTCTACGACGTGCTCGCGGCGTGGCGGGCGATCGCCTCCGACGTGCGAGGCCGGGGGCTCGACTGCGGGCATCTCCTCCAAGAGGAACGACCGCACGACGTCTTGGCGGCGTTGTTGCCGTTTCTGAGAGGATAGCGCCGATCGCGCCAGACGACGCGACCGCGTTCCGCGGCCGGCTCAGCAGGAGGATGGGTGAGAACTCGCAGCCTTCGGTATCAAAAAGCACCGCAGGTGCCTTCCACGGTCGGGAACGTGGACCGTACCGCATGAAAGCCATCGCGACATCCAGGACCCGCGGACCACGCGGCAATGAACTGGGCGTGTTGCTGCGCCATTGGCGCAACTTAAGAGGCAAGAGCCAACTCGATCTTTCGCTCGATTCAGGGATGTCGCAGCGACATCTCAGCTTCGTCGAAAGTGGCCGCAGCGGACCGAGCCGCGAAAAACTGATGGCGATCGCGGAAGCCCTCGACGTCCCGCTTCGCGAACGCAACACATTGTTGCTGGCGGCCGGCTACGCGCCCCTTTACGCGGACACGGCGTGGGACGCGCCCGAGATGAAAAGCGTCACGCGGGCTCTCGACCGCATGCTTCGTCAGCACGAGCCCTTTCCGGCCGTCGTCATGGACCGCTACTGGAATGTGCTGATGGCGAACGCGTCCACGCCGCGCTTCTTCAACGGCTTCATCGACATGAGAGCCAGGGAGGGTCGACGCAATCTGATCCATCTCATGTTCGATCCGGATGGCATGCGGCCCTTCTTGGCCAATTGGGAGCAGGCCGCCGAGGGCCTGCTGGGGCGGGTCACGCGCGAAGCCGTCGGGCGCGTTCTCGACGAGACCACGAAGCAACTCCTTTCCGCCTTGCTCGCTTACCCGGACGTGAAGGCGGAATGGAAAGTCCCGCAGGTCTCGACCACCTTGCCGGTCGTCCCGCTGAGCTTCGTCAAGGAGGATAAGCTGCTTCATTACTTCTCCATGATCACGACGGTCGGGACGCCCCAGACGATCGCCGCGCAGGAACTTCGCATCGAGTGCCTGTTTCCGGTCGATGAGGCGACCGAACAGCATCACCTGGAGCTGATGCGCAGTGTCGAAGCTGCGGAACGTCGACCATTCGGACGCTTCGCCTCCGGGGTCGAGTCGCCTGCGGTGGATGACCTGCCAGGTAATTGAGACGCCGAACCCGATGCGCAATATGGCGTCGTCTTTCGTGCTGCAGCGCCAGTACGTGCGAGACGGAGCATCATCTCGTGCTGTGCTCCAGGACTTCGGCAACAACACCGATCCCGTCGCGGACTCTACTCCGTTCATGACCGACGGCAGGATTGTCGTGTTTGCTTACCGTCGCTCAAGTCCGGCGACACCTCGATCTGTCAGAGAAATACGATGACGCAACTGACGTTCACGAAAAAAGAGACTCCGGCATGGCTTCTGGCCTTCTGGAAGGAGATCGACGACAAGACCTTCGGCAAAGGTTTCGATTGCTTCGTCGAGGATGCGACGTGCCGGCTCGGGGTGGCCGAATGGAACGGTCGGGAGACGATCCGCGAAAGGCTGCGGGCCTTTGTCGATACGGGGTTCACCGCGCTCCACACCGTGACGGAATATTGGGACAGCCCGACGCTGAAGATCTTCCGCGGTACCGTTGAGATGATACCGGACGACAGCAGCAAGAAGCCGGTCAGGCCGGTGATGACCCATTTCTTCTACATGGACGAAGCGGATCCCGCCAAGGTGCGCAGCTGGATCGGATCGGTCGGCCCGACCCAGTTCTGATGGGCCGCAAGGGTGGGAGCCCGTCAGGTCGAGAAAGGGGCGGCCGGAAACGCGCGCCGCCGAAGGCCGCTCAGGCCCTACCCGGTCCCGCAAGCCTTGCGTGTCACGCCGGCTTCGGCTTTGCGGCGGCCTCGACCAGCGCGGCCATGTCCCGACCGGCCTCACCCTGCTTCCCGTAACCCTCGGCGACACCCTGGCGATCGGCCTCGGAGCGGTTCTGGCTCATCTTCCATTTGCCTTCGATCCGCGCCACTGGAATCTCGATCCCGACGATCGCCTTGATCTGCCCCACGACGAAAACCGGAGGAGCGTCCTCGACCGCCCAGGGCAGGGCGCGGGACGATTCCCTCAAACGCGTCAACTCGCCGATCTGTTGTCGCAGCCAGTTCGCATCCTCGATCACCCGGGGACGACCCCAGCAATGGACGGTCGCATAGTTCCAGGTCGGTACGACTTTGCCGGTCTCGCGTTTCGTCGCGTACCAGGAGGGCGTCACGTAATCCTGCGGCCCCTGGAACACGACAAGGCATTCGTCGAGACCGTCGAGCTCCTGCCATTGTGCATTGGCACGCGCGACGTGACAGCGCAGCGTGCCATGTCCGGAACCATCGGCATCGATGAGGAAAGGGATCGGATTGGCCAAGAGGCCGCCCGGCCCGGCGGAAATCAGAAGTCCTAAGGGGTGGCGGCGGATGAGGTCGTGCTGAACGTCAAGTCGGTCTTCACGGAAATGAGGCGGCTGGTACATCGCGGTCGCTCGGCTTCGGTGGCGAGCAGCATGGCCATCGGGCTCCGCAGACGCAAGCGATCGAACCGGCGGGTAGTGGGTCCTTCGACATCAGCCCTTCAGCCGAACGCCTTCTTGCGCCCGCGCGGCTTGGGTTCCGGCTTGGCATGGGGAAGGGTCGGCAGCAGGCCTTCGAAGGGAGCCTGGGCGGGCTCGACCGGCGGCGTTGCCGCACGGGATGGCGCAGGTTTGCGGCCCCGGACCCTGGGCTCCGGCTTGGGGTGGGGAAGCTTCGACGCTCCCGCGTCCCCCGGCTTGTCGGCTACTGGCGCTGCCGGCTCGGACGCCGACGGCGCGAGCGGTGCCTCTTCCGGTGTTGACGACTGGCCCGAAGGTTCCGGTCGAGCGGGTGTCGCCTTGCGGTCCGGGTGATCCTCCGGGCCCTTGTCAACGAATCTGATCGCCATCGCTCGTCTCCACGCATCGTTCGTCGCACGAGGGTGCGGTCCCGGGGGCCGGTATCCCGGACCCTTCCCTGCAATCGTGTCCGGCGCAACTCCCCCGTGATCGACACGTTGGCAGGACACCCCCAACCCTCGTCGATCGCCAGTCGACACTCGGGTCTCTCGGAACGACGAGAAGATCTCCGATGCGATGAAGTCATCCTCATGACCACGTTCTTCACCAGCGACACGCATTTCGGCGACATGCGGGTCCTGCGGTTCGACCACCGGCCCTTTCCCACGCTCGATGCTCATGACGAAGCCCTGGTGGTCCAGTGGAATGCCGTCGTCGGAGCCTCCGACACGGTATGGCACCTCGGCGATTTCGCGCTCGGCCCCACGCCGGCGCGGGCCGCGGAGATCCTCGACGCCCTCGCGGGCGAGAAGCATCTCCTCGTCGGCAACAACGACGACGATGCTACCCTCGGGCTGGCGGGCTGGGCCTCGGTAGGGTCTTACCGCGAGATCGTGGTGGACGGCCGGGCGCTGGTGCTATGCCATTACGCGTTTCGAACATGGAACGGCATGGGGCGTGGTGCCCTGAACCTCCACGGCCATTCGCACGCCAAGTTGAGCCCGATGCCGAAGCAATACGACGTCGGCGTCGATGCGCAGGATTTTCGGCCCGTGACCTTGCCCGAAGTGCTGGCGTCGCGTCGGCGAGGCGCCGCAAAAGCGAGTGTTGCGAAGGCCCGTTCGAAGCAGAGCTGACGCCCGGAAACACGACTGCGAGTCTGCGTCAACCTTATTTCCGCACGAACCTCGAACTTTTCGGGATGTGTGGCATTAGGAGCTTGTTAACAGAGGGAGACGGGTCATGGATAAGTCGATGTGGATCGCTGCAGGTGCTTTTACGGCTTGGTTGATGATCGGCGCAGCGGCCATGATGTGATGGCGATGCGGGATCGCAAAGCCGAAGTCGCAAAAGCGATGTGGCCTCCCCCAAGACCGTATATCCTTATGATTTGAAGGAGCGTCTCGATTGAGGCGCTCTTTTTTTGGGGAATTTCATCAGCAACGGGTCAGGCGTCCCGATGAGGGGCCGACTCGACGCGGAACTCGACCGTGACTCCCGTCCGGCTGACGGCACAAGCCATAATGCCATCGACCCTGGTCTGCTCCGGACCGTCGAGGAAGGTGAAATGGCCTTCGATCGACCTGACCGATCGCCAGGGCACGTCGAGGTTCAGCTGAGCGTCGAGGTCGAGGTCGCTCGGTTCGAAACCTTTCTGGGTCAGGCGTCCGGTCAACGATGCCGAACAGCTCTTGACGAGTTCCTCCCGGCCGAGGGCCAGGAAGACGAGCCGCCCATGGTCGAACCACAGGTCCGCCCCTGCGAAGCCGGCCGCCGCCAGTGCGGCCGCCACCATGGTGCCGAGGCTCAGGCGAAGAACTTTCATGACAGGATGCCTCGCATGCGACGGACCGGTTCGCGCGGGCCCCGGCGGCCGTTCCGACGGCAGCCTTTAGGCGTTGCGGCTGGCAGGGACGCTGCCTATGGTGCGCCGCCTCAGAACAAACGGAGCGTCCCATGGCTTTCATCGCCGACACGCTGGCCCGCGTCAAACCATCGGCCACCATCGCGGTGACGCAGAAAGCCCGCGAGCTCAAGGCTCAGGGGCGCGAGATCATAAGCCTTTCGGTCGGTGAGCCGGACTTCGACACGCCGGACAACGTCAAGGCCGCAGCGATCGCGGCGATCCAGCGCGGCGAGACGAAATATACGCCGGTGGCCGGCATCGTGCCGCTCCAGGAAGCGATCGTGGCCAAGTTCAAGCGCGAGAACGACCTCGACTACAAGATCGCGCAGACGATCGTCGGCACCGGCGGCAAGCAGATCCTGTTCAACGCCTTCCTCGCCACCTGCAACCCCGGCGACGAGGTCGTGATCCCGGCGCCGTTCTGGGTCAGCTATCCCGACATGGTGTTGATCGCGGGCGGGACGCCCGTCATCGTGCAGACGTCGCTCGAGCAGAATTTCAAGCTGCAGCCCGAAGACCTCGAGCGCGCCATCACGCCCAGGACGAAATGGGTGCTGCTGAACTCGCCCTCGAACCCCTCCGGAGCCGCCTATTCGCGGGCCGAGATGAAGGCTCTGACCGATGTGCTGCTGCGCTACCCCGACGTTTGGGTGCTGACCGACGACATCTACGAACACCTCGTCTACGGCGACTTCGTCTTCTGTACCCCGGCCGAGGTGGAGCCGAACCTCTATGATCGGACCCTCACCATGAACGGGGTGTCGAAGAGTTACGCCATGACGGGCTGGCGGATCGGCTATGCGGCCGGTCCCCAGAAGCTCATCAAGGCCATGGACATGCTGCAGGGCCAGCAGACGTCGGGAGCCTGCTCGATCGCGCAATGGGCGTCGGTCGAGGCGCTTAACGGTCCGCAGGATTTCATTCCGAAAAGCCGCAAGGTGTTCGAGGGCCGACGCG
>CAXUOD010000252.1:1246-6691 GCA_964252585.1 uncultured Lichenihabitans sp. | reverse complement strand
GATGAGGTCCAGGGGATCGATGACGTTGCCCTTGGTCTTCGACATCTTCTGCCCCGCAGCGTCGCGCACGAGGCCGTGGATGTAGATGTCGCGGAACGGCACGTCGTGACGCAGCTTCAGTCCCTGCATCATCATGCGCGACACCCAGAAGAAGATGATGTCGAAGCCCGTCACCAGGAGGTCGGTCGGGTAGTAGCGGGCGAGGTCCGGGGTCTCGTCGGGCCAACCCAGCGTCGCGAACGGCTGCAGGGCCGAGGAGAACCAGGTATCCAGGATGTCGGGGTCGCGCTCCAGCACGACGTCGTCGCGGCCGTAATGGGCGCGCGCCGCGGCGAGCGCCTCCTCGGCCGTGTCGGCCACGAAGATCTCGCGGTCCGGCCCGTACCAGGCCGGGATCTCGTGACCGTACCAGAGCTGCCGACTGATGCACCACGGCTTGATGTTGTCCATCCAGCGGAAGAACACGTTGGCCCAGTTGGCCGGCACGAACCTCGTGCGGCCGTCCCGCACCGCGGCCGCCGCCGCGGCCGCCAGATCCGTCGTCTGCAGGAACCATTGATCCGTGATGCGCGGCTCGACGACGACTCCGGATCTGTCGCCGAACGGCTGGGCGATGACCTTGGATTCGATCTTTTCCAGCGCCCCGATGGCCTCGAGGGCTGCCACGACGTGGTCGCGCGCCTCGAAGCGGTCGAGGCCGCGGAACGCCTCGGGCACGGCGTCGTTCAAGCGCGCGTCCGGCGTCATGACGTCGAGCGGTTCGAGCCCATGCCGGAGCCCGACCTCGTGGTCGTTGAAGTCATGCGCCGGCGTGATCTTGACGGCGCCCGTCCCCTGTTCCGGATCGGCGTGTTCGTCCGCGATGACCGGGATGGTGCGCCCGGTCAGGGGCAGGACGACGCGGCGGCCTACCAGGTCCCTGTAGCGCGGGTCTTCGGCGTTCACGGCCACGGCCTGGTCGCCGAACAGCGTCTCGGGACGGGTCGTCGACACGGTGATGCTGCGGGACGGGTCGTCGGCCAGCGGGTAGCGGATGAACCAGAGGTGCCCTTCCACCTCGCGCGTCTCGACCTCGAGGTCCGAGATGGCGGTGCGGAACTTCGGATCCCAGTTGACGAGGCGCGATCCCCTGTAGATCAGCCCTTCGCGATAGAGCTGCACGAAGACCCGCACGACCGCGCGAGTGATGTCGGGGTTGAGCGTGAAGCTCTCGCGCGACCAGTCGGGCGTGCAGCCGAGCCGGCGCAGCTGCCCCTGGATGGCTCCCGCCGACTGGTCCTTCCAAAGCGCGGCTCGCTCGAGGAAGGCCTCGCGACCGAGGGTGAAACGCGTATTGTTGGTCTTGGCGAGTTCGCGCTCGATGACGAAATGGGTCGCGATGCTGGCGTGGTCGGTGCCCGGCAGCCAGAGCACGTCGAAGCCGCGCTGGCGCTTGTTGCGCACCACGACATCCTGCAGCGTCATGTCGAGCGCATGCCCGATATGGAGCTGGCCCGTGACGTTGGGCGGCGGCATGACGATGCTGAATTTCGGCTTCGGGGAGTCCACGTCGGCCCGGCCGACGTTCGTGTCGAGCCACCGGGCCACGAGCTTCGGCTCGATCGCATCCGGATCGAAATGGGGGGGAAGGCTCGTCGTCTCAGTCGTCATCACTCACTCCGAATCCACGGCGGGCGACGCACGCGGATCGATGGCCAGCTTGAAAGGGTCGGGGCGCAATAGCAGATCGCAGGAGCCTTCGCAGCCCTAATGCCGACCTTGGAACGGCAATGCCCTGTTAGCGCGGCGTTCGACGGCTACTTGCCCCTTGGGCTCCCCCGCGATCCTGTCGTGGCCCAACGAAAGGGTCGCATCCAGCGCCGGTTGCGTCACGACGATCGCCATATGTCGCCCGGAAGCGGTCGGACAACCCGACCGCAGCCGCCGGAACATAGGCCAGCGCACAGGCGCTTAGGATTCGAAGGGTCTGCCAGAAGACAGAGTGCCGGCGAGGTCGGAGAGCCTGTCCGCACCCGTTCAGATCCCGCTCACCATCCCCTGATGCGTTTCATCGCACATAGCTGCCGCCGTTCAGATCGAGTGTCGCGCCGTTGACCGACCGCTGGGAGCCGCGCATGGCGAAGGCTACCAGTTCGGCGATCTCCCGAGGCTCGGCCATTGCGCCGATCGGGATGTCGCCGACCGCCGCCGCGAGGCCGGCCTGCGCCACAAAGGCGTCCGCCATGTCGCTGCGGACCCACCCCGGTGCGATCGACACTGCGATGATGTTATCGGCCCCGAAGCTGCGTGCGATGGATTTGGTGAGGTTGTTCAAGGCGGCCTTGCTGGCCCCGTACGGGATGGCATCGGCCACGTAGCCACGCTGCCCGGCACGACTTGCCAGGCTGACGATGCGCCCACCGCCATGCTCGCGGTAGTGCAGAATGGCGGACCGGCAAAGATCCGCCGCCGCCAGAACGTTCACCTGCATCTCCCGCCGCCACGCCTCCTGCCAGGCCGTGAGGTCGGCATCGATGGCGATCGTGGTCCGGATGCCGGCGTTGTTGACGAGCCCGTGGATGCGGCCGACCGCCGCCAGCGCCGCTTCCCACAACCGCGTTGCACCCGCAGGTTCGGAAAGATCGGCGGACAACAGGGTCCCGGTTCCGCCGATGCGATCGCGGAGCACTTCGGCGGCCTTCCGGTTGCGGCCGTAATGGATGATCGGAAAGGCACCGTCCTCGACCAGCGCCTCGACGATGGCGGCACCGATCGCCCCCGAAGCCCCGGTGACGAGGATATTGTGCCCGGTCAGGGGCTTCGGCGACGGCATGCAGGCTCTCCCGGCAGGACGGAGTTTCGACCATCATGGACGCGAAACGCCCGAGATGGGAGCCGGCAACCTCTGCGAGGTCAGATGTCCTTGGCGCTGTCGCCGCCCGTGACCTCGTATTCGGCGCCCGTCACCATGTTGGCGGCGTCGCTGGCCAGAAAGACGGCCGCCGGGGAGATGTCGTCGGGTTGCAGCCAGCCGACCCGCAGCGGCACGGTGGGAGCCCGGATGTCCCAGGCTTCCTGCGGCGTCGGGTGGGCCGGCGCTTTCCGGCCGGTTTCCCCGATGGTCTCGCTGAGACGCTTGTCGTAGCGGGTCAAGGCCGTGTCCACGAGACCCGGAATGAGCGCATTGACCGTAATGTTGTAGGGCCCGAGCTCCAATGCCGCGGACTTCATCAGGCCCAGGATACCCCATTTCGACGCAGAGTAGCTCGCCGCGTCCTTGGTGCCGTGCTTGCCCTGCATCGAGGAGAGAAGGATCAGCCGGCCCTTGCGGCGTGCGATCATCTTGGGCGCGAAGGCCCGGACCGTATTGGCGGTGCCGTTGAGGTTGTTGTCGATGACGTCGCGCCAATCGGCATCCTCCATCTCCATCAGCGGCACCCAGCGCTGGATCGCCGCATTGGCCACCACGATGTCGATCTTGCCGTAGGTCTGGTCGACGTGGTCGGCTACGCGTCTCAAGCCCGCGATGTCCCGGATATCGGCGCGAACCGCCTCGCCGCGACGGCCATAGGCCCGGACCTGCCGCACCGTCTCGTCGAGTTCGGCCGATGTCGCCGGAACCGCGTTCGACGCCGTCGATACCGGCCCGGCGATGTCGAGCGCGACGACATCCGCCCCATTGGCCGCCATCTCCACCGCGATGGCCCTGCCGATGCCTCGCGCGGCCCCGGTCACGACAGCGACCTTGCCGGTCAGCAACGTGCCGCGTCCCGGCACCACAGGACCGGCGGTCTTCTCGGGTCCGGGCTCGGGAACGGGTTTGCCGTCGAGGTCGGCAGGTCCGGTATCGGTCCGCGACTGAGCCAGGGCGCTTCCCGTCATCGCGATGCCCGCTGCCGCGGCTGCCATCACGACGCGTCGCCGGTCGAAGCTGTTATCACTCATGCTCGTCTCCTCCGAGCTTGCGGAACGAGCGTCGAACATCGTGGTTCCCGCGCCATCTTGCCCCGGAACGGACGAGATCTCGCATCGCTGCGTCCCGACCTCAATTCAACGCACGTTCATCTTTTCTGCTCTCGATCTCGTCCAGGACCGCTTCCGGCGCGACGTCCCGTTCCAGTTCCTTCAAGTCCGGCCGTTTCCCTTCGACATCGATTCCCATCTTCTCAGCCATGGCGATCGTCAAGGTGAGCAGCCGTGTGATCTCGTGCTCCGAGAGCATGTTGATCTGCAGATCGAGGTCGGCATGCTTCTCGGCCGCCGCCGAGGCGCGGTTCTGGCTGATCAGCACAAAGGTCGAAAGGAAGATCGCCTCGACCGAGGCTTCGGTGGCGAGGATGACGAAGCTCGAGTCCCAGGGCTTGATTCCGGGTACGAGACCGATGTTGCAGACGACCCAGACCGAGAACGCCACGAGGTGGATATAAACGAACGCCATGCTTCCCGTGAACCGGGTTACGGCATCGGCGAGACGTTGCTGGAGGCTTGCCGCCTTCTCCTCGCGCCGGCGCCTGTCTTCCAGGGCGGCGATATTGCGGTCGAGGACGGAAGCGAGATTGGCGGCGCTCGGCGGCGGAACCGTGGGACCTGATGAGGCGGATCTCGGGTTCATTGCAACTCCGGCGACACATCCAGGCCGGCACGCGGCCTGGATCCGCATCTGCAACGGAGACGGTGCAGCCGAAGTTGCGCGCCGCCGCCCGCTGCTTCGCCGCGCTCGCGCCCCACCCTTCAGACCGGAACGTCGAGCACCGCCTTGGTGGCGCCGATCCGGGCATAGCGCTCGAGCGTGGCACGGATCATCGGAATGATATCGGGCACGGTCTCGGCCACCTGGTAGCGGACCTCGGCGGCGGGGCGGATGAACCCGTTCTGCCGCATATGGGCGATGAGGGACAGGAGCGGGCGCCAGAAGCCCGCGATGTCGGCGATCACCACCGGCTTCGCATGCCGATCGAGCTGCACCCAGGTCATCTGCTCGACGAGTTCCTCCAGCGTACCGATGCCGCCCGGCAGCGCCACGAAGGCATCGGCGCGCTCGAACATGAGGCGCTTGCGCGTATGCATGTCCGGCACGACGATCATCTCCTGCGCGCCGTCGAGCATGCGCTCCTTGTCGCGGAGGAAATCCGGAATGATGCCCGTGACCTGGCCGCCGGCGGACAGCACCGCGCGTGCGACCGCCCCCATCAGCCCGTTATTGCCGCCGCCATAGACGAGGGCGAGCCCGGCTTCGCCCATGGCGACGCCCAGTGCTTCGGCCGCTGCCAGCATGGCGGGATCAGTGCCGTCACTCGACCCGCAATACACACAGATGGATTTCAGATTGCTCATCCCGCGAGGTTAACACGCGGGTCGGAGACGCGGTCAAGCGTCGACGGTGCGGCGCACCATGCACACCTTTCGCGGGGCGCGCCGGGAGCGTGGCGGATGCTGCGTGGCGCCTGCTGCGTGGCGCCTGCTGCG
>CAXUOD010000252.1:0-1146 GCA_964252585.1 uncultured Lichenihabitans sp. | reverse complement strand
TGCTGCGTGGCGCCTGCTGCGTGGCGCCTGCTGCGCGGCGAAGCGAAGCGCGGGACGCGTTTCGCGTGACTAAACCGATGCGCGGACGCGAGACCGTTGTGATATGAGCCGGGCGAACGTGCCCGTCCGAGAAAGCCACAAGTCCTCCATGCTCGATACCACCTCAGCCGCGGCGTCAGGCGCTACGGCGGCTCGCCCCGAGGCGCAGGCTTCGCTGCTCGGCACCATTCGCCAGCTCTGGCCGTACATCTGGCCCCGGCAGCGGGCCGACCTGCGCCGGCGGATCTATGTCGCCCTCGTCTTGATGGTGGCCGCGAAGCTCGTCACGGTCGCGATCCCCTACTCGTTCAAGTGGGCCACCGACGCCTTGGTGGGACGCGAGGATTTCGGCGTGCATCACCTGCCGGCTCTGCTGGCAGGCCCGGTCGCCCTGACCCTGCTGTATGGCGTATTGCGCATGGTCATGGCCTTGCTGACGCAATGGCGCGATGCCCTGTTCGCTTCCGTGGCGATGCATGCGGTTCGGCGCATGGCCTACGATGTCTTCGTCCATCTGCACGAGCTGTCGCTGCGGTTCCACCTCGAGCGCAAGACCGGCGGCTTGACGCGCGTGCTCGAACGGGGCCGCAACGCCATCGAGACCATCGTCCGCATGATCATGCTGACGGGCGTCCCGACGATCGTCGAATTCGTGCTCGTGATGGGTGTGTTCCTGTTCCAGTTCGACTGGCGCTACGCGGTCGCGGTCGGCGTGATGATCGCGGCTTACATGCTGTTCACGACGCTCGCGACCAACTGGCGCATCACGATCCGCCAATCGATGAACGAAAGCGACCAGGACGCCAACACGAAGGCGATCGATAGCCTGCTCAATTTCGAGACCGTGAAGTATTTCGGCGCCGAGGCGCGCGAGGCGAGCCGCTACGACGTGTCGATGCAGCGCTACGAGAAGATGAGCGTGCGCACCTATGTGTCCCTGGCGGTGCTGAACGCCGGGCAGGCGGTGATCTTCTCGGCCGGGCTCGCCGTCGTCATGGCCATGAGCATCGCCGGGATCCGCGCCGGGCGGAACACGGTGGGGGATTTCGTGCTCATCAACGCCATGATGATCCAGCTCTACCAGCCCCTCAACTTCATGGGCCTCGT
>CAXUOD010000251.1:0-6702 GCA_964252585.1 uncultured Lichenihabitans sp. | reverse complement strand
GAGGCGAAGCGCCGCCGACACGGGGCCGGCAAGGTCATCGGCGCGCGGCGTCGGCTGCATGCCGGTCGGCGACCGGACGAAGAGTTCGTCCTTGAACACCTCGCGCAAGCGGGTGAGCGCACCGCTCATCGCCGACTGGCTCAGGCCGATGCGCCGCCCTGCATGCGTGACGTGGCGCTCGGCGTAGAGAGCGTCGAACGCCTTCAGCAGGTTCAGGTCGAAGCCGGCGACATCCATCGGACCTTGATAGGGCACTCAGCAGCCTCGCGTGGCGAAAGCCACGATTGATTTGGCTTCTCCGAAGCAAAATCAACGCTACTTCGCATCTTGAGTGTAAGCAGAGTTGTAGAACTCTGCTTAGGGTCGGCCCCGAAATCAGCCGAGGTTCCCGGTTTACGCCAAGGGTGGTTCTGACCCAAGCGATCCAGGCCAGGAGGTCTTCGTCCGCCTCGGCAACGTCATGGCTGCCGCGAAGCGCCACGCCGAAGCGCCGAACCTGTTGATGCTGAAGATCCGAGCCGCACGGTCGCAGAGGTAGAGCCCGGCGCCATGTCCCGTGACGCCGATGGCGTCGACCGTCCCGGCACCGGGCGGCGGCGGCGATACTTCGGCGATCGCCGCGCAGGCGAGTTGCCCCAGCCGATCCATCGTGTTCGACGCGGTTGGGGGCGAGCTGTAGCGGCTCGGTGCGGCGGGTGCCGGTCGCGAGGGGTGTGCCGTCGGCACTGAACAGGACCGTCTTGACGGCCGTCGATCCGCAATCCAGCCCCAACAGCTTCGAAGCGCCCACTCTATTGCAAAAAGTGAGTACACCGTCTCAGGAATACGAACCCGCTGAATACCTTAAAGATCGTCTCCTAGCTTAGCATGCCAATGAGTTTCAACTGATCACCGTCATTGCATAGTGAAGCAACCCAGCTCTATCCTCCAACAAGCGCTGGATTGCCTCGTCGTTACACTTCTCGCGATGAAGAACTACAAAGGCTCAGCTTCCTTGATGTATCGCTTACTTCGTGAGCGTGAACGGAGCCGTCATCTTGTCCGCATTGGCTTTGGTGACGAGGAAGCAGTCGAAAAGCTGCTTCTCGCCCGAGGCACCCGTCTTGCCGGTCTTCAGGAACGAGTCGGCCTCGTCGACCGCCTTGGCCGCGAAGGTCGCGACCGGCTGCAGCACGGTATACTGCAGTTCGCCGGCCTTGATGGCCGCGACGGCGTCCGGAGAACCGTCGAAACCGCCGACCTTGATGCTCGACAGCTTGCCGGCCTCCTTCAGCGCCGCGATGGCGCCGAGGGCCATCTCGTCATTGCCGCTGATCACGCCGATGATGTCGGGATGGGCCTGGAGCAGGCTCTGCATCTTGTCGTGACCCTGGGTCCGGTCCCAATTGGCGACCTGCGAACCGGCCTTCTTCAGGTCATCGTATTGGCTGAGCACGGTGTCGTAGCCGTTGGACCGCGTGGCGGCGTTGTTGTCGGACGGCGCGCCCAGGAGTTCGACGTAATTGCCCTTCGAACCGACGTCCTTCACCCACTGCTGCGCCCCCAGCGCCGCGCCTTGCGCGTTGTTGGAGACGAGCTGCGCCTTGGCGAGCCCCTCCTGGTTGATCTCGGCATTGACGAGCAGAACCGGGATGTTGGCCGCGATGGCCTTCTTGACCGCGCCCACGGAGCCGCTGGCATTGGCCGGATCCAGGATGATGGCCACGGCCTTGTTGGTGATCGCGGTGTCGATGAGATTGCTCTCGGTGTTGGTATCGCCCTTCGAGGCGCCGACGGTCGAGGTGTAGCCGAGCTTTTGGGCTTCGGCGGCCGCAACGTTGCCTTCGGTCAGCCAGTAGGGGTTCGAAGGATCGTTGACGATGATCGAGACGAGGCCGGCGGCGGAAACCGACGATGCTGCGCCCGCGAGCACCGGAGCGGCGAAGGCGAAGACGGTCAGCATGAGGGCTGTTGCGGTTCGAGACATCTGATTTCTCCCTGTTCCATTCTTGACGATGCCGGTCGACCGGCAGTCTTCCCGTGAGCGTGGCGACCGGTCGGCGCCTTATGCGGCCTTCAGCGGGGAAGCGGTGGGGCCGGCGGTCGCGCTCGGGAGCTTGACGCGGCGGCGATACTGGATGGCGTTGAGCAACACCGCGAACACGATCACGGCGCCGGTGAAGACGGTCTGCCAATAGGACGAGATGCCGATGATCACGAGGCCATCGGAAAGGAAGCCGATCACGAAGGCGCCGAGCAGGGTGCCCCGGATGTTGCCGCGGCCCCCGGTGAGGGCCGCGCCCCCGATCACGACGGCCGCGATGGCGGTGAGTTCGTAGGTGGTGCCCGCGGTCGGGCCCGCGGAGGTGAGCTGCGAGGAGAGGATCAGGCCGGCGATGGCCGCGCAGACGCCCGACATCATATAGACCGACAGCTTCACCAGGATGATCGGCACGCCCGATAGTTCGGCGGCGCGCTCGTTGCCTCCCGAGGCATAGAGCCAACGGCCGAAGGGCGTGCGCGTCAGCAGCAGGCTCCCGAGGATCGCGATCACCACCATGACGACGACGCCGATCGGCACGCCGAGCAGCCGGTTGAAGCCGAGCCAGTCGAACCCGGTATTGCCGAGGTCGGAGCGACCGCCGAGGTTGTTGTAGGTCAGGCCGTTCGTCATCAGGAGCGCGACGCCGCGCACCATGTACATGACGCCGAGCGTCGCGACGAAAGCCGGGACTTTGAATCGGGCGATCAGGACGCCGTTGATGAGCCCGATGAAGGCGCCGAGCCCGCAGGTCACGACCGCCACGACCCACACCGGCGGATAGAGCACGACACCGAAGGCGTTGAGCGTGACCCCTTGCATCAGCGCACCCGCGATCACCCCGGACAGGCCCAGCGTCGAGCCCACCGAAAGGTCGATGCCGCCGTTCAGGATGACCAGCAGCATGCCGATCGCCAGGATCCCGAACAGGGCCACGTGCGAGGCCATCGTCAGGAAGTTGTTGAGCGACAGGTAATAGGGGGACAGGATCGAGAAAACGATGATGATCGCGATCAGCGCGAAATAGGCGCGCCCTTCGAGCAGGAGCCGGCCGACGTCGAGGCCGTCGCCGAACATCGCCGATCGGCTCTGGTTCGTGGTGGTGGCGTTGGTCATGGTCGCAGCTCGCTGAGGGCGGGGATCAATGAACGACGGCTTCGCCAGAGGCGGCCATGATCTCTTCCTTGGTGACGCCGGGCTTGAACTCCGCCGAAATTCGCCCGCGGCTCATGACGATGACGCGATGGGCGATCGACAGGCATTCGGACACCTCCGACGTCGAAAACACCACGGCGAGGCCGGCCTTAGCGCGCTCCGCCAGGATGCGGAACACCTCGGCCTTGGCGCCGATGTCGATGCCGCGCGACGGCTCGTCGAGCATGATGACGCGCGGATGGGTCCCGAGCATCTTGCCGATCACGACCTTCTGCTGGTTGCCGCCCGAGAGCGAGCCGATGGGGGCGGCCGGGCCCGAGGTTTTGACCGTGACGGCGCGGATCGACTCGTCGACCACCTTGCGCTCGGCGGGACGCGACAGGAGCAGACCCTTGACGAAAGCCGCGATGGAGGCGAGCGACAGGTTCTGCCCGACCGACATCGTCTGGACCAGGCCGTCGCGCTGCCGGTCCTCCGGCACGAGGGCAAGACCGTCGGAGATGCGCTCGGCGATCGAAAGGTGAGAGATCTCGCGGTCTTCGAGGAACACCTCTCCCGTCACCTTGGGAACCTTGCCGAAGACGCATTCGAGCAGCTCGGTGCGGCCGGCTCCCATCAGCCCGTAGATGCACACGATCTCGCCGGCCCGGACATCGAGGGAGAGGCCGTCCACCACCATGGCGCCGTGGCCGGCATTGTCGGCAACGCTGACGCCCTTCACGGAGAGGGCGACATCGCCGAACGTGTAGCCGGTCGGTGGCGAGCCGAGATTGTAGCCTTCGCCCACCATGTTGCGGACGATCCACTCGAGATCGATGTCCTTGCGGTCGGCCTTGGCCGTCATAGCGCCGTCGCGCAATACCACGGCGAAATCGGTGATCTCGAGGGCCTCCTCGAGGTGATGGGAGATATAGACGATCGACACGCCGCGAGCCTTGAGGTCCCGGATCACCTTGAACAGCACCTCGACTTCGGCGGCGCTCAGCGCCGAGGTCGGCTCGTCCATGATGAGGATGCGCGAATTCACGGAGAGCGCGCGGGCGATCTCGACGATCTGCTGCTGGCCGAGCCGCAGGTCCTCGACCAGCGTCATCGGGTCGATGTCCTCCTCGAGCTCGGCCATCAAGGCGCGGGCCTGGCGCGCCTCCTCGGCGAAGTCGATGCCGCTGGGCGAGCGGAGCTCCCGCCCCATGAAGATGTTGTCGCGTACGCTGAGGTTGGGCGCGAGGCTCAGCTCCTGGTGAATGATCGAGATGCCACGGTCCCGCGCGTCGGACGACGAGGAGAAGGTGACCGGGCTGCCGTCGAGCTCGATGGTGCCGGCCGTCGGCTTGACGACGCCGGAGAGGATCTTCATCAGCGTCGACTTGCCGGCGCCGTTCTCGCCGAACAATGTCGTGACCTTGCCGCGGCGGATATCGAAGTTCACGCCCTTCAGCGCGTGGATGTTGCCGTAGGATTTCGCCACGTTGCGCGCCGTGAGCACGACATCTTCGGCCGCGGCCTGGGTCGGGGGCGATGCAGCGGAAAGGCTCATCATTTCACCTCCATCTTGACGGGGGTGACGAGCCAGTTCGCCGCGTCGGTCAGCTGGAAGACGCCGACGACCGAGACCGTCTTGCCGGTGAGATTGCCGGTGTCGACCTTGGAGAGGACCTGTTTCTTCATCTCCTTGTTCAGGGCCGATCCGGCATTCTGGTATTCGATCTGGTTGGTGAACTGGCCGAAGCTGATGGTGCCGGTTCCGTCGCGCAGGTCGGTGCCCATGATGGCGGGTCCCGTCTGCACATGGATCGTCACCGTGCTCGGTACGCCCTCGACCGCGACCTCGTAGACGCCAGAGTCCCCCTTGCCCACGACGCCGGTGAACTTGACGGGGATCTCAGGCCCGACACCCGACGCGACGCCGTACTGAGACGCTGCCGCGTCCTTGTCCTTGGCGATGGCCGCGGCCAGGACCGACGCGTCGACGGCCTTCGCTTCGATGGCCGACTGTACCTTCGGGAATTCGGAGGTTCCGTAGGTCGCGGCCGAGAAGGCTCCGGGGACCGTGCTGGCTGCGGACCCGATCCGGACCACCTTGGTGCTGATCGCCATGGCGACGAGCAGGGCGAGGGCTGCAGCCGCGGACACGGCCAGCCGGACGCCGGGTCTGCTACGCCTGTTCACCGCGGCAAGGGAGGGAGAGCTCATGGGACGGACCTGTGATGGGCGGAAGGGGACGACGGCGGTCGCCTGGCCGCGAGGGCGTCAGGCAGCCTCCATCCACCGCTCGAAATCGCGTTTCTCGTCGGTGCTCATGTGCAAGCCGTGCTTGGTCCGCCGCGTCAGGACGTCGGCCGGTGTCACGGCCCATTCGGTCTCGCGCAGGAAGGCGACCTCGCGTTCGTACAGAAGGCCCCCGTGGTGGCGTCCCAAGGCGTCCTCGCTGTTCGCATCACCGAGCAGCTGGCGGGCACGGGTGCCGTAAAGGTGGGCGTAATGTTCGGCGAGGTCGCCCGGCAGCCACGGATACTCGGCCCGGAAGGCCGCCAGGAACGCGCCGAAGTCCGCATCCGGCATGTCGCCGCCCGGCAATGTGGCGCCCCCGGTCCAGGACTTTCCCATGGCCGGGAACGTCTTGGTCAACCTGTCGAGCGCGTGTTCGGCGAGTTTGCGGAACGTGGTGATCTTGCCTCCGAAGACACTGAGCATCGGGGGCTGTCCCGCGGGGTCGTCCACCTCGAAAACGTAGTCCCGCGTCACGGCGGAGGCGTTGGCGTCGGCGTTGTTGTCGTAGAGCGGGCGGACGCCCGAGAACGACGAGACGATGTCGCTCTGCTCGAGCGGCTTGGCCGCATAGCGGTTGACCACCTTGAGGAGGTAGTCGATCTCGGCCTGGTCGATCGACGCCTCCTCGGGCCTGCCCGTATAGGGAATATCGGTGGTGCCGATCAGGCAAAGGTTGCCTTCGTAGGGATTGACGAAGATCACCCGCTTGTCGTCGTTCTGGAACAGATAGGCCTGCGGCCCGTCCCAGAATTTCGGCACCACGATGTGGCTGCCCTTGACGAGCCGGACCTTGTAGGAGCTGTTGCGTCCCGCGACGCGGCCGACCACGTCCTCGACCCAGGGACCGGCCGAGTTGATCAGCGCCCGCGCTTTCACGGTGCTGGCCGTCCCGTCCATTCCGTTCATGGTGACGGTCCAGAGCCCGTCGTCGCCGCGCCGGGCCGATGTGGCGGCCGTGCGGGTCAGAACGATGGCGCCACGCTGCTTGGCGTCGAGCGCGTTCAGCACGACGAGGCGCGCGTCGTCGACCCAGCAGTCGCTGTATTCGAAGGCGGTCGAATAATCGGCCTTGATGGCACGGCCTTCGGGCGCCTTCCGCAGGTCGAGCTTGCGCGAGCCGGGCAGCATCTTGCGGCCGCCGAGATGGTCGTAGAGGAAGAGGCCGGTCCTCACCATCCAGGCCGGGCGCTGCTCGGGCGAGTGGGGCAGCACGAAGCGCATCGGCCAGATGATGTGCGGGGCCGCGCGCAGCAGCA
>CAXUOD010000250.1:0-6825 GCA_964252585.1 uncultured Lichenihabitans sp. | reverse complement strand
GAACCTCCTCGCGGACGGCCTCGACCTGGAAGCGGCGCATGAGAGCGGTCAGGCCTTCCACGGGTCGCTCGTTCCGGGAAGCGCAAACCTTGAGGACCCGTTCCACCAAGGGGCGATCGAGCCCTTGAGCGGGACGCCCATCTGACCGCGCGAGACATCCGGACAGTGCCGCGCGGAAGGCGGGTAACAGCGCCGGAGGAAGCCCGGCCGCCTTGTAAAGGGCCGAAAACCCCAACCCCTCGCTCTGCCGCACGAGCCCGGACACTCGCCCGAGCGGCGCGCCCGACAACTCCGACAGCGCCGCCTCGAACAGGCCCGTCCGGCCGCTGAGGAGCGCTCTCAAGACCAGTGCGGGAGTGAGGCGCCCGGCCTGCCGAAGGTAGGCGGCGAAACGCAGTCGACCCTGGTCGCCGCCCCGGTCCTCACTGTCCTGCGCCAGGATGACAGAGGCGCGGTCGCTGGCCTCGTCAATGACCCGGGAGGCCCTTTCGGGAGCGATCCAGCGGCAGGAGATGACGAAGCGGCGCAAGGCTTCGGCGGTCGCGAGAACGAGGGCATGCCGCGTGTGGGAACCGAGATCGTCCCGGCGCCCCAAAGCGTCGCGGATCGCACCGTCGTGGCCGAAGCGTTCCAACAGGCGAAGAACGGAGATGTCCGCCAGGAGGCAGGAGTCGTTGCCGCAGAGCGCCAGAACGGCTGCCCCGCATCCGACCTCCGCCAAGGCACCGGCAACGGCAGCCGAGAGCGATGGCCGGCTCGCGATGGCGCATTGGGCCAAGGGGCCGCCGACCGCCGCTGCGTCGATCAATTCGGCATCGAGCAGGATGGGAGATCGGGCGAGGACCAGGGCCGCAATGTCGTCCTGATCGGCCGCCAAAGCGGCCACGAGGTGATGGGGCGCATCGGCCGAACCGGCAACGGCCTCGGCCAGCGCGCGGCGAACGAGCGGCGAAGGATCGTCGAGAAGGGACATGATGGCGCGTTCCATTTCGCCCTGCTCGATGGGATCGAGGTCGGCGTAAAGGAATGCCCGGACCAGAGCGCTCGTGGCTTCGGCCCGCTCGCCGGCCGGCACCTTCTCGGCCCAAGACATGAACTGCCTGATCAGCATCGGGTCCTCGCGTGTGCCGAACGGATCGGCAAGGTTCGCGACGCAGCTGAACTTGCGTGGCCGCCCTCACCTTCACTGCGGCTGATTGCAACCGCCACACGAGAATTATCGGCAGTTTAGGTAAATTTAGACTTAAGTTCGCGACCGTTCTCCATGGTTACTGCCAGTTTAAACGACTTATTTGCGATCAGCGGACAATGTCCGGTCGACGTTTCAAGGCGATGGTGCCGTGCTTGGCATCGTAGAGCACGGACAGCGTGTAGAACGGTACACTCCCCGCCATGATGCGCGGCCCGAACTGGCGCGGCGGCTCCCGGTGGATCGTTGTGGCCGGATCGGAGCCGGTCACGAAGGCCGTGCTGACGTCAGAGGCCCCTTCGGAAAAGCTGAAGCTGGCCGGCACGCCCGCCCCGGGGCTGCTCGACGACGAACCGTCGTCCGTCATGATCACGACGCCGGGCGCGCCGCTGTCGAGCACGGTCGGGGCACAGATGGGTTCAGCCTCGCCCTCTTTGAGGCAACCCGGCAGCCGCGCATCCATCCACCCTGCCCCGCCGCCGGTATCTCCCGTCTGAGGCTGAAGCTGGAACGCAACGAAGCCCGCGGCCTCGTCGGGCGTGGGATCGAGAATCAGATCACCCGGCGCGGCTTCACCGGGACGGGGAAGATCGATGATCCAGGACGAGTCCGCCATGTCCGCCAAGGGATTGTTGGCCCCGGTCGCGGCCGGGGCCCGGCGGCGCGAAACACCCAGGATCGCTTTGAACCCCTCCCCGGTTAAGCCGTCGCCTCCGATGCCATACTGATCAGCCGGGATCTTCGAAGCGGGACAACGCGGACGATCGGAGGCACAGCCGACCGACGTGACGACCTGGATGCCGATCGGGGCTTCGGTCGACGCGCCTCCCAATGCTACGCTGGCACTGGCGATCGGGCCGCGCAACACGGCGCCGCTGCCATAGGGATAACGGCGTTCGGTGCCGGTCGAACTGTACTGCTGGGGCCGCAGGGCCGCCGCCAACACGCGCAGACCGAAAGAGCCGGTGTCCAGCATGGCGTCGATCGGCGGCCCGCCGCCGATCGAAACCGGGACGGAGTAGCGGATGGTGCCGTCGCTGATCGTCGTCTGCCGGATCGGGATCTCGACCCGGCCCTGACCCGCCGCGCCGGAGGGTTCGATCGAACCGGAGATCAGGACCAGGACGAGGGCGGCGCGAGCCAAGGGTCGCTGCATCGTGGAGCTCCGTTGCGGGGTTCCGCCGGTCGGCGTTCAGAAGGCCGTGACGAGGTCGGCCATGATCGGACGCACGCGATCCTCGACCACGACGGTCGGTCGGCCGATGTGAACGAAGCCGACGAAGCGCTCCGCGCCCGCAAGGCCGAGGCCCTGGGCGACGCGCTCGTCGTAGCTGAACCATTCCGTCAGCCACGCCGTCACGAAGCCGAGTGCGTTGGCGGCCACGATGAGATTCATCGTGGCGGCTCCGGCCGAGAGCAGTTGCTCCCATTCCGGGATCTTGACGTGGTGACCGGCGCGGGACACCACCCCGATCACGAGGGGTGCGTGAAGCAGGCGAGTGCGCTCGACCTCGACCCGCGCCGCCGGCGCTCCCGGGTTCTCGGCCTCGAACACGGAAGCGATCACATCGCCGGCCCGTCTCCGTCCCTCGCCGTCGAACAGGATGAACCGCCAGGGTGCGAGCTTGCCGTGATCCGGCACGCGGGCCGCGATCGCCAGGATGGCCTCGACTTCGGCGCCGGTGGGGCCGGGTCCCGTCATGGTCACGGGCGGGACAGAGCGACGACGGCGCAGGAGCGCGAGGGTTGGGTTCGAAATGTCGTCGGTCATACGGTCTGAAAGCATGATTGACGGCATGCTTCAAGGCGCGCAACGCTCGCTGCTCTCCGAAGCCGGTGGCGCGTCGTCATGCCATGATGCGGTCGGATTCCTGTTGCATCGCCAAACATGACCTCCGAAAGCTCGCCCGGCCGGCTCACGCCATGATCTCTAGACCGAACCCAGGGTTCGTCGGCTCTCGCCGCCGTCTCGCGGCGGTGTTGCTTTGCGGCGCCTGGACGCTTCCGGCCGCGGCCCAGCAGGCGGCGCCGTCCAGTCCCGGACCCCAGAGCGAAGCCGCCAGCCCCGTGGGATCGCCGGTTCAGCCCGCCAGTCCCGGCCCGAGCAGCGGAGGCCAGGCGAGCGAAGCGAAGCACGGCACCGTCCACCTGTCGGCCACGCTGACGGCCGACGGTCCGGTTGTTCGAGCCGGGCTGCAATGGCGCGTCTTCGCCGATGCGGCCGAGATCGACGGCAGCCACAAGGTCATCGCGCAATCGGCCGATCCGCAGCCGGCCTTCGACCTGCCTGTCGGCACCTATATCGTCCACGCGACCTTCGGCTATGCCGGCACGATGAAGCGCATCTCCGTCGCCGAGACGGGATCGAGCGAGCGGCTGGCGTTGAACGCGGGCGCCATCGAGGTCGACGGCACGCTCGGCGATGCGGCGATCCCGGCCGACCGGCTTTCGCTTGCGATCTATGTTCCCGATCACAACAACCCCGAAGCCAAGCTCGTCGTCGCAGGCGCCAAGCCCGGCCAGGTGATCTGCCTCCCGGAGGGCAGCTACCACATCGTCTCGACCTACCTCGATACCGAAGGGGTCGGCTCGCTGACGCCGGTCAGCGACACGAATTCCATGGTCGGTGCCGATCTTCGCGTGCAGGCCGGCAAGGTCCTGCAGGCGACCGTCAAGCATCGGGCCGCCATGGAGACCCTGAAGCTCGTCAACGCGCCGGGCGGCGAAGCCCTGGCCAATACGAGCTTCACGATCCTGACGCCGGGCGGCGACGTGATCCGGGAGTTGATCGGGGCCTTCCCGTCTCTCGTCCTGGCCGAGGGCGATTACGTCGCCATCGCCCGCCATGACGGCCGGACCTTCCAGTCCGAATTCAAGGTGCAGTCGGCCCTCGACCGCGACGTGGAAATCATCGCACATTAGGTGCCGACCACGCCGTCCGAGACATCCGCGATGCAAACCTTCTTCGTCCAGATCAAATGCGCGCTCGGCAAGACCTATGCGGTGGCGAGCGCCCTCGCCGAGGCGGAGATCGCCTCCGAGATCTATTCGATCGCGGGCGACTACGACATCCTGGCGAAGTTCTACGTCTCCCGCGAGACCGACATCGGCCATTACGTCGGCGAGAAAGTGCAGCCGATCGCGGGCATCGTCGACACGCGGACCGTGATCACGTTCAAGGCGTTCTGAGACTTCGGGAGAAGCCCGAGGCGTTCAGTCCGCCGAATGCGCCTGAGACCGTGACCGGTTCGGGCAGGGCCGTCCTACCGTTCTCGAACCGAGCCCATGCTTCCACGTTGAATGTTCATTGGCCGGGAGGTGCACCGTGAATGAAGCGTGGTGGAAGGAGGCCGTCGTCTACCAGATCTATCCGCGGTCTTTCGCGGACAGCAACGGCGACGGGATCGGCGACATCCGGGGCATCATCGACAAGCTCGACTACCTGCAGGATCTCGGGATCGGGGTCGTTTGGCTCTCGCCGGTCTACCGGTCGCCCAACGACGATAACGGCTACGACATCAGCGATTACCGCGACATCGACCCGGAGTTCGGCACGCTCGCGGACTGGGACGAGATGGTGGCCGGGATGCACGCCAGAGGCATCAAGCTCGTCATGGATCTCGTGGTGAACCACAGCTCCGACGAGCATCCCTGGTTCGTCTCGGCCCGCGCCTCCAAGACAAGTCCCACCCGCGACTACTACATCTGGCGCGACGGCAAGGACAATGCCGCACCCAACAACTGGTCGTCGTTTTTCGGCGGCTCGGCCTGGGCGTTTAACGAGCCGACCGGCGACTACTACCTCCATCTCTTCTCGAAGAAGCAGCCGGACCTCAACTGGGAGAACCCGGAACTACGCCGCGCGATCTACGAGATGATGCATTGGTGGCTGCAACGCGGCGTCGACGGCTTTCGCATGGACGTCATCAATGCGCTCTCCAAGGTGCAGAGCTTCCCCGATGCGCCGAACCCGGACAACAAACCTCATGTGTTCGCCCCTCAGTTCTTCATGCAGGGCCCCCGCCTGACCGAGTTCTACGACGAGATGAAGCGCGAGGTGCTGTCGCACTACGACATCATGACGGTCGGCGAAGCGGCACTCGGCACCTTGGAGGATGCCCTGGCGGTCACGCATTACGAGACCGGCTACCTCAACATGGTCTTCACGTTCGAACATGCCGACGTCGACATGGAGGAGAACAGTTTCGCCACGAAATGGCATGCGGTGCCGTTCGACCTCGGCAAGCTCAAGGCCATCATGACACGATGGCAGACGGCTCTCGAGGAGACGGGCTGGAACAGTCTCTACTTCAACAATCACGACCAGCCTCGGGCCGTCTCGCGCTTCGGCGACGACAAGGCGCTGCGACGTGAGACCGCCACCATGCTCGCCACCTGTCTGCACATGATGCAAGGCACGCCTTACGTGTACCAGGGCGAGGAGATCGGCATGACCAACATGGCCTTCGACTCGATCTCGGACTATCGCGATCTCGAATCGATCAACGGCTATCATGAGCTCGTCGAACACCAGGGATTCGCGCCGGAGGTCGCGCTGGAAAAGGTGCAGTTCCGCTCGCGCGACAATGCCCGCACGCCGATGCAATGGGATGCATCCCCCGGGGCCGGGTTCACGCAGGGCACGCCCTGGCTCAAGGTCAATCCGAATCACGAAACCATCAACGTCGCGGCCGAGCGCGTCGACCCCGGATCGGTGCTGAACTACTACAAACGGCTGATCGCGCTGCGAAAGCAGCACCCGGTCATGATCTACGGCCGCTACGACCTCATCGAAGACACGGATCCCTCGGTCTACGCCTTCACGCGCGAGGACCACGGGACCAAGCTTCTCGTCGTGTGCAGCTTTTCGCCGGAACCGCGGGAGTTCATCCTGCCCGACAGCGTGCCGTTCGAAGGGCATCGGGTCCTGCTCGGCAACTACCCGGTCGACGAAGACGAGAGCGCCCTTCATTGCAAGCTCAGGCCTTTCGAAGCCAGGGTCTACCTGCGCCAGGCCGGCGCCACCCCGCACGAACTCCGTGTCCTCGCCATGACCCAGGAGGCTACCGGCGATCAGCGTTCCCCGGCAGCGGGCGACGAGATCGAAGCCGGAGCCGAGGTAAGGCGGGAGACGGTGACGAGCGGCGCGTGAGGCTTGATGGCGGCGCGCCGTCGCGCAACACTCGCACTCGTCGTCACGCGTCCTGGAGCACCCCGATGCGATTCCTCCCGCTTGCGCTCGTCCTCTGCCTCGTCGGAACGGCAAGGGCGGCAGAGCCCGACACCTACATCTTCGATGTCCTGGCGTTGCAGCCCTACAAGGGCAACCTCGCTCGGCTCGTTAAGCCCGCCACGACGCCCGATTGGGTCAAGTCCATCGTCACCCAGGGAGAGGGTGTCGCGGTGCCGTCGAAGAATGTCGAGATCGCCGGAACACCCTACCGCCTCGACCACGTCTGCAAGGTGCACGACTGCGCGGGCAACACACTCGACGTCCTGTGGTCGCCAGGGGGGAGGAAGGTCTGGGCCGCGTTGATCGAAGGCGGCAAGCCGCCCGTGATGCTCGGGGACCCGAAGGGCCCGCAGGCCAAGGCGCTGACGGAAGCGTCGTCGTCCGCCGGAGCGCCCGCGCCACC
>CAXUOD010000249.1:0-6846 GCA_964252585.1 uncultured Lichenihabitans sp. | reverse complement strand
TTGGCAGTGCGAGCATCGGACAGCATGCCTCAATCTCCAGCGCCGCGTCTCCAACAACACTAGAGCCGAGCCAACCCGAAGCGTAAGACCGCATGTCATTGCTGTCGGTGTTTGCTCGCGCGGCGGCGGCGACGTTTTATGCTTGAACGACGGCGCCCCGGGTCTGTGCGTAGAGGTGGTCCATCGGCATATTGGCAATCAGTAGAGTCGGTGCTCGGCGTCAGACAAGGCAAAGTGCATCTTTGACGCCCGACGGCCAGCCTTGCACATCGACTCCATGGGTTGCGAAGAGCGCGAGCGCAAGGCGATCCATTCCAAAGGCCACGCATGCCGAGTGGGATGGGGTGCCCGACTCGTCTTGCAGACCCCAGGCTTCGCCGAAGTGTTCACGATGGTAGTTGAAGCTCATACAGGCAGTGGTTGGGCCGTCGCCCCGGAGTGGCACGAGCAATTCGAATTTGAGAGCTTGCTCGAACTGCCGGAAAGCCATGATCTGACCAACGCGGCCGAAGAACGGGTCACTCGCCTGGGCGACCTCGTAGCGTAGGCCGAGTCGGTCTGCCAGGGCGGAGGCCTTAGCGATCCAACATTCCCGAAATCTTTGGATCTCATCGGGTTGCCCGATGCGCACGTATTCCCGCATCCGGAACGACTGGAGCCGGTCGAGTTGGCGCGACGGTTCGCGACGAAAGCAATCGCAGGCGACGTCGAAGCGCCACCCCCCCGCGGGCACGGCTCCACGGGCTGCTGCGATGGAGTAAACCGGGTAGCATGCTGCCGGCGTCAGCACGAGGTCGGCCGTCTCCAGGGCCGCCGTCCATTGACCGGTGCCGTCATAAAAATCGTCGACGGTGCGGCGGACGGTCGCCTCCGTTCCTTGCAGGCAGGATACGCAGCCGAGCAGGTTAGGAAAGCTTTTGAGATAACCATGACGCTCGATGTCGCGGCGACTCATGACGGGCGGGAAGCGCAATACTTCCGTTCCCGGCTCACGGTGGCGCGTGATCAAGGCCGCAAGCGCCTCGACGACATCTTCATAATGCCCCGTTCGGGCATACACGCCCTCCGCATTCATCGGCCGAAACAGACAATCGAACAGGCGATCCCGCCCTCCGGCCCTCTCGTCATCGAGATCTCGTCCGTCGGTCACTTCTATGTTCATCGCTATCGGTCCCGAAATTCATAGGTCGGCGCGTTCCAGGCTCAGCCTCGAAGGGATTGGGGCGCAGCAGCCATCAGCACCGCAGCGCCAGCAGTGGCTAGAATGCGGTCGTTGTGGATCATAATCGGTGAAGACAGGATATCGCGAAGGTGCCGGCCGATGCTGAAGTCGCCGTCCTGTCGGTATCCCGAGAGGCCGCAGGCGCGCATTGCCCTCATCACGATCGCCACGGCCAGTTCGGATGCATCGACCTTCAACAGGGTGACCGAGGTCTGATAGTCGACCGACTGGCGCAACGCCTCATTCGCCGACGCACGATCGAAACGCTCGATCGTGGACGCGATCAGAGCACGAAGCGTGCGCAGCGTTGAAGCTGCCTCAGCATAGTGAACAGCACCCGGCGGCATCTCACCGCCCGACTGCCGCGAGGCGTGCCGGATGAACTTCTGCGCGCGCTCGACCGCGCTTGCTGCGATCCCTGCCCAGGCGCTTGACCACAGCAGGTGGGACACCGGAGTCATAGTCTCCGCATGGATGCGGTCATAACGCTCGGGCACGATCTGGTCGACCGAACCACGTGCTCGAAGTCGAAACCCGGCGCTACACGTGCCCCGCATCCCGAGCGTATCCCAGCCGCTTACACGTTCCAACGTGTAGTCGGCCTTGAGAAGCACCAGAAGCACTTGATCCGAGCCGGCGGAATCGACGGAGCGGCGTGCCGTTGTCACAATGCCATCCGCCTCCGCTCCGTAGGAGATCACGCTCGCTGCGCGATCCAGTGTGATGCCGCTGTCTTGCAGTTCGACGGCCGCCGTACTCGTACGCACTTTGCCGCCGTTCTGGCCTTCCGTTGTGGAAGATGCCAACAGCAGCTGTTCCTGAGCAATTCGCCGGAGCACACCATCGTGCCAAGGAGCGCCCCGCCCGTGCCGAACGATGCAGGCCACCTTGGTTTGGTGCATGGCATAGATCATGGCCGTTGAGGCGCAGGCCCGGCCGAGAGTAAAGCAGACATCCGCAACGTCGGCGATGCTGGCGCCTTCCCCGCCAAGTTCCGCAGGGATAAACAGTCCCAGCAGCCTTTGTTCCCGCACAGCGTCGATGGCTTCGACCGGAAAGCGCGCATCTTGGTCGACAGCTCGAGCATGGTGTCCAGCCGTGCGGGCCGCGACCGCCGATCGGTCTTTGATCGGCGAAATGTCCTGCAAACTCAGCCCGGACCCTACCAGTTTCGCAATTGGCACAGTCTGAATTGTCATCGTCGTCTCCGTACCTACAGCGCTCAACCTCGGGGTGGAATGGATGTCGTGATGCCAATCTGGCGCCTTGACCAGCAACTGCGTAGGGAGCTAACAGGAGAGTGATAGCAGTGAACCGGAGCCGCGAAGGCGGTTGCAGGATATTTGCGATGGCTCTGCCAATGGCCTTCCTCTTTCGCGAAAACGGGTTGAGAGTCTCGTATACGGGGGACACGAAGCCCTTCTGCAAGGATACGGGACGCCAGTGACTCGACCGACCGACGAAGCCCTGATCGAGCGAATCGGCATTCTTCTGCAAGGCGTTCTCTCAAAAGGGGCACTCTCCCGTTTCGTCAGTCCATCAGAGCCACTCCCAGAAGCCGGCGTCTCGTCGATGGACATGGTCAGCCTCATGCTGGCGATCGAAGCTGACTTCGAGCTATTCATTCCGTCCGAGGACGTGAATCCGAAAAATTTCAGGTCGATTGCGTCGATCGCCTCGATGGTTGGAAATTTGCTCGACCACCCCCCGCCCGCCGTCTGACCTGTTCCCGCTGTGGCATTGGACTCATCGCAGAATAATTGCTTAGAATTGGAACACAGCGCGAGGGTGCGGCTCGAGAGCTCGATTCGTTTATTCCTGCGCTGCCTGAAGATTACTTGAAGAGATACTTCTGCCGGCGGTAGGCCAGAGACATCAGCCCAGGTGACCAAGCCACCATCAATGTGATTCACAGTTGCTGCAGCAGCGCTTTGCCCGTTGAATGACGGGCAGCATGGCCTATCGGTGAAAGCCAAGGGCGCGGCGGGCGACTGAAAATGTTTGTTTGGAGTGCCCACGGGTCGATCAACCATGGTGACTCCCCGGCGAGACCTGCGGCTTTTCTGTGCCGAACTTGACGTTCGCGATCAGCGTGAGCCAGTTGCGGTAGAACAGACCCGCCGCCTTCTGCCACTGGGCGGATAGGGCCGGCACGGTGGCCAGAATGGCAGCAGCAGCATCAAGGAGATCAGGCATGCGATGCGTGACGGCGGCCCGGGCGAAGGCCTCTATTTCTGCACAATGCTTAGCATCGAAGACCCCTTGAGGCAGTTCGGGGAAGGTATCGCGCTCACCCCCCAAAAATCGGGCGATATCACGCTTGAACTCGCGGTTCAGGCTATCGGCATCGTATTCGGGATGGCCCTGCAGAAACACGAAAAGACTGGAGGCCCGCTTGAAAAAGGCATCGGGCCCCGTCGCTTCGGCTCGGGTGAGCAAGCCGTAGCCGCATCGCTGGAGATCGGCTTCGAGGATGCTGTTCAAGCGCGAATGGGGCACGGCAACGGGGTCGGGCAAGCCGGTCAGGAGAGCGTGATCCCCTGCCCGGGAGCAGGCGAAGATCCCATGCAGCTTCTGCGGTAGTCGCTGGCGTTCGATGCCATCGAGGTGCAGCAAGGCGGCATGCGCCGCAAGGCACGACCAGATCGCAGCGATCGTATTTTCACTGGCCCAATCGACGAGCCGCCGAAAGTCGGTCCAAAACGGCTCCCCTTCCAGCGAACGGGCGCGCGGTTCACAGCCTGTCACCACTAATCCATCGAACCGCGCTGCAAATAGGTGGTCGGCCGGTTCGTAATGGGCCTGGCAGTAGGCTTTGCCGGCTTCGCTGCGCGGCATGTTCGGGAGGTGGAAGATGCGAAGAGTTACGGGCGCGTCCGGCCCCTGAAGGATCAGTCGGCGGAACTGCCGCTCCGTTGGCACGAGAGCCGCGTCTGGCATGTTGTTGACCAGGGCGATCGTCATGAGAGGCGGCGACCTCGGCTGAGCCGGATCGCACCGCTTTGCCGATCCGAGCCCTTCAGCTGAAAGGAAGGCACCCAAGCGTTCCTCCTGCCTGTTCAGCCAGTGCCTCGTGCCGCCTCGGAGCCGACCGCGCCGCGCCCAGCGCCTGGTCTAGGTCCGCGATGATGTCGACCGGATGCTCGATGCCTACACTGAGGCGGATGGTCTCAGGACCGATGCCGGCCATACGCTGCTCGTCTGGTGTCATCTGGCGGTGGGTAGTCGAGGCGGGATGGCAGGCGAGCGACTTCGCGTCGCCGATATTAACGAGCCTCTTCACTAGCTTGAGGGCGTCATAGAAGTCCTTTCCCGCCTCGAACCCCCCCCTGACGCCGAACGTGAGAAGAGATGACGCATTTCCACCGAGGTACTTCTGAACAAGGTGGTAGTGCGGGCTGTCGACGAAGCCGGCGTAGTTGACCCATTCGACGCAAGCATGACCGCGCAAGAACTCGGCCACCTTTCGCGCGTTCTGGACATGGCGCTCGATCCGCAGCGCCACCGTTTCGATCCCTTGAAGGAGCAGGAAGGCGCTCAACGGCGACAAAACCGCGCCCGTCGTCCTTTGGTAGACGCTCCGTGCCCGGGCAATGAACGCACCTGCCCCAAAGCGTTCAACGTAGACAAGCCCATGGTAGGAGAGATCTGGCTCACAGAACATCGGAAAACGTCGGGCTTGTGCGGTCCAATCGAAGCGACCCGCGTCAACCACGCAGCCACCCAGCGTCGTGCCATGCCCTCCGAGAAACTTCGTGAGAGAGTGGACGACGATGTCGGCGCCGTACTCGATGGGCTTGAATAGGATCGGGGTCGCGACCGTATTGTCGACGACCAAGGGAACGCCATGAGCGTGCGCCACGCTGGCGATTGCCTCGACGTCGCACACATTGCCGGCCGGGTTGCCAATCGTCTCGCAGAAGACAGCTCGGGTATTCCCATCGATGAGCCGGGCGATGTCCTCAGCCCGGTCCGACCCCGCGAAGCGGCAGGTAATGCCTTGCCGCGGAAGCACGTGCGCGAAGAGCGTGTGGGTCGTCCCGTAGAGTTGAGGAACCGAGACAATGTTGCCGCCGCAATCCGCGAGCGTAACGATGGCATAGTGAAGGGCGGCCTGTCCTGTGGCCGTACTCAGCGCGCTGTGGCCGCCTTCGAGATCTGCGACCCGGCGCTCGAGCACAGCCGTTGTCGGATTGCTGATGCGGCTATAGCGATAGCCCTCCGCCTCCAAGTCGAAAAGTGCGGCGCCATGGTCGGCACTGTCGAAGGAATATGCGACGGTCTGGTAGATCGGCACCGCGACCGCGTGAGTTGTGGGGTCGTGCTCAAAACCCCCATGAACCGCAATCGTGTCGCTGCGCAATGCTGATCTCCTGATCCGAGGACTTGCCCCGTTACTCGCGCCGACGATCAGTCAGGCGAGCTCCCATCTGCGAGGTTCAAAACTAACTGACGGCGGATTCAAGTTCCGGTGGAACCGGAGGTGTTGGCTCCGGAACTGAATTCGCTGACTGAAACGACTGAACGAGTGCACTCACTACGTTTTCAAAAGCTTTGCCTTTTAAGAGATCTTCATGTCCTGTCGCCACATCGACCTGCCAAAGATTAGGACAAAGTTCGGCCCAGCGCGCTCGATTGAGTTGTCCGTAGCTTCCGGTGCTGATGTGGACACCATCCGCATCACATGATGGAGGCAGCCATTTCTCAAGCGCCTTATTGCGCAAGTGCGTGAGCAGCGCCCGACGAACCAATTGGGACCTCTCTGCTCCGAGAAGGGCAGGCGATGCTGAAAGCACCAGGCGGCGGGTTCCATCGGCTGCACCAGCTACATCGACTGCCGCTCTCCCCGCAGCTGCTTTGATACCGGTAGCACGTCGAAGCTCCGCGTAGCGCCCGGACAACTCGCCGACTTTGAACGGGCCGTCAAGAATGCCAAGCCAACTGATTTTGCGCCCACGACTGATAAGCTGCCCAGCGGTTGCGAGGGCAGCGCTCGCTCCAAAACTGTAGCCGGCAAGTGCGATTGCGCCCGCCGGACTCCGTCTCTCAATTTCATCTGCGACGGCGCTTGCTGTCTCGACCATATTAGCTAACACAGGGCCTGGGGCTCCGTCGCCCGGCAAGGCGACGAGTTCAAAATCAAGACGCCCCCGCAAGCGCTGACGCAACTCAGCGAGCTCGTCTTGGTCGCCAAACACCCCAGGTAAAATGTATGCTTCGGACAACGATGCCTCCACTAACGCAAATGTCAATTTAAATTATGACAAAATATCTTTTTCGAAATTGAGACGCTTCGCAAGCGCTGACGCGATTGAGCAAGCTCATCTTGATTACCAAAAACTCCAGGTAAAAAGTATGCTGTAAGCAACGTTGTTTCCACTTGCGCAAATGTCAATTTAAATTATGGCAAAATATCTCCCTCCACGCCGCGGAGATGTGATGGCCTCAGCGTGCGCTCATGGTAGACGCTTTCGGCGGTTAGAACGGGCTTTCTCGTAATTTGAGATTGGTTGATCGCCGGGTGGAGCGGCGGCGTATGCGGTCACTGTCGGAGCTAAATCAAGTACTCTAGTCTTACTGAGTCACAAAGCCGCTTTGGCGACTCAATCAGGTGGTCCAGTTCC
>CAXUOD010000248.1:0-6854 GCA_964252585.1 uncultured Lichenihabitans sp. | reverse complement strand
AGGCCGATAAACCGTCAGTTCCAACCGGCAGCCGGAGGCGAACCGGCGAACCCCGCCAAACGGGGGACGCGACTTGAAGCAACGACGGACCGGGCTTTTTCGTCTCTGTCGACCCTCCACAGGTCGGCTACCGAAGAGGCTTGTCTTTCTTGCCGGGCGTGCGGAAGGGGATATCCCTTTCCAATCGATGGCTTTTCACGGACCTGCGTAAGCTGGGACGTTCGAAGCCTACGGCGCTGCATATGGTCGGCCCGTTGCCGATCCACGCCCTGCGTGGATCGGTGGTGGACCGGTCGCGGTTGGCCATGTTCTGTCGCCGTTCGCGTTTCCACCACGCGAGCGAACGGCAGCGCTGTCCCCGCACCCTTTCTTTCAATTGCGGCGCCTCGCGGCGCCAAAAGGGATGCCGCCATGACCGACCGTATCGTCGATTTCCTCCGTAACCGCCGCGAAGACGGGCCCTGCCTGGTGCTCGATCTCGACGTGGTGCGCGACAACTACACCTCCTTCGCCAAGGCCCTCCCCGACACGCGCGTCTTCTACGCCGTGAAGGCGAACCCGGCCGCGGAAGTGCTCGACCTCCTGGCCCGCCTCGGCTCCAGCTTCGATACGGCCTCCGTGGTCGAGATCGAGCAGGTGCTGGCGGCCGGCGCCACGCCCGACCGGATCTCCTTCGGCAACACGATCAAGAAGGAGCGCGACATCGCGCGAGCCCATGCCCATGGCGTGAGCCTGTTCGCGGTCGATTGCGAGGCCGAGGTCGAGAAGGTGGCCCGCGCCGCGCCCGGCGCCCGGGTGTTCTGCCGCATTCTGTGCGACGGCTCCGGCGCCGAATGGCCGCTGTCGCGCAAGTTCGGCTGCGCGCCCGATATGGCGGGCCGCGTGCTCGAACACGCGCATCGGCTCGGCCTCGTGGCCTACGGCCTGTCGTTCCACGTCGGATCGCAGCAACGCAACCCGCGCATGTGGGATGGCGCCCTGGCGACGAGCGCCGCCATCTTCAAGGACCTCGCCGAGCGCGGGATCATGTTGCAGATGGTCAACCTCGGCGGCGGCTTCCCGACCAAGTACCTGCAGAATGTTCCGGCCGTGAAGCAGTATGGCCAGGCGATCTTCCGGGCCTTGCGCAAGCATTTCGGCAACCGCATCCCGGAGACCATCATAGAGCCGGGCCGCGGCATGGTGGGGAATGCCGGGGTGATCGAGGCCGAGGTGGTGCTGGTATCGAAGAAGTCCGACGAGGACCGGATGCGCTGGGTCTACCTCGACATCGGCAAGTTCAACGGCCTCGCCGAAACCATGGACGAGATGATCCGCTACCCGATCCGCACGGAGTTCGACGGCGACGCGACGGAACCCTGCATCATCGCCGGGCCGACCTGCGACAGCGTCGACGTTCTCTACGAGAAGGAGCCCTACGAGCTGCCGATCTCGCTCGCGATCGGCTCCAAGGTGCTGATCGAGGGGACAGGCGCCTATACCACGACCTACTCGGCCGTGGGCTTCAACGGCTTCCCGCCGCTGAAATCCTACGTGATCTGAAGAGGCCCGTCCCCGGCCGGTGCGAAGCCGGCCGGGTGTGACAAAAAGGAACATCTCGCGGCCCGCTGCCGTTGCCGGCGGCGGTCGGTCCGGCTAGAGGTACGACAAGGATCGGTAAGATGATGGCGTCCACGTTCCCCGCCCTTGCGGCGGTCGCGGTTTCTTCGGTGGCGAACTCGGGCTTCGGCCGCATGCTGCGCCCGGTCGCCCCGAGCTTCCGCATCCGCGACGAGCGTCCGCGCGACGAGGCGGCCCGCGAGGCGCTGCTCGACCGGAGCTTTGGGCCGGGGCGGTTCACCAAGACCTGCGAACGGCTGCGCGAGAACCGGCTGCCCGCCGATGGCCTGAGCTTCGTGGCCGTCGATGGCACGACTGTCGTCGGCACGCTGCGGTTCTGGCATGTCGAGTGCGGCCGGAAGGTCGCCCTGATGCTCGGGCCGGTGGCGGTCGATCCGGCCACCCGGTCGGCCGGCATCGGTCGGGCGTTGATCGAGCACGGCCTGAAGCGGGCGGCCAAGCTCGGGCACGACAGCGTCATCCTGGTCGGCGACGCGCCTTACTACGCGAGGTTCGGCTTCACGGCCTCGTTGACGGCGAAGCTGGCCCTCCCCGGACCGGTCAACGTAGCGCGGTTCCTCGGCCTCGAACTCGTACCCGGCGCGCTGGCCGGCGTGTCGGGCCGGGTCGTCGGCGCGGGGCTCCTGGTGGACCGCCGTGGACGGGAACCGCTTCGTCTAGCGGCGTAGCGCCCCGCGAGGCTTGCGCCCATCCGGACATCGACAGTGTTTCGATGCTGGAATTCGCCTGCAATCCATCTCGGATCGCCGAAGTCTTGTGGCGGTCATCGAGGGTTTGTAGACTGACCGCCATGATACGTGGCCGCCGCGCGACGGAGATTTTCATGAGAGCGATGCTGCTGGTCGGCGTACAACTGGCCTTCGTGATCGCCTCTTCGCTCGCGTGGGCCGACGACACAGCCGATCGGCTGAAACTCGGCAATCAGGTCGTGGTGGCGGCGAATGTTGCTGAGAATTTCCGCCACGTCCTGCCCCTGTTGATGGCGCAACTGAAACCGCTGGTTCAGCGACAGGGGCAGGTCGACTCGGCTGACCTCGATAAGTTCACCAAGCTCTTCACAGAACGTGCAGACGCGGCCGCGGACCAGTTCGCCGAGAAGATGGCGCAGATCTACGCGAGCGAGTTCTCCGCGGAGGATCTCGCAAACCTGCTAGCGTTCTACAAGACGCCGACCGGCCAGAACCTGCTGTCGAAACAGTCTTCCATCACTCAGACATCGTTTGCGGTCGGCAAGCAGCTGGGCCAGGACCTCGCCAAGCAGGTGCTCGAGGATATGAACAAGGACAAGCAGGCCAAGCCGTCCAAGATGTGATGCCAACGGCGGAAGTGAGTGACTCACATTCTACATGGGCCTCGTCCTGAGCCGGCCGCGGAACGCGGTCATGTCGAACAGCCTGCCCTGAGCCTGTCGAAGGGACGCTCCAGAGCCCTCGCGGCCCGGCCCTGCGTGCTTCGACTCGGCCCTACGGGCCGCTCTCCGCCGGCTTCTCCAGTGGGCTTCGCCCGCCGGAGCCCCAAGCCGGCTCCGCTCGGCATGGGGATGGGTGCGGACTCTCCGCCAATGGTACGAGGCGCCCGAAGCGCGTTGCTTGATTGCGACGATCGGCTCCGCTCGGACCTTCTCGACTTCCTCAGTCCAAAGCTCGGGCGATCTGTCCGTCACCCTTGACCGTGACGGTTCCCTTCGATCTATGGCGGCTTGATCCCGCACTGCACAAGGTGACCGCCCGATGACCGATGGACCGATCCACGCCCGTTTCGACGGCCCCATCGTGATGATCGGCTTCGGCTCGATCGGCCGGGGCACCCTGCCGCTGCTCGAACGTCACATCGGCTTCGACAAGGCGCGGTTTACCGTCATCGCACCCGACGACGAGGACCGGGCGCTGCTCGACGAGCGCGGGATCCGGTTCGAGCATCTCGGCCTGACGCGCGAGAACTTTCGCGATATCCTGAAGCCGCTGCTCACGGACGGGGGCCGGCAGGGCCTCATCGTCAACCTGTCGGTCGATACCTCGTCGGTGGCCATCATCGATTTCTGCAAGGACATCGGCGCCCTCTACATCGACACGGTTGTCGAGCCATGGCCGGGTTTCTACACCGACACGCGGCTTTCCGTGTCGCAGCGCTCGAACTACGCCTTGCGGGAATCGCTGATGGACCTGCGTCGCAGGCGGCCGGGCGGCCCCACGGCGGTGAGCACCTGCGGGGCCAACCCCGGCATGGTATCGTGGTTCGTCAAGCAGGCGCTGCTCGACGTCGCCAAGGCCGTCGGGCATCAGGCGCCCGCCCCCACGACACGCGACGGCTGGGGCCGGCTCGCCATGACGCTCGGCGTCAAGGGCATCCATATCGCCGAACGGGATACGCAGCGCGCCAAGACGCCGAAGCCGATGGGGACCTTCGTCAATACCTGGAGCGTCGAAGGGTTCGTGTCGGAAGGGTTGCAGCCTGCCGAACTGGGCTGGGGCACGCACGAGAAGCAGATGCCGCCGGAAGGGCGCCACCATGATTTCGGCCCCGATTGCGCCATCTACCTCCTGCGTCCCGGCGCCGGCACGCGCGTGCGCTCCTGGACGCCGACCGCCGGGCCGCAGCACGGCTTCCTGGTGACGCATAACGAGTCGATCTCGATCGCCGACTACCTGACCGTGACCGAGGGCGGCAAGGCGATCTACCGCCCGACCTGCCACTACGCCTACCACCCGGCCGACGACGCCGTCCTGTCGCTGCACGAGATGGCCGGCAACGCCTGGGAGCGCCAGGCGCATATCCACATCCTCGGCGAGGACGAGATCGTCGACGGGCTCGACGAACTCGGCGTACTGCTCTACGGCCACGACAAGAACGCCTACTGGTACGGATCGCAGCTTTCCATCGAGGAGACGCGGGCGATCGCCCCCTACCAGAACGCCACCGGCCTGCAGGTCACCTCCGCGGTCCTGGCCGGCGTCGTCTGGGCCATCGAGAACCCGGTCGCCGGCATCGTCGAAGCCGACGAGATGGACTTCCGCCGCTGCCTTGAGGTGCAGACGCCCTATCTCGGGCCGGTGATCGGCGCCTACACCGATTGGACGCCGATCGAAAATCGGGGGATCCTGTTCCCGGAGGACCTCGACCGGGACGACCCGTGGCAGTTCAGCAACGTGATCGTGCGATAGGCAGGACTTCGGGAGCGAAACATGGGCGACATCACCTTCTTCCATTCCCCCCAGTCACGCTCCACCGGCGTCAAGGTGCTGCTGGAGGAACTCGGCGCACCCTACTCGGTGAAACTGCTGAACATGCGGGCCGGCGAGCACCTCGATGCCACCTTTCTCGCGATCAACCCGATCGGCAAGGTCCCGGCGATCCTCGACGGCGAGGCGCTCGTGTCCGAGCAGGTCGCGGTCTTCCTGCACCTCGCCGACCGCTTCCCGGCGGCGGGTCTCGCGCCTGCGATCGACGATCCGCTGCGCGGTCCCTACCTGCGCTGGATGGTCTATTATGCGTCCGCGTTCGAGCCGGCCGTGGTCGATCGCGCCATGAAGCGGGAGGCCGGTGCCCGCGCCATGAGCCCTTACGGCAGCTACGACCTCGTGATGCGGACGGTCGTCGAGCAACTCCGGGCCGGTCCCTACCTGCTGGGGACGCGGTTCTCGGCCGCCGATATCCTATGGGGAATGGCGCTGAGCTGGACCGTGATGTTCGGGATGGTCCCCAAGGAACCCGAGATCATGCGCTACATCGAGGCTTTCGGGGCTCGTTCGAGCGTGATCAAGGTGACGACCGAGGATGCGGAGCTCGCAGCGGCGCACCAAGCCGTGGCGGATGCCGGCAAGGCGGAGCCCGTCGAAGGCTAACGAGCGCCTTGCCGAATTCCTGCCCGCGGTTAAGCTAATCCGAGAGCAAGAGCAGGAGGGAGCGGGCAAGATGGCCATGGTGATGAAGGGGGAAGTGACGCTTCCGGCAAACCGCGCCACGGTCTGGGCCAAGCTCAACGACCCCGATGTGCTGAAGAGCTGCATCACAGGCGTTCAGACGCTGGAGCGAACCAGCGAGACGACCTTCGCGGCGGCCGTTAAAATGAAGATCGGCCCCGTCAGCGCGACCTTCAAGGGCCGGGTCGAACTCACCAACATCGATCCGCAAAACGGCTATCGGATCAGCGGCGAGGGCGAGGGTGGCATCGCGGGTTTCGCGAAGGGTGGGGCCGACGTGGCGCTGACCGACGTCCCGGACGGAACGCTTCTGAGCTACGACGTCCAGGCCAACGTCGGAGGCAAGATCGCCCAAATGGGGTCTCGCCTCATCGACGGCGTGGCCAAGAAAACGGCCGATCAGTTCTTCGCGAGTTTCGCGGCCGAGTGCGTGAAGTAGGGAACGGGCCGCCGATCTCGCCAGCGATCTCGTGGTCTTCGATTTTCCATGACCGTCGAGGAGAAGCTGTCGAGCCTCAGGCAACCCCATCCGGCTCCGCGAGGTCGTGCGGCCCGCTCCGGTAGGCGCTCTCGATTTCGGCGAGAGTCACGAGGGCGCTGCCCCGTTCCGGATAGACCCCGATCTGCATGTGCGGCGTCGCGTCCAACTCTTCCATGACGAAGCGGACGGCCGACAGCAACGTCTCGAACCGGCGCGTCGTCACGCCCGTGCCGGACGTGGCGACTTGATCGGAGGTGACCTGCTCGCTCCAGTTCACCTGTGCCGGCGAGTCCCATGCGAGGATCATCGAGCAACTCCAAGACTGTCGGCAGGGTAACGCGTCAGTTCGAGCAAGGGTGCCCCTGCTGCCGCTGTGCGCTCCATGTGTCGCAGGCCCCCAACCCCTCTATCCGGAGCAAGGGCCGGTTCGGCGGTTCGGCGTCGACCGAGGCTTGCCTTCGGGCTCGCAGCAACACTCTTTCAAGTTGCAGGTAAGTCGTAACACTCGGTTGACGTTTGGCGACTCGAGTGCCAGCCTTCCGTAACGGGAGGGGTACGATGCGACGCTTGATCATCATCACCGCTGTTTCCATGACGTTGGCCGCACTGGCTCAAAGCCCCGCGTCGGCCCAACAGACGAAGACCGCGGCGCAGTGCAATGCCGATTACGCGGCCAACAAGGCCGCCATTCAGGCGGCAAAACAGAAGAAGAAGGATTTTGTCGCCTCATGCCGGGCCGGCAACGAGGCCATTCCAGGTGCCGCCACGGCTGCTCCCGCGGCTGCCCCGGCTCCCGTCCAGACAGCCGCACCAGCCCCGGCTCCCGTTCAGAC
>CAXUOD010000247.1:0-6873 GCA_964252585.1 uncultured Lichenihabitans sp. | reverse complement strand
CCTCGTCGAGAGCCATGTTGAACGCACCCGCGTGCGGGTCCGGGTCGCGCACGAGGCTCTCCTCTCCCATTGGTCGCGCGCGCGGGACTGGATCGCCGAGCGGCCCGCCGACCTGCAGCTTGAGGACCGCATCGAGGCCGAGGCTGCGCGGTGGAGCGCCGCCCCGCCGGACGCCCAGTCGAGCTTGCTGCTCGGTCCGGGACTTCCCCTCGGCGAGGCCTTGGACCTCCTCGGGCGGCATCGCGACGAGCTGTCGGCGGGCGCGGTCGCTTTCGTCGAGGCTTCTCATGCCGCCGAAGACGAGCGGCGCGCCGAGGAACGGCGCCGGGTCGCCGGCGAAGAAGCCCTCAAGCGCGAAGCCGCCGAGGCCGAGGCGGCCCGCGCCCGCCAGGAGGCCTCGTCGGCGCGGCGGATCGCGGCGCGCACCCGCCTCGGCCTCGCGGTGGCCTGTGTCCTGATGCTCGCGGCAGGCGGCTTCGCTTGGCTCAGCGTGCGACGCGCCGCCGAAGCCAAGGCCGCGACCGCGGTCGCACTGAACCACCTACACGACGCGCAACTCCAGCAGTCGCGCTTCGTCGCCGAACATGCGAGCCAGCAGCTCGCGGCAGGTTATCCGGACGTCGCCGGCCTGGAAGCGCGCGCTGCCCTGCCGACCGACGCCGCGGCCCCCGACAAGCCCTTCGACGTCGGCGCCTTCTCGGTGCTGAGCGAGGCGCGCGCGCAGGATCGCACGCTGGCTCTATTACTGCATCGGGATTTCGTGAACGGTGTGGCGCTGAGCCCCGACGGGCACTGGGTCGTCACCGCATCGCGGGATCGCACCGCCGCGATCTGGGATACCGAGACCGGCTTGCCGCGAACCACCCTCGTGGGGCACGACGGCGACGTCGTCGAGGCGAGCTTCGATCCGACGGGCCGGAGAATCGTGACCGCCTCGCGCGACGGCACGGCGCGGATCTGGGACGCCGGTTCGGGAGTGCTGCAGGCCGTGCTGCGCGGCCATACGGGACAGCTCGAGGCCGCTTCCTTTTCGCAGGACGGCGCGCGCGTCGTGACGGCCGCGAACGACGGGACGGCACGGATCTGGGACGTCGCCACGGGCCGGCAGCTCCAGGTGCTGACAGGCCATGCCGCCTGGGTACTCGCAGCATCCTTCAGCCCCGACGGGACGCTGGTCGCCACGGGCTCGGCCGACGGCACGGCGCGGATCTGGGATGCCGCGACCGGAAGCCAGCGCCGTCTCCTGCAGATCGACAAGGGCCAGCCCGACGGCCAGGGCTGGGTTGCGATCGCGCGGTTCAGTCCGGACGGCAGCACGCTCCTCACCGCGGGCAGCGACCGCGACCACAGCCCCCGCCTTTGGGATGTCCCTACGGGAGATCTGCGCCTCGCCTTGCGCGGCCACGCCGGGTCGGTCAGCGCGGCGCGCTTCAGCCCGGACGGACAGCGGGTCGCGACCGCCGGGACGGACGGCACCGCACGGCTGTGGGAGGCCGCCACGGGGCGGCAGATCGCCAGCCTGCCCCACACGGGGGCGGTCACCGCCGTGGCCTGGAGCGCGGACGGCACGCGGGTCGTGACGGGCTCGACCAACAACATCGCCATCGTCTGGGACGCCGCCACGGGCGCAAGGCGGGCCTTCCTGTTCGGCCATCACGGCATTGTGACGGGCGCCGTTTTCACCTTGGACGGTCGCCGTGTGATCACGGCCGGCGGCGATGGCGCAGGCCGCCTGTGGAGAGCGGGGGACAACGAGGTGGCGGTGCTGCGGCAACCGGGAGGAACGGTCATCGAGGGCGCGGTCTGGAGCCCCGACAGTCGCTTCGTCGCGACGGGCTCCAACGAGGGGACGATCTCCGTCTGGGATGCCGTTTCCGGCGACCTCGTCCACCGCTTGGCCGGCCATACGGCCCGCGTCGCCGTTCTGGCCTGGCGGGCCGACGGCGGAGCGCTGGCCAGCGGGTCCGACGACGGCACGGCGCGGATCTGGGATGTCGCGCATGGGACTGAACCGGTTGTTCTCAGAGGCCACACCGGCCCGCTCACCAGCGTGGCCTTCGCGCCCGACGGCGCTTCCGTCCTCACGGCCTCCCGAGACGGATCGGCACGGATTTGGGACGCCGGGTCCGGCGCGGAGCGCCTGCCGCTGCGGGGGCACGCCAAGGGAGTGGAGGCCGCGCTGTTCAGTCCCGACGGTCGACGGGTCGCCACGGCTTCGGTCGACGGAACGGCGCGGCTCTGGGACGTCGCGACGGGAGAAACACTGCGCGTGTTCAAGCGGCATGCCGCTGCCGTCCGGGCCATCGCGTTCAGCCCCGACGGCACCCGGCTCCTCACCGCGTCCGACGACGGCACCGCCAGGGTCTGGACCGCGAGCTCCGATGCCGCGTCGTTCGTCCTCGATGCCCACCGCGGGCCCGTGACTTCGGCCGGCTGGTCGCCCAGGGGAGATCGCATCCTCACCTCGACACGCGACAGCACCTCGGCGCTCTGGGATGCGGGCGACGGCCATGCCGTCGGCGCCATCGTCGGCGACCATGCGGCCTGGAGCCCCGACGGAGCCCAGATCGTCACGACCTTGTCGTCCACATCGCAACGGGTGCTGACCGCGGGAGACCGGAGCCTCAACCTTTTCGACGCCGCGACCGGCCACGTCGTGGCGATCTATCTCGGTCATTCGAGTGCGCTGACGGGCGTGAGCTTCAGCCCCGACGGGCAGAGACTTTTCTCCAGTTCGTGGGACGGGACGGTCCGGATCTGGCCGCTGTGGCGGCTCGGCGAAGCCGACACCGTCGCCTATGCGGATCTGGCGGCGCTGAGACGGCTGACGTTCAGCGAGCGCCGCTCGCTGTTCCTCGACGAGACCCGACCGCCTGCGCGGCCGTTGCCGAGCGGTCAGGGACAGGCCTGCGACGCGCTCGCTGCCGCAGATTTCGATCCGAACCGACAAGGCTCCGCGGTTTCGTTCTCCGATCTCGACGCGGAGCGCGCCATTCCAGCCTGCCGGAAGGCCGTCGAAGCCGGGCCCGGCGAACCGCGCTTCGCTTACCAGCTCGGCCGCGCGCTGCAGCGCAGCGGTGACTTCGCAGCCGCACGCGAGGCTTACCAGACCGCTGCCGACCACGGATCCGCGCCCGCGGCTTACGGGCTCGCCATCCTCTATAAGTTCGGGCTCGGTCAGCCTGAGAACCCGCGGGAAGCGCAGCGCCTGTTCCGCGTGGCGGACGCCGGCGGCGTCGTGGCCGCCGACTTCTACCTGGGCCAATCGTTCCTTGCAGGGTCGGGCGTTGCCCGCGATCCCGCCGAGGCGATCCGCTGGTTCGAGCGTGGGGCGGCGCACGGCGATGCGCCGGCCCATTGGGCCCTAGGCCAGCTGTACGAGGCGGGGCAGGACGTGCCGCGCGATCTCGAAGCCGCGTTGCGGCATTACATCGAGGCGGACCGCTTGATCCGGGCCACAGGCGCCCTGCACGATCTCGACGTCACGGCCCGTCTCGGCGCGACCGCCCGGGCGCTCGCGCCCGGGCGCGTCATCGCGATCGCGCATGACGCGGGTTGGACCCCGGCTCCGGCGCTCTGAAAGTCGCACGTTTGGCAAAGCGGCGGCGGTGTCTCGCCGACGAGGCCGCTACCTGAAGATCGCGCCTGCTCCGAGGGCGCGCAAGGAACTGCGTTGGGCGGCGCACCACGCCGGAATGCCGGTGTTCTGGATTTCCGCGAACCGGCGCTCCGCTTCGGCTGTGATGACGCCGTCCCAGGTGACACCTCCCAACTTCCGGCCCGCCGTCCGGAACACATCAGCGTAGCGTTCGGCGAGGTCACGGTCGATCGCCATGACCTGCGGACAGAACTTCGCGACACCCATCATCAGCGAGACCGACCTCGCCTCGCCCAACAGACTCGCACCCGGAGCCGCCCAGGCTGGCCAAGCGGCAGTGACACACAGGAACAGCACACCGGCTGCGCGCGATGAAAGGTCCATCCTCGCTCTCCTACGCTTGCTCGCAGGCACTCCAGGCGCCCTGCACGGCTGTTCCGTCCGCCAAGCAGCCAGTGGCGGTGCTGGCCCTTCCAGGACCGACACTGCGCTCTGGGACATGATCCCGACGAGCGAGCGGGCAGCAGCTCGTAGGACAGAGTCTAGGAGATCTCCGGGAGAACCGCCCTGGCGTTCAGGCACGGGCCGAACGGCGATGCCGCAGTTCCCGCCCGCCGCGGCACGACGACAAGCGCCCGGCATACCGGGCACACTACGGCGAGACGACGGTGCTGCTCCACGAAGGACTTCACCTTCGGCCGCCCGATCCGCTCGTGCATGCTGACCGTGTGAACCGGCAGATCGGCCGGCAGCATCGAAGGCGAAGCGCCCTTCGAGCGAGGTTTTCAATGCGACGCCGGACGGCAGCAGCCGACGAGTCGCTCGGCGATCCAGCCTCGCTCGCCTGACTTGAACTGCACCAGTTTCCACCCCGGCACCGCACCGACGACGAGGAACAACGTCCCGTCATAGACCTTTGTCATGCGCTGCGAATCACTCCAAGGTTCGGCCTTCAGCGCCGCCCAGCCGTCCGGGTAGGTGTTGATCGGGAAGGAATAGATGGCAGGTCCACCGGCAGCAACGGCTTGGTAGGTTTGCCCCGGGTGAAGGGCGTGGAACTGACCCTCGCTCCAGAACCCTGCCCATCCAGGGGCGGGGACCGTCAGAGCTAGAGCTGCCGCCAAGCCGAAACCGAACCAATGACGCATCGAGGTGGCTCCTGAAGCAAAGGGCAATCGCACCCGACTCCGACCGGGATCCCGATGTACGACCCGGCGACGCTGGATGCCTGGGCTACGGGAAAACTCGGGAAGGCGCGACCCAACGCGAGCGGTGCCGGGTGAGCGGCGAACGGAGCGGTGACCCTCGGCACCCAGCCCGACCATTCGTCTCAGGATCGCGGACACCCCTTCAACGCTTCCGCCCGGGCGATAGCCTTGACGTTGGCGCGTTCGAAGGTGTTGAGCCCGAGGACGTCGACGTCGGTGGTCCGACATCCTTCGTTGCTCAGCACCGCCCGCGCTCTCGCTGTTCGGAAGCAGTAGCCGTGCTCCTCGTAAATACTGTTGCGCATGAGGAACAAGAAATCACACGTCGGCCCGGATGAGCGCGAGGCGAGATAATCCATGTGCGCGGAGTAGAAGGCCCGATCGGAACATCCCAGGATGTCGTAGCATTCGGCCCAGGCGGGGTGCGCAGCTGACATGAAAAGCAGGACGGCGAGGAGCGCACCGCGGATCTTGACGTTGCACATGCTGCATTCCATCCACCGGGGGACAGCTCTCAGAGCCGATCCGAAACTTGAGATGCGGTCAGAACTTCACGGCATTCCAGGAACTCGAACAGCCGTCCGATTGGGTGTAGGTGCCCGATCCCGACCGTGCCGTGATGTGTCCCTCGCCGACGACCGTCATGCCGTTGAGGTTGCCCACCGTGCTGACCGTGCCGCCGGGAGTGACATGGCCGCCGCTTCCGTTCTGACCCATGATGCGGCCGCTGGAGATCATCACTTGGCTGGTGCCGGCGGACGAGCAGGGGCCATCGGCGGAGACGGTCCAAGATCCATCGAACCGGCTCACGCTCGCCCGCTGGTGCGGTACGGCGTCGGCCGCGGGTCGGCCGGACGGGCAGTCGCCGTAGCAATCCCACGCACCGTGGCGGGATCCGTGGCGTGCCCACTCCGCTTGGCCGTCTGTCCAGGAACTCGCGACGGCACCAGTGGCCGCGAGGGCGAAGACGAGAAAGATGATGACCCGCTTCAACATGGCCCTCTCCTGAGAACACCATTGAAGATCAGCACATCTTGCGATGCGTCGCACCTCTCCGATCGGATAGGCTGCGTCGAGAGAAGGCGGATGCGAATACGTCTCATGTAGGTCGAGCACTCGCGACACCACGACGACCGGCTCGCGTCGCCCAAGGAACCATGCCAACGCTGGCCAGTGCGTTGTTTTTCGCTGATCGTCAGCGGCCCCTAAAACTTAGTAGCCCTTTGGCGACGAGTCGCTCAATGTATGAAGATCGATAATCGTCGAGGTCACGTCATGATCGCTCGCTGTCTGTCGCTCCTGCTGATCCTGTCTGTCCTGGATCCCTACGCGGCATTCGCCCAGGCCCGCACGTGTGGCGATCTATGGTATAGAAGGAACTACGAATACAAAGCGGCTGGCTATTGCTTCCGCACATCGCGCGGTATCAGGGCATTCGGCAACGCCGGGTGCCAGTACGATGATGTCAAAACCATGCCCCTCTCGGTGGATCAGCGCGCCATCATCCGCGACATCATCGAGCAGGAGCGAGAGATGGGCTGCCGCTGACGCCCACCGTCTTCGCTCTGCTGCCACCCCGACAGCCCGCGATCTTGCTTTCCGACAAGCCAGAGATCGTTGTGAGAGTCCGTCCGGGAAGTCAGGCTGCGCAACCTATGCGGCGCAACAACATCATGACGGAAGCGGCGTAGTGGAAGGCCTTGGCGGACGCGATGGTGGCCTCCGGGTCCTTCCAGAGCCGCCGATTGCGGCTGATCCAGGCGAAGAAGCGCTCGACCACCCATCGGCGTGGGTGGACCACGAAGCCGACCTGTCCGGGCGGCTTGCGGACGATCTCGACCGCGATGAGGGTGGCGCTCGCGGGTCTGTCACCGGCATAGCCTGCGTCGGCGAAGGCTTCGGCGATGAACGGGTAGGAGCGGCGCGACTGCTTGAGCACCGGCACGGCCCCATCACGGTCCTGCACGTCGGCCGGTTGCGGGTCGAGCACCAGGGCGCGGCCGTCCGTGTCCACCAGGGCCTGACGCTTGCGCCCTTTCACCTTCTTGCCCGCATCGTAGCCCCGCG
>CAXUOD010000246.1:5753-6961 GCA_964252585.1 uncultured Lichenihabitans sp. | reverse complement strand
CGCGCGTGATCCACCGAGGTAAGCAGCGCGAATATCGTCATTGGCCCAGAGCGCGTCCGGCGCGCCGCTGAGCGCAAGGCGTCCGGTTTCGAGGACATAGCCACGGTCGGCCACCGAGAGTCCCATCCTGGCGTTCTGCTCGATCAGGAATACGGTCGTGCCGCGGCGGCGCACCTCGGCGATGATTTTGAAGACCGCCTGCACGATCACGGGCGCCAGGCCCAGCGAAGGCTCGTCGAGGAGCAGAAGGCGCGGTTTGGCCATCAGGCCGCGGGCCAGCGCCACCATCTGCAATTGTCCGCCCGACAGCGTCCAGCTCAGAGCATCGACGAAGGGGAGGATGTCCGGGAAGAGGCCGAACATCGCGTCGGTTTCGGCACCGATCTGCCGTTTCGACAGACCGCGCCTGTTCGATGCCCCGAGCATGATGTTTTCACGCACCGTCAGGCCCGGAAAGACGCGACGCCCCTCCGGCACATGCGCGATCCCCCGGCGCACGATCTCCTCGGGCTTCAAGCCTCGGATCGATCGGCCGTCGAACAGGATCTCGCCACCGGCCGGCCGCACGAGGCCGGAGATCGCCTTCAAGGTCGTCGATTTGCCGGCCCCGTTGGAGCCGAGCAGCGTCACGACCTCGCCGGCCTCGACCGACAGCGAGAGGCCGCGCACCGCCTCGATCTCGCCGTAGCGCACGGTCAGGTCCCGAAGCTCCAGAAGCGCCATGACGTCGTCCTCAGGCCGGCGCAAGGCCGGATGGCAGGGCGGCGTCACGTCCCTTCTGGTCGGCCTCCTCCAGCTTGAGCCCGACCTCCGGGGACGGAAGAGCGTCCTCCCCGAGATAGGCCGCGATCACGGCCGGCTCGCGCAGGACGGCCGCCGCCGGGCCATCGGCGATGCGACGGCCGAAGTTGAGGACCGTGATCCGGCCGGCGACGTCGCGCACCAGGGTCATGTCGTGGTCGATGATCAGCACCGTGAGACCCTGGGCGGTCATGCGCCGCAGCAGGGCGGTCAACGCCACCTTCTCGCTTCCGTTGAGGCCCGCCGCGGGCTCGTCGAGCAGCAGAAGGGTCGGGTTGCCGGCGAGCGCACGGGCGATCTCGATCAGACGCTGGTGGCCGTAGGAGAAGCCGATCACCGGCTCGTCGGCCCGGTCTTCCAGCCCGACAAAGGCCAGGGCCGCGCGAGCCCGCAGTTCCAGTGCGGTT
>CAXUOD010000246.1:0-5743 GCA_964252585.1 uncultured Lichenihabitans sp. | reverse complement strand
GGCTGCCGCATTGCCGGGTCGCTCGGCCCCGACCACAACATTGTCGAGCGCCGTCATCGATCGGAACAGCCGGATATTCTGGAAGGTGCGACCAAGACCCGCCGCCGCCCGCTCGTGCGGCGCGAGGCCGGACACGTCGCGGCCATAAAGGCGGATCCGGCCGGCGGTCGGCCGGTAGATCCCCGACAGCACGTTCAGCGTCGTCGTCTTGCCCGAACCGTTCGGGCCGATCAGGGCGTGAACGCCGCCGCCCTCGACCGCGAAGTCGATCCGATCGACCGCCTTCAGGCCGCCGAAATGTTTCGAGAGCCCTTCGACCTCGAGAGCCGGCGCCGTCCCGGCGTCCGCCGGCGACAGGCTGAGCGGCTCGACCCGGCCTGCGCCGGGCACCGGTGCCCGTCGGCGTCCGAAATGCTGGCTCACGAAACCCCAGATGCCGACCGGCATAAAGGCTACGATCAGGATCACGGCGAAGCCGTAGACCGCGAGATAGAGGCCCGGGATCTCTTTCAGGAAGCGGAGCCATTCGGGCAGCAGGATGAGGAGCGCCGTCCCGATCACGGCACCGACCGGCGAGCCGACGCCGCCGAGCAGCGCCATGGTGAGGAAGACGATCGATTCCGTGAAGGTGAACTGGTCCGGGCTTACGTAAGCGAAGCCTCCCGCGAAGAGCCCGCCGCCGAGGCTCGCCAGAACAGCGCCGATCCCGAACGCCAGGACCTTGGTGCGGTACACGTTGATGCCCACGACCCCTGCCGCGAGCTCGTTGTCCCGGACGGCCCGCATGGCGCGCCCGAGCCGCGTCTCGGGCATGCGCCAGACGAGATAGGCCACTCCCGCCAGCACGACGAGGCACAGCGCCAGATAGCGCTGCCCGTCGGCGAAGAGCGGCGGCCGGAGGATGCCCGGCACGCCGTCGGGACCGCGCGTCACCGGGATCCAGTTGATCAGCACGAGTGTCAGGATCTGCTGGAAGCTGATCGTCACCATGGCGAGGTAATGGCCGCCGAGCCGCAGCGTCGAGGCGCCGAGGATGCCGCCGAGAAGCAGCGCGACCGCGAGGCCGCCTCCGAGGCAGAGCCAGAAATCGAGCCCGAGCGATGTCGTGCCGAGCCCCACCGCATAGGCTCCGATGCCGAAGAAGCCGGCCTGCGCCAGGTTGATCTGGCCGCAGAGACCCAGCACCACCGTGAGGCCGATGACCGCGATCGCGTAGGTGGTGGCCTGCATCAGGATGTTGAGCACGTAGCCGCTGAGCGGCACGGCGCCGACCAGGATCGCCGCCGCAAGGGTGAGGGCCGCATAGAACAGCGCGCCGAGCGGCAGGCCCGGCCGGTGTGGGAGCGGGCTCGCGGCCATCAGGCCTTCTCCGCGATGCGTTCGCCGAAGAGGCCTTGCGGACGCACGATCAGGAACGCCACGAGCACGATGAACCCGAAGGCGTCCTTGTAGGGCACCGAGATATAGGCGGCCCCGAACGTCTCGATCACGCCGAGCGCGAGACCGCCGATGATGGCGCCCGTGACGTCGCCGAAGCCGCCGATGATGGTGGCCGCGAAGGCCTTCAAGGCGATGGTGGCCCCCATCTGGATCGACACGAACAGGACGGGCGCCACCAGGATCCCGGCGATGCCGCCGAGCACGGCGCTATACACGAAGGTCAGCATGATCATGAGGGCGACCGGAATGCCGAGCAGCGACGCCATCTCCTTGTCCTGGGAGGTCGCCTGCAGCTTCTTGCCGAGCAGCGTGTGTTCGAAGAACCAGTACTGGAACGCGACCAGGACCGCCGTCACGGCTATGATCAGGAGGTACTGGCTGTCGAGGAAGACACTGCCGAGCTGCAACCCCGGTGTGTCGAAGAAACCCGGCAGAACCTGGGGTTCGGGGCCGTAGAGCGCGAGGGTCGTGTTGGCCAGGAAGATCGAAGCCCCGATGGTCGAGATGATGACCGGCAGGTAACTGCGGTGACGCAGCGGGTAGTAGACCCCGAGGTTGAACAGCGCGCCGAGCAGCGCCATGCCGCCGAGGGAGACCAGGAAGGCGAGCCAGTAGGGCCACCCGAGGTCGACCGCGAAGACGACCATCAGGAAGGCCGCCACCATGGAGAACTCGCCCTGGGCGAAGTTCACGACGTTGGTGGCCCGGAAGATCAGCACGAAGCCCAAGGCGACGAGCGCGTAGACGGCGCCGATCCCGATGCCGGTGAAGAGCAGTTGGGGGATGAGGTCCACCGGGGGTGCTCAGTCCTGGAAGTCGACGCGCTTCGTGAACGACATGCGGCCCTTCTCGTTCTGCACGACGTTGTAGCCGTGCAACCCGTCGCCGTTGGCGTCGAACGCATAGGTTCCCTCGGCCCCGGCATGGCCCTTGACGGCCAGGAGGGCCTCCCGGATCGCCTGCGGGTCGGTCTTGCCGGCGGCGTTGATGGCCTGGGCCAGCACCGTCACGGCATCGAAGGTCCAGGAGGACTGGTTGTCGGGCTCGAGCCGGTAGGTGTCCCGATAGGCCTTGCCGTAGGCGCGGGCCGCGTCGCTCGCCTCCTCGGCATAATCCGCGACCCCGTAGGTGCCGTAGAGCGCCGGTCCGGCGAGTTTCAAGGCCGTCACGTTGGTGATGGAAGGTGAGCCGACCCAGGGCAGGTTGACCCCCAACTGACGGAGTTGCCGGGCGAAGATGCCGAGGTCGTTCTCGAAGGTGAAGTAGGAGCCGATCACCTCGGCACCGGCCTGCCGCACGGCCAGCACCACGGGGGTGAAATCCTGGCTCTGGTTCGAATAGCCCTGGTCGAGCACGACCGTGGCGCCGGACGTCCCGAGCGCCTCGGTGAGGGCCTTGGCGCCGCTGGTGCCGAAGGCGTCGGTGGAATGGACCACGGCCCATTTCTTCTTGCCGAGCGTGACGATGCCGAAATCCGCGATCACCCGGGCCGAGTAGCTGTCGTTCGGGCGGAACCGGAAGAGCCAGGGGTTGCCCAAGTGCGTCAGCGTCGGGTCGGTACCGCCGAAGCAGACCGGCTTGCCGGCCTTGAGGATATCGGGCGCCATCGCGTGGTTCTGGGTCGAGCGGATCGAACCGAGGAAGGCCACGATCTCGGGCTGCGACGCGAGCTTCGAAAAGGCCAGGACGGCGCCGGGATTGGTGGTCTGGTCGTCCTCGGTCACGAGTTCGAGCGGCTTGCCGAGAACGCCCCCGGCCTTGTTGACACCGGCGAGGGCGAGCTTGGCGCCGTCGAGCGCGAAGCGGCCGGCGTCCGCTCCCGGACCGGTCACGGGCAGCACCATGCCGACCTTGACGGTTTCACCCTCGGCCGCTGCCGAGCGACGGGTCAATGTTGCGCTGGCTGCAGCCGAGGCCATCCCGCCGAGCACGCCCCGTCGCGTCAGTTTCATCGCCGTCTCCTCTCGCCTGATCCCGGCTCTGCGGCCGATCTCGCGATTGGATAGTGGACACGGGGCGAAGTCCAGCGGGGATTTGCGAAGGGGGTTGCACTGGCTCTTTGGGACGCACTGATGTTCGATGAAGGCGGCACAACCAAGTTTATTGTCTCCTCTGGTACAAAGGGACAACTTAGGACTAGGATGCATATCGGTGCAGAACGGAAAACCGGGTCATGTCTTCACGCGCAGTCAAAATCGTAGATGGGGGAAAATTAGTTATCCCGGCCAGCTTCCGTAGGGAGCTCGGAATCGCCGTTGGCGATACCGTGATCGTGGAAGTGGCTGATGGGGAACTTCGTGTCCGGTCACGAAATGCGGCGTTGGCGAACGCGCGTCGCCTGATGCGGCAGCTGGTGCCCGACGGCGTTAGTCTCGTCGACGAGCTGATCGCCGAGCGCCATGCCGAAGCGGCCAGAGAATAGCATCATGGCCGATGGCTACGTTCTGGACGCGTCAGCCCTGCTGTGCCTGCTCAATGACGAGGTCGGCGCGGACCATGTCGAGGCCATCCTAAACGATGCGGTGGTATCGACCGTGAACTTCTCGGAGACCGTTGCGAAGATCGTGGAGCGAGGTGGTACAGTCGAGCTGGCCACGGCCATGCTGGACCCGCTGCACTTGGAGATCGTCGCTTTCGATCGCTCTCAGGCTGTCATCGCCGGCGAGCTGCGTGCCGCGACACGCCCTGCGGGGCTGTCTTTCGGAGACCGTGCTTGCTTGGCGCTGGCGGTATCTCGTCAGCTGAAGGTGCTGACCGCCGATCGAGCCTGGGCGAACCTCGCGGTCGACTTGTCCATCGAGCTTCTCCGGTGATGGCACATAGCTTGTCGCCACCTCTGAAGAGGGCAGGTCGTTGGGAAATCCCTCCCCGGAACGGAGGGTGGCGCGAAGCGACGGGCGGGGTATTCCGCCAAGACTTCACCCTATCCGACTCAACCCGCGGCCGAGCCACCTTCCCCGCTTCGGGGAAGGACGAACGCATCATATCGGGCCTGGTAAAAGATGTATGCCGACGCCAACCCGTCCGGAGAGGGAAACCCCGCTCGAAGTCAAATGCGAGCGCTCTGGGCACCCTCCCCTACCCATGGATGACACCCGCCGCCCCTCCCATTACCCTTGCCTCGACCTCGTTGCCTGAGAGAACCCCATGCTGATCGCCGCGGCGCGCCTCCAAGCGCTGGTCCGGGATATCTTCGCCCATGCGGGATGCGCGGACGCCGAGGCCGGCCGCATCGGGCGCTACCTCGTGGCCGCCAACCTCACGGGCCACGACAGCCACGGCGTCATCCGGGTGCCGCGCTACCTGTCCTGGCTCCGCGACGGGACCCTCGTGGCCGGCCTGTCCCCCGAGGTGGTGAGCGACGCCGGTGCCTTCGCGCTGCTCGACGCGCATCATGGGTTCGGACAGACGGCCGGCCCCGTCGCGGTGCAGCTCGGCATCGGCAAGGCGGCAGAGCACGGCGTGGCCGTGGTGGCGCTGCGCCATTCGGGCCACCTGGGGCGGATCGGGGAATGGGCCGAGCAGGCGGCGGACGCCGGCGTCGTGTCGATCCACTTCGTCAACGTCGCGGGCAGCCTTCTCGTGGCTCCGTTCGGGGCGGTCGACCGCCGCTTTTCGACGGCCCCATTCGCGGTCGGGCTGCCGGTGCCGGGACGGCCCCCGGTGGTGCTCGATTTCGCCACATCGATCGTGGCCGAAGGCAAGGTGCTGGTGGCCTCGAAGGGCGGCAAACCCCTGCCCGAGGGCAGCCTGATCGGACCCGACGGCCGGCCGAGCCGCGATCCCGCGACGCTCTACGGCCCGCTCGATGGGACGGCAGAGCGCGACCACGGTAAGGGGCTCGGGGCGATCCGCGCCTTCGGCGACCATAAGGGCTCCGGCTTGGCACTCATGTGCGAACTCCTGGCCGGCGCGCTGACCGGCTCGGGCTGCGCCGGCCCCTCGGCAGAGCGCGTCTGCAACGGCATGCTGTCGATCTACATGACCCCGAGCGTCTTCGGCTCGACCGACGTCATCGGGGCCGAGACCAAGGCCTATCTCGATTTCGTCAGCTCGGCGCGGCCGGCCGAAGACGGCGGCGCGGTGCTGCTGCCGGGGGAGCCGGAACGCCTCTGCCGCGCCCGCCGCCTCGAGGAGGGTGTGCCGCTGGCCGACGAGGTCTGGGACGCGTTGCGGAGCGCCGCGGAACCGCATGGGCTCGACGCGCAACGCTACCGCGATGCCGATCAGGGGGGCAGCGCCGCATGAGGCTGGACGCCACCGCGAAGGGGCTCGCCCTGGAGCCGCGCGACTTCGCCGTGCT
>CAXUOD010000245.1:4966-6978 GCA_964252585.1 uncultured Lichenihabitans sp. | reverse complement strand
GTCCTCGTGCATTTGGCCCGTGAACTCGTCGCCGAAGCGGCGACAGGTGGGTTCGACATCGATCCCGCCCGGATCGAACTCGTGCCGGACTTCGCCACACCCGACGAGAAGGCCGACCAAATCGTACGGATGTTGCTGGCCGAAGCGGAGGCACGGGGGCACGGCACCCGGTTGATGACCGAATTGCTCGGGCGAGCGCTCGCCGTCCACCTGATTAGGTATCATTCTAATCTAGCGCCGAGAACGCCCGAAGTTGCCTCCCACGGCCATGCTTCGCGCATGCTCCGTGTCATGGATTTCATGCGTACCCACCTGGACGAGGATTTGAGCCTCGAGCAGCTCGCTCGCGTTGGCGAACTTGGCCTGTCCCAGTTCGCCCGTGCCTTCCGCGATAGCTCGGGCAAGCCGCCCCACAGGTTTTTGGTAGAGCTCCGCATCGAACGTGCCCGCGAGCTGCTTGAGACCACGCTGCTGCCAGTAACCGAGGTCGGCTTCAAGTGCGGCTTCGGACAGCCTCAGCATTTCGCGACGATGTTCCGCAAGTTGATGGGGGTCAGCCCGCGCGCGTGGCGCAAGTTGCGCCGTTCCTAAGCTTGTAACGATGTCGCGAGGCCTGGCACGCCGCCGGAGGAAAACATAAATCTGGCCTGTTTGCGAAAGAGCGTGGGCAGGATCTGATCCATGGATGGGGAGGCAACAAGACGGGCTTCACATCATGTCAGGCACATCTGATTTCGGGTCGTTCGGCCGGTTCGAAGAGACCCCGGTGGGTGAAATGGCACCCGAAACGAAGGATGCCTACGACTTTACCGTCCAGTTGCGGGGCCAAGTCCCGGGCCCGCACAAGATCTGGCTGAGTAACCCGAAGCTCTCAAAGACCATCGTGCCGATTGGCGCGTATTACCAGAAGCATTCGACTCTGACGAAGGCTGAGATCGAGATCGCCACGAACCTGGTCAACGCGCGCTGGCTGGCGGCGTACTCCAACTACGAGCACGAGATCATAGGCGAAGAGGCCGGCGACCTGCCTGCCCGGAAGGTTGAGGCCATCATCGCAGGCCTCCCCACGTCCTTCGACGATCCGCGCCAGCAGGTGGTATACGAACTGGCATCGGCGCTGGTCGCACCGCGCATCGTCCCGATGGGTCTTTATCGCCGGGCGAAGGAGCTGTTGGGCGATGCGGGCATCGTCGACGTCACGATGCTGCTCGGCTGGTTTACCGGAGTATCGCTAACTCTTGCGGCCTTCGACGTGCCCTCGAACGCAGTCGGCCTCGACCAGTAGCAGCTGCACTGCCAACGCCACACAAGGCCCGAACGCGATGCTGTCCCTTTCTTCAGACCGATGCTCCGAGCATCGCACGCCCGCTCTAGGCCGCCGTGCGGCCGTTGCTTGTCTCGCCGCTATTCTTGGGGCTGACCGATCGAAGGCCGCTGGAGGTCCGGAAAGTCCTGCGCCGCAGTCCCGGAAATATACGGTTATGCGACAGGAGGAAATGGTAATCCGCAAACAGCGCGAGCTCTGGAAAGCGGCGTTCGAGGCCGGCGACGTAGAGCGTATCATGTCTTTCTACGCCCCAGGCGCAGCAACGGTGGCCTTCGACGTCCTCCCTCCGCTGCAATACTCGGGCTTCGACGCTTACAAGCAGCACTGGTCATTATTTCTTGCGCTTTTCCAGGGACCTCCGAAAGTCGATGTGGCTGAGTCGCAGATCGTCTGCTCTGGCGACGTCGCGTTCGTCCACGCCCTTGTCCGGCTGAAAGCCACCCTCCGAGATGGCAGGCCGCTCGACATCTGGATGCGCGCGACCAACGGAATGCGGAAGATCGGCGGCGAGTGGCTCGTCGTGCACGACCACGTGTCGCTGCCGGTCGACATCACGACCGGCGTGCCATCGATGAACCTCAAGCCCTGAGTCGTTTCAACCCTTTCAGGAGACAAACATGGCGCCTCAAACGCGACACTCGGCCAAGCTGACGCCCGTGGCTTTGTTCCCGACGCACTCCTTCCC
>CAXUOD010000245.1:0-4956 GCA_964252585.1 uncultured Lichenihabitans sp. | reverse complement strand
CTCCTTCCCCGAGAACCTGCTGATCCGTGCCGATAACTCGATCTTGCTGACGCGCTTCAGCCACAAGGAGCTTTGGTACCTTCCGCCGGTCGATGGCGACATCCCTGTGCTGCCGCTGCGGCTCTTCACTTTCGACCCGCCGCCGATGAGCATCGTTGAGCCGGAGCCGGACGTCTATTACGTATTCACCTGCAATTTCTTCACGACGCACGAATCGTTCGTGTTTCGCCTTGATCTTCGCGACTGGCAGCCTGGCCTGCCGGTCTATCCGGTGGCGATACGGCAGTTTCCCGACCGCGCCCGCGCGCTCAACGGCAGCTGCCTTGTCGCTTCCAGGACCATTCTGGTCGCCGACTCGTTTGCCAAACTGATATGGCGCATCGATTTGCCAGGGCCGGACGGCGGCGCGACCGTGATCCGCCCATGGCTCGAGCATGACAACATGGCGCACAAACCTGAGAAGCCAGACATGCCCGGCGTCAACGGCGTTAAATTCGCGGCCAAATCCAACTACCTCTACTACACCTCGACGGCCCAGCAACTGTTCATGCGGGTACCGGTCGATCCCGAAACTCATGATCCGGCAGGCGAACCCGAGCTGGTGGCCACCGGCATGATGGGGGACGACTTCTGGCTCGAAGAGGATGCCGGGCACGCCTACGTCGCAACGCACCGACAGAACACGATCGACCGCGTGTCGCTGACGCCAGGACCGGACAACTCCGGCAGGGTCAGCGTGGCAGGGCATCCCTATACAGAAGAGCTCGTCGGCTCCACCAGCGGGGGATGGGGCCGCAAGCCCGGCGAGCACGGCCGCGTTGCCTACTTCATGACCGACGGCGGCAACAAGTCACCGCCGCCCGATGGAATCGTCCGCCCTGCCAAGGTCATCCGCCTCGAGCTCTGAGCTTCAGGCCGCGAGCGCTGGAGACCGCCGGCCGATATCAACTGCGCATCGACTGGGAGACGGTCGACGACCACATCGTCACCTTCCGCCAGTCGCCGGCCTGCGCGGTCTGGCGGTTACGCGTCGGCTCGTTCTTCACGGCCGAGCCCGATGTTTCCCACGCCGAGCTCGTCAACCAGTACTTTTGAACCCGGACGCGAGATCGTTCCGAACAGCGAAGGGAGGAAGCAATGGATCAGGTGCCGGATATGTTAAAGACCCGGAGCATGTTGGGAATGCGCGTCTTCTGGGACGTTCCCATCGAGATGGATGACGGTGTCGTGCTACGCTGCGACCTGTTTCTGCCAGAGAAGGAGGGTCGCTATCCAGCGATCGTCACGCTAGGGCCTTACGGCAAGGGGTTGTCGTTCCAGACGGGCTACAAGAACAGCTGGGACGCGATGGTCGCTGCCTATCCGGACATCGCGGAAGGCTCGACTTGCACGTTCCAGAACTGGGAGCTCGTCGACCCCGAGAAGTGGGTGCCCGAAGGCTATGCCTGCGTCCGGATCGACGGCCGCGGCTCGGGGCGCAGCCCGGGCAAGCTGGACCTGCTCTCCCCGCGCGAGATCAGGGACTTCCACGACTGCATCGAGTGGACGGCGACACAGGCCTGGAGCGACGGCAAGGTCGGGATCAACGGCATCTCCTATTACGCCATCAACCAGTGGCTGGTCGCCGCGCAGCAGCCGCCGCACCTCACCGCGATCTGCGTGTGGGAGGGCGCGGCCGACTGGTATCGCGACTGGAGCCGGCACGGCGGCATCCTCAGCCAGTTCGACGATCCCTGGTTCGACGGCCAGGTCGCCTCCGTCCAGCACGGCGTGGGCGACCGCGGGCCCAAGGCCCCTGTCACCGACGACCCGGTCGCTGGGCCCGAGACGCTGTCGTCCGAGGAGCTGAAGGCGAACCGCGTCGCGCCGCACGACGAGGAGCTCGCCCGGCCGTTCGACGACCGCTACTACCGCGAGCGCACGGCGGACTTCTCCAAAATCACCGTGCCCCTGCTCTCCGCGGCCAACTGGGGCGGCATGGGCTGCCACACGCGCGGCAATTTCGAGGGCTTCCTCGCCGCCGCCTCGCGCGAGAAGTGGCTGTCCGCGCACGGCAACACCCATTTCGCACCCTTCTATCGGACGGCGGGCATCACGCTCCAGAAGCGCTTCTTCGGCCATTTCCTGAAAGGCGAAAACACGGGATGGGATCGGCAGCCGCCGGTGGAGCTCGACATCCGCCGGCCCGGCGAGGACTTCACCACCCGCGCCGAGCAGGAGTGGCCGCTGGCCCGCACCCAGTGGACCCGCTACAACTTCGATCCCCGGCAGAACCTCCTTGTTGTGGAGCCGGTCGCGGGCGAGCCGATCGCGTTCGACGCGATGGGCGACGGCCTGACCTTCTCGCTGCCGCCGGCCGACGAGGACGTCGAGATAACCGGCCCGGTCGCGGCGCGGCTGTTCGTCTCGTCCGACACGACGGACGCCGACCTGTTCCTGGCGCTCCGCCTGTTCGATCCGGAGGGCAAGGAGGTGCTGTTCATCGGCACCAACGACCCCAAGGTCCCGGTCGGCCTGGGTTGGCTGCGCGCATCCCAGCGCAAGCTCGATCCCGAGCGAAGCCTGCCGTACCGGCCCTACCACACGCACGATGAGGTCCAGCCGCTCGTGCCCGACGAACCGGTCGAGCTGCAGGTGGAGGTCTGGCCGACGTGCATCGTGGTGCCGCGAGGCTACCGGCTGGCGCTCAGCGTGCGGGGTCGCGACTTCAACCACGGGCAGGGCGACGCCAGGAAGCCCGGCGACCTGTTCACCCAGACCGGGGTCGGCCCGTTCTCGCACGCCGACGAGAACGATCGACCACCCAGCGTGTTCGGGGGCACGTATCGGCTGCACTTCGCGCCGGGCGAGGAGCCCTATCTCGTGCTGCCGATCATTCCCGAGCCGTGAAGGGCCGGGCCGATCGCGCCGCCAGACACGCCGCTCACACCCGGCGGAGGGAGGGCGTGGCCGGGTCGGTGAACGCGAGGCCCAGCGCCGCGAGACCGGAGACCCCGATGCAAGCATGTTCGCGGGCTCGAGCAGGCGCTCGGCGACGCTTGGTGGACGTGACGACCCGCAAGTCGAACCTGACCGAGGCTGGGCGAGGTTACGTCGTTCGTTGCATACAACGTAGTAGGCGAGGTTGAGGATGCGGCCTTACAGGCGTCGCAGTTCCGATTCGTGCCTCGAGGGCTGTTACGCGTGACTGCGCCCGCCACGTTTGCACCTTGGGCCCGCGACAGCCGAATTCATGGAACTCTATCCAGACATCGTCATCGACGCGGATTTTACCGACCGGTTTGTGAGCCTCGCCGACGAGGGTTTCGATGTTGCAGTGCGCGTTGGCCGGCTACCTGACTCGAATCTGGTCGTACCGCGCTTGGTGCCTTGTCGGATGCTCACGTGCGCGGCGCCTGTCCACCTTGAAAAGTTCGGATGCCCAGTCACCCGAGTGACCTAGGCAAGCATGCCTGCCGATCCCTCAGCACGATCACGACGCCTGGAGTCTGGCAATCGCACAGTCTCGACGGTGAGGAGGTCGAGGCTCACATTTATGGCCGCCATCGGGCCAAGAGCATGGACCTGTTGTGCACCGTCGCGGAGCGGGGTCTCGGGATCGTGCTAGGCCAAGCTTCGTCCTCGGACCACTTGTCCAGGCAGACCGCCTGATTCCAATCCTTAGTGCATATTCAAGTCCGTCTTTGGATCTGAGTGCAGTTATTCCGAGCGATCGCCACCTCTCGACTAAGGTCCGGGTTTTCGTCGACTTCTTAGCGCAGCGATTTGGGGAAGTGCCGCCCTGGGACGAGTTTAGTCTCGCCTGTCGCGTCGCCTGAACTGAACTCAGGTGCCCTGACGATGCTTGTGGATCGCATCGCGTTGCGCGGCGACTTCGCGCGGCGTTCCGATGCGTTATGATGCGATCATGACGGCGAGCTGGTCGTCCACAGCTATCGGCGGCCCGGGAGTAGTCGGCGAAGCGGCGGAGGCTTACCGATAAGGACGGAACTCCTTCCGTCCAGCCCCAGCCTACCCTCCCTTCGGGGCCGTCAGCCCGATCGTCAACCGTCGCCGGCACGGCCGGATAATTTTCCTCAAAGATTGGAAAATGGGGTAGGTATCCGGACAAACATCAAGTCAGGACGGCTCGCTTTGGTTAAGCTATCGCCGTACATATCCGAGCTCGCTGGTGTTGACGGACAAAGGAATTGCAATGAAGATTGACCTGCGCGACTGTACTGAGTCAGCTTGTATGGTGTGCGGAGCACTAAGTCTTCTGCCGCATCCCGAAGGTGGCCACTATCGGGAGTTATGGCGCGATCAGCCAGCGTCAGGCGAGCGCGGTTGCGGCACTAGCATCCTTTTCCTGCTGGCGGAAGGAGAGCAGTCACGATGGCACCGGGTTGACGCGACCGAGATTTGGCTCTGGCAGGCAGGCGCTCCTCTGCTGCTTGGTATCGCTGAAGTCAATGGACGTTATCATCACCTCCGACTCGGGCCCGACCTCAAAAGCGGGGAACAACTTCAGGGTGTCGTACCAGCGGGTACGTGGCAGGAGGCTAGCAGTGTCGGCGCATGGACGCTTGTCAGTTGCGTCGTCGCGCCAGCGTTCCAATACTCTGGATTTGAGATTGCGCCTCCCGGGTGGTCTCCCCCTCATAACGAGGCTTAATTAAGGTTCACTGGACCCAGTAGCGCGCGCTCTTGCCATTCCGGCCGACGTGGCAGTCGATCTCTAGGTCCGCGTCGAGATCGATTAGCGGCTCCCTCTCGAGCTAGCGTTCATCCATATGCTGCGCGGGCAGCTTCCCCTAATAGCTCAAGGCAAATCTCGGAACGGAGCTCTCACAGGTCCCCACATCAAATGCGTTCTGGCATTCAGCCGAACCGGGCGTTGAACGCCTAAACTCATGTATTTCCTCTAGGCTCCAGACCCATAAACCTCTTTGAGCGGCGCGGTGGGTTGTGATTCAC
>CAXUOD010000244.1:0-7068 GCA_964252585.1 uncultured Lichenihabitans sp. | reverse complement strand
GCAGGAGTGTAGCTCAATCGGCTAGAGTACCGGTCTCCAAAACCGGGGGTTGTGGGTTCGAGTCCCACCTCTCCTGCCAGTTCTCCGGCGGCGACCATGCTGCGGCGCCCTCCTTCGTTTTCCTCTTGGTTTCGTGCCTGTTGCCCGCTATAGGGACGACCTAGAGGCGCGTGACCTGACGGTTGCGCGCCACTCTTCTTTTTCGACGTCGCTTTGGCGATGTTCATCGCGGCGCCCGTCTCGCCGCCCGGACCCAGTATGGCCAACCCTTTCGAGTTCATCCAGGACGTCCGCAGCGAAGCCGCCAAGGTGACGTGGCCGAGCCGCCGCGAAACCATGATCACGACGTTGATGGTCCTGATCATGGTGGTGCTGGCGGCGGTGTTCTTCGTTGCGGTCGACGAGATCATACACTTCGTGGTGTCGCTGGTCCTGGGCTATCGCAACTAGGAGCGCTCCGGCGTTCGTCTCTTCTCCGTGTCGATTCCTGATCGAGTTCCCCGTCCATGAGCATGCGTTGGTATATCGTTCACGCCTATTCGAACTTCGAAAAGAAGGTGGCCGAATCCATTCGCGAGCAGGCTGCGCAACGCGGGCTCGTCGACCGGTTCGAAGAGATCCTGGTGCCGACCGAGCATTTCATCGAGGTGAAGCGCGGCAGGAAGGTGAATGCGGAACGCAAGTTCTTCCCCGGCTACGTGTTGGTGCGAACCGACCTGACGGATGAGATCTATCACCTCATCAAGAACACACCGAAGGTGACGGGATTTCTTGGCGCCGACAACAAGCCCCACCCGATCAGCGATGCGGAGGCGGACCGCATCAAGGGGCAGGTCGCCGAGGGCGTCGAGCGTCCGAAATCGTCGGTCAGCTTCGAGATCGGCGAGCAGGTCCGGGTCTCGGACGGACCTTTCGCGTCGTTCAACGGCACGGTCGAGGAGGTCGACGAAGGCCGCTCCCGCGTCAAGGTCGCGGTTTCCATCTTCGGGCGGGCGACGCCCGTCGATCTCGAATTCGGTCAGGTCGAGAAGCTCTGACCGAACCCGCGCGATGCGCGGCGGGTCGCTCTCCAGGGCGGCCCATCCTCGTGGAAGTCGTTCCCGTTCGCCGACGGGATACAACGACGTACCACGGCCCTGAAATCCCCGCCGTCCTCGAGGGCGCGGGGCATCGTTGGAGGTGAGAATGGCAAAGAAGATTACGGGTTACGTCAAGCTCCAGGTCCCGGCCGGAAGCGCGAACCCGTCGCCGCCCATCGGACCGGCTCTCGGTCAGCGCGGCTTGAACATCATGGAATTCTGCAAGGCCTTCAACGCGCGTACGGCTCAGATGGAGAAGGGTTCGCCGATCCCGGTGGTCATCACGGCCTACCAGGACCGTTCCTTCACGTTCGAACTGAAGCTGTCGCCCGTGTCCTTCTTCCTGAAAAAGGCTGCCGGCATCAAGAGCGGATCCAAAACGCCGGGTCGAGGCACGGTCGGCCGTGTCACGCGGGATCAGGTGCGCGACATCGCTCAGATGAAGATCGTCGACTTGAACTGCGCGACTGTCGAAGCCGCCATGTCGATGGTCGAAGGTTCCGCCCGGTCCATGGGCCTCGAGGTGGTGGGGTAAGATCATGGCAAAGCGTATCACCAACGCCCGTCAGGGCATCGACCGCATCAAGCTCTATGCCGTCGGCGAAGCCGTCGGTCTCGTGAAGGAGCGTGCGAAGACGAAGTTCGACGAGACCGTCGAGATCGCCATGAACCTCGGGGTCGACCCCAAACACGCCGACCAGATGGTGCGCGGCGTCGTGAACCTGCCGAACGGCACGGGCCGCACCGTCAGGGTCGCGGTCTTCGCCCGCGGCGCCAAGGCCGATGAAGCCAAGGCGGCTGGTGCGGACGTCATCGGGGCCGAGGATCTCGTGGCCTCCGTGCAGGGCGGCACGATCGACTTCGATCGTTGCATCGCGACCCCGGACATGATGGCCCTCGTGGGTCGCCTCGGAAAGGTGCTCGGGCCGCGTGGCCTGATGCCGAACCCGCGGGTCGGCACCGTCACCATGGATGTCGCCGGTGCCGTCAAGGCGTCGAAGGGCGGCGCGGTCGAGTTCCGGGTCGAGAAGGCCGGCATCGTTCAGGGGAGCGTCGGCAAGGCGTCCTTCGATGAGGCCAAGCTCGTCGAAAACATCAAGGCTTTCGTCGACGCCGTGACGCGCGCCAAGCCCGCGGGCGCCAAGGGTACCTATCTCCAGCGCGTCGCGATCTCCTCCACCATGGGCCCGGGCGTCAAGGTGGACCCGGCGACGCTCGGTAACGCCTGAGAGGACGCCGGCAGAAATCTCTGATCTCGCGGCAAATACCCTTGGCATGAAGATGTAAAGCCTTTATGAGGGGTTAGGGTCCCTTGTGGACCTTACATCGTGTCGCGCAAAAGCCTTAGGCGGTTGCGCGCAACGATAGAGTGGCCGGAAGATGCGGGAGTTGATCCCGCGTCGCTTCCGGCCGTGTCCTGTCCAAGACTGCAGGTGCCACGCCTGACTTCGGTTCGGTGGCTTGATTTCCGGCGCTTCGGCTTGCCCGACGCTGTTCCGGAAGCCCGCATAGACGGTGATAGCCGGTTTGAGTAAAGGGCGCGGGAGCGCCCTCAGATTTGGTTCGATCCTTCTGTCCGGAGACGATCTGTCTTCGGGGGCAGGCACAACGAAGTCGGACGATCGCTTCGGCGATTCACGGCTGGAATCTTGTGCAGTCGCGGGGCTAGACTTCGCCATCGGAGTTTTAACTTTGGACAGAGCGGAAAAGAAAGAGCTCGTCGGCCATCTCAACGATGTCTTCAAGACGACATCGGTCGTGGTCGTCGCTCACTATTCCGGCCTCACTGTGGCGCAGCTTCAACGCTTGCGCAAGCAGATGCGAGACGCCGGAGCAAAGGTGCAGGTCAGCAAGAATCGTCTGGCCAAGATTGCGCTCGAAGGGACTGACGTCGCCTCCATCGGTTCGCTGATGACGGGGCCGACGATCATTGCCTATTCGGACGATCCAGTCGCGGCTCCCAAGGTGGCCGCGGCTTTCGCCAAGGATTTCGAGAAATTCGTCATCCTGGGCGGCGCCATGGGCCGCACGGCCCTGGACCCCGCGGGCGTTCGTGCTCTGGCCACCATGCCATCGCTCGACGAATTGCGGGCCAAGCTCATCGGCCTCATCCAGGCACCGGCGACGAAACTCGCGCAGCTGACCACGGCACCTGCCGCCAAGCTCGCCCGCGTCTTCAACGCCTATGCCGACAAGGATGCCAATGCCGAGCGCGAAGCCGCCTGATCAGCACCCTTGACAACCCATTCATCGAACCAAACATCAGGACTTGGACCATGGCTAACCTTTCCCAGATCGTAGACGACCTTTCCTCCCTCACTGTTCTCGAAGCTGCCGAACTGGCGAAGATGCTCGAAGAGAAGTGGGGCGTTTCCGCCGCTGCAGCGACTGTCGCAGTTGCGGCAGGCCCGGCGGGTGCCGCCGCTGCCCCGGTCGAAGAGCAGACCGAGTTCACGGTCATGCTGGCCGCCATCGGGGACAAGAAAATCGAAGTCATCAAGGAAGTCCGGGCCATCACGGGCTTGGGCCTGAAGGAGGCCAAGGATCTCGTCGAGGGCGCGCCCAAGGCGGTCAAGGAGGGTGTCTCCAAGGACGATGCCGCGAAGCTCAAGGCCCAACTCGAGAAGGTCGGCGCCAAGGTGGAGCTCAAGTAATCTGCTTATGCGTTATCGCGCGGCACGCATCGCGCGTACTGCTGGCGTTATCGGTTCCGAGGATCTTCCTCGGGACCTTTCCGGCGTTTCGACGTCCAGGGACGTCGAACGGTTGACGATCCATGGCGGTGACGGCTCTCGCCTACGCCGCATGTGACAAGCGAGACGGCGCATGGCTCGCCGCGCCCTAACGGGTGTGCGGCTCGACGCTGCGCCGAGATGAGATGGACGAGGGCTGCTCGACGGGCGGCTCTTACGCGGCGGGATCGGGCGACGGGCCTGATCGGTGTTCCGCCGCACGAAAGGCACGAGGAGCGACATGGCGCAAACGTTCACAAGCCGGAAACGGGTCCGCAAGTTCTTCGGTCACATCCGCGAAGTGGCCGAAATGCCCAACCTGATCGAGGTCCAGAAGGCGTCCTACGATCAATTCCTGCTCGTCGACGAAGCCGAAGGCGGGCGCCCCGACGAAGGGCTGCAGTCCGTCTTCAAATCCGTCTTTCCGGTGTCCGATTTCGCCGGCACCGCTCTTCTCGAATTCGTCAAGTATGAATTCGAACAGCCGAAATTCGACGTCGACGAGTGCCGCGCCCGTGGCATGACGTTCGCCGCACCCCTGAAGGTGACGCTCCGCCTCATCGTCTTCGATGTGGATCCCGATACCGGCGCGAAGTCGGTCAAGGACATCAAGGAGCAGGACGTCTACATGGGCGACATGCCCTTCATGACGTCGAACGGAACGTTCATCGTGAACGGGACCGAGCGGGTGATCGTGTCCCAGATGCACCGCTCGCCGGGCGTCTTCTTCGATCACGACAAGGGCAAGAGCCATTCCTCGGGCAAGCTGCTCTTCGCGGCCCGTATCATTCCCTACCGCGGGTCCTGGCTCGACATCGAGTTCGACGCCAAGGACGTTGTGCACGCCCGCATCGACCGCCGGCGCAAGATCCCGGTGACGTCGCTGTTCTATGCGCTCGGCATGGATGGCGAGGAGATCCTGTCGACGTTCTACGAGACCGTGCGCTACGAGCATACGGCGGATGGCTGGCGCGTCCCGTTCAACCCCGATCGCCTCAAGGGCATGAAGGCGACCGTCGATCTCATCGACGCCGATACGGGCGAGGTCGTGGTCGAGGCCGGCAAGAAGATGACGGCCCGCTCGGCCCGGCTTCTGGGCGAGCGCGGCATCAAGGCCCTGAAGGCGCAGGACGACGACCTCTACGGTCAGTACCTGGCCGAGGACCTCTTCAATGCCGAAACCGGCGAGATCTATGCCGAGGCCGGCGACGAGATCACGGTCAAGACGCTGCCCGGCCTCCTGGAGCACGGCTTCGAGGTGTTGCCGATCCTCGACATCGATCATATCAACATCGGTCCCTATATCCGCACCACGCTTGCGGTCGACAAGAACTCCTCGCGTGAGGACGCCCTGTTCGACATCTACCGCGTTATGCGCCCCGGCGAGCCACCCACGCTCGATACGGCACAGGCGATGTTCCACTCGCTGTTCTTCGATCCCGAACGCTACGACCTCTCGGCCGTGGGTCGGGTCAAGATGAACATGCGCCTCGACCTCGATGCCGAGGACACCGTGCGGGTCCTGCGCAAGGCCGACATCCTGGCGGTTGCCAAGGCGCTGGTGGACTTGCGCGACGGCCGCGGCGAGATCGACGACATCGACCATCTCGGCAATCGTCGCGTCCGCTCGGTCGGTGAACTCATGGAGAACCAGTATCGCCTGGGGCTCCTGCGCATGGAACGCGCCATCAAGGAGCGCATGTCGTCGGTCGACATCGACACGGTGATGCCGCAGGACCTGATCAACGCCAAGCCAGCGGCCGCGGCCGTGCGCGAGTTCTTCGGCTCGTCCCAGCTCTCGCAGTTCATGGACCAGACGAACCCGCTTTCCGAGATCACCCACAAGCGCCGGCTTTCGGCACTCGGTCCGGGTGGACTCACGCGCGAGCGTGCCGGGTTCGAGGTGCGCGACGTGCACCCCACGCACTACGGCCGCATCTGCCCGATCGAGACGCCGGAAGGCCCGAATATCGGCCTCATCAACTCGCTCGCCACTTTCGCGAGGGTGAATAAGTACGGTTTCATCGAGGCGCCCTACCGCCGCGTGAAGGCCGGGCAGGTGACGGACGACGTCGTCTATCTGTCGGCCATGGAGGAGACCAAGCATTACGTGGCCCAGGCCAATGCCGCGGTCGACGCCGCGCGCGGACTGACCGAGGACCTGGTGATCTGCCGGCACGCCGGCGACGTGATGCTGGTGCCGCGCGACCGCGTCGACTTCATGGACGTGTCGCCGAAGCAACTCGTATCGGTCGCCGCAGCCCTGATCCCGTTCCTCGAGAACGACGACGCGAACCGGGCCCTCATGGGCTCCAACATGCAGCGGCAGGCCGTGCCGCTCGTGAAGGCCGATGCCCCGCTCGTCGGCACCGGCATGGAGGCGGTGGTGGCCCGTGACTCCGGCGCCGCCATCGCGGCCCGCCGGACCGGCATCGTCGATCAGATCGACGCCACGCGCATCGTCATCCGGGCCACCGAGGAGGTCGATGGCGGCAAGCCCGGCGTCGACATCTTCCGGCTGATGAAATTCCAGCGCTCGAACCAGTCGACCTGCATCAACCAGAAGCCGCTGGTGCGGGTGGGAGACCGCGTCCGCAAGGGCGACATCATCGCGGACGGTCCCTCGACCGACCTCGGCGATCTGGCGCTCGGCCGCAATGTGCTCGTCGCCTTCATGCCGTGGAACGGCTACAACTTCGAGGACTCGATCCTTCTCTCCGAGAAGATCGTGAAGGAGGACGTGTTCACCTCGATCCACCTCGAGGAGTTCGAGGTCATGGCCCGCGACACCAAGCTCGGGCCGGAGGAGATCACGCGCGATATCCCGAACGTCTCGGAAGAGGCGTTGAAGAACCTGGACGAGGCCGGAATCGTCTACATCGGCGCGGAAGTGCAGGCGGGCGACATCCTGGTCGGCAAGATCACGCCCAAGGGCGAGAGCCCGATGACCCCGGAAGAAAAGCTTCTCCGCGCCATCTTCGGCGAAAAGGCGTCCGACGTCCGCGACACCTCGCTCCGCGTGCCCCCGGGCGTGCAGGGCACGATCGTCGAGGTTCGGGTGTTCAACCGGCACGGCGTCGACAAGGACGAACGTGCCCAGGCGATCGAGCGCGAGGAGATCGAGCGGCTCGCCAAGGACCGGGACGACGAACTCGCGATCCTCGACCGCAACGTTTACGCACGCTTGATCCAGGTTCTCGACGGCAAGACCGGCATCGCCGGGCCGAAAGGCTTCAAGAAGGAGACCGAACTCGATC
>CAXUOD010000243.1:6955-7199 GCA_964252585.1 uncultured Lichenihabitans sp. | reverse complement strand
TCCGCCACCGTCAGCGGCTTCACCGCCGCCCAGGTCGGCGCTCTCTCGGCCGCCGGCCTCGGCGCCGTCTCCTCCGACGAGTTCGCCGCCCTGGGCACCGCCAAGATGGGCGCCATCACGTCGAGCCAGCTCGCCGGACTGGCCACCGCCGGCATTGACAATTTCGGCACGGCGCAGCTCAGCGTCCTCTCCTCGGCGCAGCTCAAGGGCCTCTCCTCGGCCACGCTCAACAGCCTCTCCAGCA
>CAXUOD010000243.1:0-6855 GCA_964252585.1 uncultured Lichenihabitans sp. | reverse complement strand
TCCGCCACCGTCAGCGGCTTCACCGCCGCCCAGGTCGGCGCTCTCTCGGCCGCCGCCGTCGGCACCTTCAGCTCGGACGAACTCGGCACTCTGCAAAGCGGGCAAGTCGGTGCCTTGTCGTCCGCCGACATTGCCGGCCTCTCGACCGCCAATTTCTCGGCTCTGCTCGGTGCGGCCGGTGGAAACACGCAGAGCCTGGCGACGGCCGCCATCGCGGGAATCAGCACGGCGGATATTGCGGGTCTGAATTCAGCTCAAGCTGATAACTTCAGCTCAGCCCAGATCAGCGTCATGTCGCAAGACCAGATCACGCAACTCTTCAACGTCTACTGATCCCACGGCTCGAACGGTCAGGCTCGCACCATCGCGCTTCGGCATACTCGGTTGACGAAGCCCGATGGGAGCCAGCTCAAGGATGGAAACTCAGATCCCCGTGCCAGAATCGAACCTGGCCGTCGCCTCACGCTTGTTGGGACGCCACGATAGGGCGTGGTGCCCCGACATCCTCCAGGACCTCGACCTCCTCGCGGCCCTCGTTCCCCTCGACATCCGCGAAGTGATCGACCTGGTCGATACGTCGAAACACCGACAGGGCGAGTCCCGCTCGATCTCTGTCTACCGGATGTGGTTGGCTTTGGAGGCCAAGCCGAAACAGGCCTTCGCGGCCTGGTACAATCTCGGCGTCGAACTCAATGCCGCGGGACAGCCGACCGAGGCCGCCGCCGCCTTTGAATCCGCTCTGTCGGCCCGCGCCGATCTCTACGCCGCCGCCGTCAACCTCGGGCTCTGCCGTGAGAGGCTCGGTGATCCGCGACACTCCCTCCGCATTTGGGGCGATGCCATCCAGGCCGACGAGGCGAGGACCACCCTGCTCAATCACCGCGGGCGTGTCCTGGAGAAGCTGAAGCTCTATGACGAAGCCGATCGTAGCCTGCTCGCCAGCCTGCTCACCGACCCCGACCAGCCCGACGCCATCCACCATTGGATCGGCGTACGCACCAAAGCCTGTGTCTGGCCCGTCTTCCGTGATCTTCCCGGCCTGACGAAAGCCAAGCTCATGGAGGAGACCGGCGCGCTCACGCAGTTGGCCCTGACCGACGATCTCGCCGTGCATGATCGGGCGAACGCGTCTTTTCTGGCACGCAAGATGCCTCCCCGCGGCCAGCGCCTCAGCCCGCCCGATGGATATGCGCATCGCAGGCTGCGCATCGGTTACATGTCGTCGGATTATTGCAGGCATCCGATGGCCTTTCTCGTGGCCGAGCTCTTCGAGACGCACGACCGCGACCGTTTCGAGATCTTCGGCTATTGTTCGACCGAGGACGATGGAAGCGATGTGCGCCGCCGCATCCTGAAGTCCTTCGACAAAACCGTCTCGATCCTCCAGATGACCGACGACGAGGCTGCCCGGGCCATCCGGGCCGACGAGATCGACATCCTTATCGACCTCAATGGCCTTACACTAGGGACGCGGCTTCCGGCACTGCGACTGAGGCCGGCGCCCGTGCAGATTACCTGGCTGGGTTACAACGGCTTTATCCCCTTCGCCGAACTCGATTATCTCCTGGCGGACCGCTACGTGATCCCGGTCGAGATCGCGGCCCATCATCGCCCGCAACCCCTCTACCTGCCGACCTGTTTCCAGGTGAACGATCGCCTGCTGCCCGTCACCAGAGGACACACGCGACAGTCGGTCTGCCTGCCGGAGGACCGCTTCGTCTTTTGCTGCTTCTCCAACAATTACAAGATCACCGAAGAGATCTTCGCGGCCTGGCTGGAGATCATGACCCGCGTCGACCATGCCGTCTTGTGGGTCTACGCCGACAACGAACAGTCTTGCCGCAATATGGCAACGCGTTTCATCGCCCACGGGCTCGATCCGCACCGGCTGGTGTTCGCGCCCCGCGCGACACCCGAAGACTACCGCGGGAGGCTCGCCCTCGCCGACCTCTTCCTCGACACGTTCCCCTATAACGCCGGCACGACCGCGAGCGACGCGCTTCGGGTCGGCTTGCCGATCGTCACCCTGTCGGGCCGCTCCTACGTGTCCCGCATGGCCGGCAGCCTGCTCAAGACGATCGCCGCCGCCGAGGGCATCACCGAGACCGTTCGGGACTACATCGAACTCGCGGTCGCCCTGGCGCATGACCCGGAGCGGTACGCGGCTCTGAAGCGGAGTGTCGGCGGGGATCGCTGGCTCAGCACCCTCGGCGACACGCCGCGCCTCACCCGCGAACTCGAAGACGCCTTGATTTCGGTCGCGATCACGGCCGATGCGAGCTCGTCGGCTCCGCCTCTGCTGCGGCAGGTCGCCTGAAGGCATTGCCGAACCTTGTGGGCCCGATTGCGCGACGGCAGGCTTGCCCCCGACCCCGGATTGGGTCCACTTGCGACGGCAGAGGCGCGAGGCGCCCCCTTCTCTTCGACAGGTCCGACGATGATCCGCTCCGCCCTTATGAACGTCATGACGGCTGCCGTGCTGAAAGCCGGCAAGGGGTTGAAGCGCGATCTCGGCGAGATCGAAAACCTGCAAGTCTCGGTCAAGGGGCCAGGAGACTTCGTGACGGCCGCCGACCGGCGCTCGGAGAAGACCCTCTTCGAGGAACTCTCCCGCGTCAGGCCCGGCTATGGCTTCGTCATGGAGGAAGGCGGCAGCATCGAAGGTTCGGACAAGAGCCACACGTGGCACATCGATCCGCTCGACGGCACCACCAATTTCCTGCACGGCCTGCCGATCTTCGCGATTTCTGTCGGCCTCGAACGCGAAGGGCAACTCGTCGCCGGCGTCATCTACAATCCCGCGACCGACGACATGTATTTCACCGAGCGCGGACAAGGCGCCTACCACAACAACCGGCGGCTGCGTGTCGCGGCGCGGCGCGACATCGCCGAAGCCCTGGTGGGCTGCGGCATCCCGGCGCTCGGCCGCGCCTCCCTGCACCCGCGCTTCAAACTGGAGATGGCCGAGGTGATGGCCCGGGCCGGCGTGCTGCGGCGCCTCGGCGCCGCCGCCCTCGACCTCGCCTATGTGGCGGCGGGAAACCAGGACATCTATTGGGAGCGGGGCATCAGGTCATGGGACGTCGCGGCCGGCGCGCTGCTGGTGCGCGAAGCCGGTGGTTTCGTCAGCACGGCCGACGGCGGTGACGACCTTCTCGAGGCCGGCTCGATCCTGGCCGGCAACGAAACCATGCACCGCGCACTGCTCGACATCCTGCGCAGGCTCCAGTGACGGCGACCGCCGCCGGTCATTCGGCTCCGTCCGCCCCCGTCCCGGACCGCTCCAGCTGCAGGTGCCGGCGCAGGAAGCCGGGGAGCAGGGGATCGCGGTAGTCCTGGACGAGCAGCGCCGCGCCGCCGCGTTTCAGGCCGTTCTCGTCGAGCGCCGAAGCAATGCCGACGACCGGCAGGCCCGCCGCCACGGCGGAGGCCACGCCCGAGCCGGAATCCTCGAAAGCGACCGAACGAGCGACGTCGCCGCCGATCTGCGCCAACGCCGTCAGGTAAGGCATGGGATGAGGCTTCGGATGGGCGATCTCGTCGCCGGCCACCACCGCCTTGAAGCGGTGGCGGATCTTCAGAGCCTCCAACACCAGTTCCGCGTTGGCGCGCGGCGCGTTGGTGACGACCGCGGTATCGATCCCGGCGCGATCGGCCCAGTCGAGCAGTTCCAGGAGGCCTTCTGCCGGCGAGACATCCTTCACCAAGGAGCGATACTGCGCTTCCTTGTCGTGCATCAGCCCGGCATGCAGCTCCTGCGGGACATGCGGCAGGTAGTGCGCCGCAATAGCGTGATTGGGAAAGCCCATGATGAACTGGCGATAGCCAGCCCAATCGAGCGACACGCCATGCGGCTCGAGGATCGTTCGGAAGGCCGCGAAGTGGAGCTGCTCGGTGTCGACGAGCGTCCCGTCCATGTCGAAGAGGAGGGTTGGAAGCATGGATCAGGCTTACAGCCTGATCGCGGCTTTGACGAGCGCCTCCCCCCGATCAGCGTTTGAGATAAGGCGCCATGCCTTCTCGGGCCAGGACGTCGGCGCGTTCGTTCTCGGAATGGCCCGCATGCCCCTTCACCCAATGCCAGCGCACCACATGTCTGGCGGCGGCGGCGTCGAGCTGCTGCCAGAGTTCCATGTTCTTCACCGGCTTCTTGTCGGCGGTGCGCCAACCGTTGCGCTTCCAGCCGTGGATCCAGCCCGTGACGCCGCCGCGCACATATTGCGAATCCGTGTGGAGATCGACCTCGCTCGACTGCTTCAGCGCCTCGAGCGCCATGATGGCGGCGGTGAGCTCCATCCGGTTGTTGGTCGTGGCCGCCGCCCCACCCGACAGCTCCTTCTCGTGGCCACGGCCCCGCAGGATGGCGCCCCAACCGCCGGGGCCGGGATTGCCCGAACAGGCCCCATCGGTCCAGATCGTGATCGTATCGGTCATCGACACCCGTAGGCTGCGGCCGAGGTGACCGTCTGGTGGAAGTTCAGCTTGCGAAGATATTCGATCGGATCCTTCGGCCGCACCAGCGCGCCGGACGGCACGTTGAGCCAATCCACCAGACGGGTCAGCAGAAAGCGGAGCGCCGCACCGCGCGCCAGCACGGGAATGGCTTCGATCTCGGACGGCGTCAGCCGACGTGCCGAGGCGTAACCCTCGAACAGCGCCGTGCTGCGAGCGAGATCCAGCGTTCCCTCTGCATCGAAGCACCAGGCATTGAGGCAGACCGCGACGTCGTAGGCCAAGGCGTCCGTGCAGGCGAAGTAGAAGTCGATCAACCCGGACAGCCGGTCGCCCAGGAAGAAGACGTTGTCGGGGAAGAGATCGGCGTGGATCACGCCCTCGGGCAGGCCTCGCGGCCAGTGCGACGACAGGAAGGCGAGTTCGGCCGAGATCGTCCCGGCGAGGCCGGCCACGACCGCGTCCGCATCCGCTTCGGCGGTGGCGAACAGCACCGGCCATGCGTCGACCGAGAGCGCGTTGGGGCGGCGCAAGCCGAAATCGGCGCCGGCGCCGTGGAGTTCGGCCAAGGCCCGGCCGAGAGCCGAACAATGAACAACCCCGGGGTCCTTGATCCACACGCCGTCGAGGAACGTCACCATCGCGGCCGGCCGGCCCGCCAGCGCGCCGAGGGCCACGCCGTGCCGATCTCGGACGGGCCGCGGACAATTGAGCCCCCGCGACGCCAGATGGTCCATCAGCCCGATGAAGAACGGCAGGTCGCCTGCCTCGACGCGCTTCTCGTAGAGCGTCAGGATGAACCGGCCACCCTCGGTATGGAGGACGAAATTGGAGTTCTCGACGCCCTCCGCGATCCCCTTGCACGAGAGGAGGCCGCCGACATCGTAGCCCGAAAGGAAGCCCGAGAGCTGGTGGGCCGTGACGTCGGTGTAAACGGCCATGCACTGCTCGACATAGGCGAAGCGGCTCGCCGGTGACTCAAGCCCTGTCGCCCGCTAGCGGCCGGATCGGTCCCGAGCGACGCCGGGATCGAACGCGATCCTTCATCGCGACAGGCCCTAGACGAGAGCGGTGGCTTCCGGACGCATATTCTCCCGCAACTCGCGCGGCAGCGGGAAGAACATGGTCTCGGTCACGGTGGCGACCGTCTCGACATCGATCTCGTAGCGCTCGGCGAAGGCGTCGATGATCTCCTCGACCAGCACCTCGGGGGCGGAAGCGCCCGCCGTGATCCCGATCGTGCGGATGTCGCCGAGCGGCGCCCAATCGATATCGGCGGCACGGAGCACGAGTTGGCTGTTGCGGCAGCCTGCTCGTTCCGACACTTCCTTCAGGCGCTGCGAATTCGAGGAATTGGCCGATCCCACCACCAGCAAGGCATCGACCGAAGGCGCGATGCGCTTCACGGCTTCCTGGCGGTTCGTCGTAGCGTAGCAGATGTCTTCCTTGTGGGGGCCGACGATCGCCGGAAAACGCTGCTTCAGGGTCTCGACGATGCCTTGCGTGTCGTCGACGGACAGCGTCGTCTGGGTCACGAAGGCGAGGGGCTTCGCCAGGAACTCCGGGCTGGCTGCGTCGGCCATGCGGTGTACGTCGGCGATGTTCTCGACGAGCAACACGGCGCCTTCCGGCAATTGACCCAAGGTCCCCACCACCTCCGGATGGCCGGCATGGCCGACCAGGATGATGGTGTAGCCCCGACGATGGTGCAGCTCGGCCTCACGGTGCACCTTGGTGACGAGCGGGCACGTGGCGTCGATGGCGAAGAAACGACGAGCGCTGGCCTCCATCGGAATGGCCTTCGGGACGCCATGGGCCGAGAAGATCACGGGCGCATCGGTCGGAGGAATCTCGTCCAGTTCCTCGACAAAGACGGCACCCTTCTTCTTCAGCGATTCGACCACGTACTTGTTGTGGACGATCTCGTGCCGGACGAAGACCGGGGGGCCATAGATCGCGAGAGCCTGCTCGACCGCGTCGATCGCGCGAATCACGCCGGCGCAGAAACCGCGAGGGGCGCAGAGCAGGATTTGCAGCGGCGGCTTTGTCATCGAGCAGTTCCGAAGGACATCGGCGAGGGTTTTGCGGGATGCGGACGCGAGGGTCAAGCCGACCATTTGTCCGGTCGCCACTTTTGATCGCTAGAGTGTATCGGACGCTCGCGAATGACGGCCATCGACAGAAAACAGCTCCCGACCATGAAAGACGAAACGCTCTCGATCGAAGCCGACCACGGCGGCGGCGCGGCGAGGCAGATCCACGGTTCCGGAGCGGGATCGGGCGACTCCGAGGCCAGGTTCACACGCGGCTCGATCCTGCGCCACACGCTGGTGATGACGGCAACGGGGACGGTCGGCACGCTTTCGATCTTCGCGGTCGATCTCCTGTCGCTCGTCTACGTGT
>CAXUOD010000242.1:0-7217 GCA_964252585.1 uncultured Lichenihabitans sp. | reverse complement strand
CACCACGATGCGCCCCTCGGCCAGGATCCCGTTGGAGTAGCCCCTCGGGCGCGGCCACCCGGTCGGGTGCAGCACCTCGTGAGCCGCGGCCGATGTCCCGGCCTCCGGCCGCAGCGTGGCGACCGACGCGTGCTTCTCCATCCCGTTGCCCTTCATGCCTGCCCCTGCCTCCCCGCACCGCATCGGAGGCGACGTGACCACCCCTTGCCGCAAATCATTTTACATCTAAAGTAATCTCGAGGCCAGAGGTCGGCTTTGGCTCGAGGCGATCCGCATGGGGCGTCGCCCGGAAGGTCGGCCTGCTTGTGCCACGCCAGGAGGCGGAACGGATGAAGATCACGGTCGTCGGTGGTGGACCGGGCGGATTGTACTTCGCGCTCCTGACCAAGAAGGCACGGCCGGATTGGTCGATCGACGTCTACGAGCAGAATGCCGCGGACGATACGTTCGGCTTCGGGGTCGTGTTCTCCGACGATACGCTGGATGAGTTCCTCTCCCGCGATCCCGAGTCCTACGACCTGATCCGCGACCGTTTCGCCTATTGGGACGACGTCGCGATCCATTACAAGGGCGAAGAGATCCGCTGTGGCGGAAACGGCTTTTGCGGCACCTCGCGCATGCACCTGCTTCGGGCACTCCAGGAGCGGTGTCGCGCCGTCGGGGTCGGCCTTCACTTCGGCGCGCGGATCGACCCGGCCGTTCTCGACGCCCGCTTCCCCGACGCCGACATCATCGTCGCGGCCGACGGCATCAACTCGCCCATCCGCGAGCAGTTCAAGGCCGAGTTCAAGCCGACGCTGGCCATCAAGTCGAACCGCTTCTGCTGGATGGGTTCGACCCGCCCGATGCGGGAGTTCAACTACTTCTTCCGCGAGACGCCTTACGGCGTGATCTGCGCCCATACCTACCAGTACGAGCCCGGCCGCTCGACCTGGGTCTTCGAAATGGACGAAGCCTGCTGGCAGGGGCACGGCTTTTCGGAAGACGACGAGGCGGGCTCCCGCGACAGGCTCGCGGGCATCTTCGCCGCGGAACTCCAGGGGCACCCGCTGTTGCTGAACCGGTCGCTCTGGCGACGCTTCCCGCGGATCTTCTGCGAGACATGGTCGACCGGAAACATCGTCATCCTCGGCGACGCCAAGGCCTCGGCCCATTATTCGATCGGCTCCGGCACCAAGCTCGCGATGGAATGCGGTATCGCACTATCGGACGCCGTCCTGGCCCATGCCGAAGCCAGCGTCGACGCCGCCTTCACGGCCTATGACGAGGCCCGGCGGGTCCCGTGCCAGGTGGTGCAGCACAACGCCGACGTGTCGCTCGCCTGGTTCGAGCACATGAACCGCTCGTTCGACATGGAGCCGATGCAATTCGCCATGACGGTCATGTGCCGGGCCAAATCCGTCACCTACGACAACCTCGCGGTCCGTGACCCGGGTTTCGTGGCGCGGGCCGACACGGAATACTACGAGCGGATCTATCGCGAAACCGGGGACGACTACCGGAAGAGCCGCCCGACGCCGATGTTCACGAGATTCAAGCTGCGCGACATGGCCGTGGCCAATCGGGTCGCCATGGCGCCGATGGCCCAGTACCGGGCCGACCCCGACGGCAATCTCACGGACTGGCATTTCGTGCACTATACGTCCCATGCCCTCGGCGGCGTCGGCTTGGTGTTCGCCGAAATGACCTGTCCGTCGCCCGGCGCCCGCATCACGCCCGGTTGTCCCGGCCTGTGGACGGATGCCCATGAAGCCCAATGGGCTCGCATCGTCGGGTTCGTTCATGCCAACACCCAGGCGAAGGTCGCGATGCAGCTCGGCCATGCCGGGCGAAAAGGGTCGACGCAGGTCGGCTGGGCCAAGCCCGACTTTCCGCTCGAGAACGCCGAGGCGAACTGGCCGCTGGTGTCCGCGTCGGCGATCGCCTGGCATGCCGAGGCCAGCCAGGTCCCGCGCGAAATCGACCGCGGCGGCATGGAGGCCGTGGTGGCGGACTTCGTCGGGGCCACGCGGCGCGCCGACCGCGCGGGATTCGACCTGCTCGAACTCCATTGCGCCCACGGCTACCTCCTCGCCTCCTTCCTGTCCCCCCTGACCAACCGGCGCACCGACGACTACGGCGGATCGATCGGGAACCGCCTTCGCTTTCCCCTGGAGGTTTTCGACGCCATGCGGGCCGCCTGGCCGGCCGGCAAGCCGATGTCGGTTCGGCTTTCGGCCTCCGACTGGATGGAGGGCGGCATCACCGAAGCCGACGTGCTGGCCATCTCGCAAGCGTTCGGCAACGCGGGTTGCGACCTCATCGACGTCTCGGCCGGGCAGACCGTGCCGAACCAGAAGCCGGTCTACGGCCGCATGTTCCAGGTCCAGTTCGCCGAAGCGATCCGCAACGTACCCAAGATGGCCACGATGACCGTGGGGGCCATCACCGAGCCCGCACAGGTCAATACGATCCTGCACACCCGTCGGGCCGACCTCGTGGCACTCGGGCGGCCACACCTCTGGAACCCCTATTTCACGCATCAGGCCGAAGCCTGGTACGGAGCCCGCAATCAGCACTGGCCCGAGCCGCATTGGCCAGGGCGCAACCAAGCTCATGCCGAGGCCGCCAAGACGCGGGAACGGCAGATCGCGTTGCAGCGCAAGGCGCGTCCGTCCCGGCACGATCGGACAGTGGTGTGACAGTTGTTTTAGGCTTGAAACGATCCCTCCCTCGGTTCATCCTTCGGTTGACCGCTTGGTCTCCGGGCCAGAAAGGTCGTGCGCTCGACGCGTCCCCCGCGTGGGCGGAAGGGAGAGCGGGCACGTGCCACCAGTGACGCAGGACGAGGACATCCTGAAACACGCTCTGCACCGAAGAGGTGGCGTGGCAGTGTTCTGGTTCGCGCTCGGCGCCCCGTCTCTGGTCGAACTGTCCCTTCCGGCCAAGCCCGACGCCATCGTGATCGATCTCCAGCATGGCCTGTTCTCACGGTCCTCGCTCGAAGCCGCGATCGCCGTCGCGCGTCATGAGGTGCCGACCGTGGTCCGCGTAGCGGACGGGACGGCGACCGCCATCGGTCAGGCCCTGGACGCCGGGGCCGACGGCGTGCTGGTCCCCCTCGTCGAGAGTGCCGAGATGGCGCGGGCGGCCGTCGGGGCGGCCCATTACCCGCCACGCGGGCACAGGTCCGGGGGCGGCGTTCGCCCGCTGGCGCGGGGCTTCGCGCGCTACGTCGCCGAAACCGCCACACGAACGGTCGTCGGCCTGATGATCGAGACGGCGGCCGGTGTCGAGAACGCCGACGCTATCGCACGAGTCCCGGGGGTCGATTTCATCTTCATCGGCACGGGGGATCTCGCCCTCTCGCTCGGCTGCTTTCCGGACATCGATCATCGCCACGAAACGGCGTGCCGCCGTGTCCTCGACGCCTGCCGCGAGACCGGCGTGCCGTGCGGCATCTTCACGACCGGTGCCGAGGACGCGGCCCGACGGCGGCGCGAAGGCTACGCCATGGTGGTTGTCGCGAACGACATCGGCCTCGTGGCCAGCGGGTTCGGCGCCGCCCAGGCGGCGTTCCAAGGCGGCGCCGACGGGGGTGCGGCGTGAACGCCTCGCTCCACCATCTCGGATCCGCCCGCAACGGCATCCGCGCACAGATCCGCGACCTCGACACGGAGAATATCGCCGGCCTTGCGGTACGGGCCCGAACGCTCGGCGACGTCATCCCGCTCTGGTACGGCGAGGGCGACGATGTGACATCGGCGGCCGTGCGGGCCGCGGCCAAGCGCTGGCTCGACGAGGGCAAGACCTTCTACGTCCCCGACATGCGGGGCCTGCCGGCTCTGACCGAGGAGCTTTCGGCGTATCTGACGCGGCTCTACGGCCGGACGATCCCGGTCGAGCGGTCCACGATCACGCCGGGCGGCATGCAGGCCCTGTACCTCGGCCTGTCCTCGATCCTCGACACCGGCACCAACGCGGTCTACCTCGAGCCGCAGTGGCCCAATATCGCGCGCACCATCTTCATGCTGGGCGCGGAACCGAGACCCGTCCCGCTCGATTTCGGAACCGACTTCCGCCTCGACCTCGACCGTCTCTTCGCGGCCTGCGACGCCCGCACCCGGGCGATCGTGCTGTCGACGCCATCGAACCCGACCGGCTGGACGGCCTCGCTCGCGGAGTTCGAGGCGCTTCTCGCATTCAGCCGCCGGACCGGCATCTGGATCGTGTCGGACGAGGTCTATGGCCGGCTCTATTTCGAGGGCGACGCCGCGCCTTCGATCCTCGAAGTGGCCGGGGAGGACGATCGGGTGATGGTCGTCAACAGCTTCTCGAAAGCCTGGGCCATGACGGGCTGGCGGATCGGCTGGCTCAACCATCCCGGCGCCGTCGGGCCGGAGATCGCCGCGATGACCCAGTACATGAACAGCGGAACGGCCGCCTTCGTCCAGGCCGGCGCGCTCGAAGCCCTGCGCAACGGCGAACCCCAGGTCCGGGCCATCCGGGCCAAGCTCGAGGCGGGCATGGACCTCGCCGACAGGGAACTGCGAAGGGTCCCGTCCTTCATCCTGCCCGACAAGCCACGCGGCGGCATGTACACGTTCTTCGCCCTCGCCGATGAACCCGACTCGCGCCAGGCCTGCTTTCGCATCCTGGAGAAAGCGCGTGTCGGGCTTGCGCCAGGGTTCATGTTCGGCGCTTCGGCGCGGCCGTTCCTGCGCATGTGCGTCTTGCGGGACCGCGATCAGTTGCAATCCGCGCTCGACCGGATGGTCGCAGCCTTCTCATGACCAGGATACCCGTATGACCTCGTGGCAACGCCGGTCCTTTCTCGCCGCCTTCACGGTCGCCGGCTTGGCGGCGTCCACGCTCTTGGCGCCGCCCGCCTTCGCGGTCGGGCCGCTCAACGTGGGAGCCTATCCGGCTAACCCACCTTGGGAGTACAAGGCCGCCGACGGGCACTTCGAAGGGTTCGAGGTCGATGTCGTGAACGACGTCGCCAAGCGCCTGTCCACCACCGCCAGCTTTCAGGACTACGGCTTCCAGGCGCTGTTCGCCGGGGTCAGTTCCGGTCGCATCGACATGGCCATCTCGTCGATCACCATCACGCCCGAGCGGCTGAAGAACCAGGCGTTCACGCAACCCTATTACGACAGCGACGGCGCGATCCTGACCAAGGCGGACTCGTCCGTCTCATCGTTGGAGGCCCTGAAGGGAAAGACGCTCGGCGTCATCGCGGCTTCGTCCGGCGAAGCCTTCCTGAAGAAGAACGGCGAAGCGATGGGCGTCGCGGACGTCAAGAGCTACACGTCGCAGGACAACCTGATGCTCGACGTCAAGACCGGCCGCATCGACGGCGGCGTCGGCGAGGTGGCGGGCTTCGAATACGCCATGTCGAAGAGCCCCGGCTACAGAATCGCGGTCCGGATCCCGACCGGCGAGCATTTCGCCATCATGATGAAGAAGGGTTCGCCGCTGCTGCAACCCGTCGACGATGCCATCTCGGCCATGAAACAGGACGGCACGCTCGGAGCCATCCACAAGAAGTGGTTCGGCACGGACGCCGTCGGCGGATCAAGCACCGTGACGGTCATGCCGCTTCCGAAAGAATGATGAGGATCCGCGTCGAGCAACGCCACAGGAGGACGGCGCTTGGAGCTGATCAACACCTTCTTCAACCGAGAGGTGTTCCTCCAATCGCTGCCGATCCTCCTGCGAGGACTCGGCAACACGCTGTTGCTCGGCCTGACCGCGGTGGTCTGCGGCACGTCCTTCGGGATCCTTCTGTGCCTCGGCCGCCTCTACGGGCCGAGAGTCGTCCGCATCATGGCCATCATCTACATCGACCTGTTCCGGGCCATTCCGGTGCTCGTCGTGATCGTGCTGATCTACTACGCGCTTCCCTTCGTGGGCGTGACCTTCTCGTCCTTCACGTCCGCCAGCCTCGCCCTGGTGCTGGTACTGGCGGCCTTCACGGCGGAGGTCTTCCGGTCCGGCATCGAGAGCGTCCCGGCCGGCCAGCCGGAAGCCGCGCTGTCGCTCGGCCTCAAGTTCCGGCAGGTCGTCTTCAAGGTGATCCTGCCGCAGGCCATCAAGGTCGCGACGCCGCCCCAGACCAGCAATGTCGTGGCGACCGTCAAGGACACGTCGCTGGCGTCCGTCGTGGCGATGCCCGATCTCCTGAAGCAGGCGACCGACTCGCAGGCCTTGTTCGCCAATCCGACGCCGCTGATCGGGGCAGCCGTGATCTATGTTGCGATCCTCTGGCCGCTGGTCCGGCTGACCGGCTACGCCGAGGCGCGGAGCCGACGGTCGAGGACGGCTCGGCAAGTTTGACTCCAAAGTGTGGGAGACGGTGATGTCGAAGGATCTCATGAACCAGTTCGCCGCGGCGCTCGCGAGCGGCAGTATCCGCGTGGTGGACCTGACGCAGACCTTGCGACCCTCGACCCCCGTGATCGGCCTGCCGCCGCCGAACGCCCCCTCGAACCCGTTCGCGATCGAGGAGATCTCGCATTACGACGAGCGCGGCCCGGCCTGGTACTGGAACAACATCTCCATGGGAGAGCACACGGGCACGCATTTCGATGCGCCGGTGCACTGGGTCACGGGCAAGGACTTCGCCGATGGCTTCACCGACACCATTCCGCCGCAGCGCCTCGTCGCACCGGCCGTCGTGATCGATTGCACCGGGGACGCCGCGGCCGACGAGCGCTTCACGCTGAAGCCCGAGCACATCAAGGCGTTCGAGGACAAGCACGGCCGCATCCCCGACGGCGCCTGGGTTCTCATGCGCACCGACTGGTCCAAGCGCACGGATCCAGGCGCGTTTCTCAACATGCAGAACGATGGCCCGCACACGCCCGGTCCCTCCCCCGAGGCGATCCGCTTCCTCGTGCAGGAGCGCAACGTGAACGGCTGGGGCGTCGAAGCGGTCGGCACCGACCACGGTCAGGCCTTCGCGTTCGAACCGCCCTTCCCGGCCCACAACCTGATGCATGGCGCCAACAAGCTCGGGCTTGCGAGCCTCACCAACCTCGACCAGTTGCCGCCGACCGGCGCCATCCTGATCACGCCGCCCTTGAAGATCGAGAACGGTTCGGGCAGCCCGCTTCGCGTCCTGGCGCTGGTCGCAGCCTGACCAGGATCGCGCCGGGCTCCGCAGGGTCCGGCGCAGGAGCCTCCGTCGAAAGGACCGACCCCATCGTGTCTCCCGACTTCCCGGTCGCCGACCT
>CAXUOD010000241.1:0-7241 GCA_964252585.1 uncultured Lichenihabitans sp. | reverse complement strand
ACGTCTCACTGTTTCCAGCAGGCTTAGTTAGCACCCTGCGGCGGGTCGCCGATGGACGGGCCGAAACCGGAGACGCCGCGGAAGCCGAGCTTGCACGCCCCGCGGTCAGGCCGTCGGTGGGAGCCTGACGCCATCCGCATCAGGTCGGCCGGATCGTGTGGTGCCGCGCCTCGAAATCGTCCGGCAGCTCTAGATCGATCTCGGCATAGGACGCGAGCTTGTCCATGACCTCCCCGGCCTGCTGTGCGAAGAGCCGCCCCGTCACGCCCCTCACGAGGCGCGGCACGGCGTGGCGGTGGCCGCTGATCGAGGTGGCGTGCGGGCCTTGGCTGATCGCGGCGGCGCCGTTGAAGCAAAACACCTGGCCGACCCAGGCTGCCTCTTCGTCACGCGGCGTGAAGCTGAAATCGACGCCGAGGAACGGATAGCCGGCGAGGCGTTCGTCGGCTTCGGCCTCGGGGGGCACATAGCGGTCGCGCCACAACGCCATGGCCGGCGCGATCGAGGTGAGTTCGGGACGGGACGCGAGGTCGACCCCGACGCCGGTCGCGCACAGCAGATGATCGCAGAGCAGCGTGGCGCGGGGCGTCTCGACCACGAGGCCCTCGCGGCCGAGACGAACGGAAAGCCAGGGACTCGCGGGATGGAGGTGGAAGCGCGGATGCGCCATGGCGGCCTCGAAGGCACGCCGAGGGGGTGGCTGGTCGGCGGCCCGGAAGTGACGGGCGATGCCCCACCGGGTCGCCGGATCCAGCCAGGGATAGTGGGTCATCGTGCCGGCATTCTCGAGGTGCCGGTGCGGATTGATGCGCGGCAGTCGGTCTCGGCGAAAGCAGAGGTCGACCCGGGCCGCACCCGCTTCGAGCGCCGCATTGGCGTTGTCGAAGGCCGAAGCGCCATGCCCCAGCACGGCCACGCGGGCACCGCGCAGCCGCTCGAAATCGACCGGCCCGTTGGTATGGTCGTAGCGGTCGCGAGGCAGGGCGCGTCCGACGAGATCGGGAACCCGCCAGCCGCCGACGCCGTCGAACCCCGTCGCGATCACGGCGGTTCGCGCGAAGCGCGTCGTGGACGTCGATTCGCACCGGGTCTCGACCGCGAGGACTCCGTCGACCGCGGCCCGGATGTCGGTCACGACCGTGTCGCTCTCGACCGGAAGGGCCAGCGTCGCGCCGTACCAGCGGAGGTACTCGGCCCAGGCCTGCCGCGGGATCCTCTCGAGTCCCGCCCAGGCTGCCGCGCCATGCCTCGCCGTGTACCAAGCCTGCACGGAGAGGCTCGGGCAGCCGAAGTCCATGCCGTTCAGCACCTTCGGCGTGCGGAGTTCCTCCATCCGGGCGAACGTGTCCCAGACGCCTTCCTGCCCGGCAGGCGCGCGATCGAGCACCACGACGTCGTCGACGCCGTCTCGCCGCAGGGCCGCCGCGATGGCGAGCCCCGATTGCCCCGCGCCCACGACGATCGTCGCATGGACCGGGAAACCCTCCGGCGTCGCCCGCGGCGTCACCCAGGGCGTGGCGGGATAGCTCAGCGCCGCGAGATCGGCTCGGGCCCGGGCCGCGAGATCGCCGGTGTCGGCCTCGCTCACGCGGCGCTCTCCGTTGGTGCGAGCGAGGGCCGGCCGGAAGCGACCCTTCGCCGACGAGCGGCGCGATAGCGGTCGTAGCCCTCGGTCAGCACCACGATGGCCGCCGTGAGAGCGAGCACCGAGACCTGCATGGCGTTGAGGTCGGGGCTGAGTTCACGCCGGAACTCGGAGGCGACCACCAGCGACAGGGGCTGGGTCCGGCCGGCGAGGTAGAGTCCGATGGTGAGGTCGGCGAGCGACAGGATCACGCCGATCGAGTAAGCCGCCATGACGGCCGACTTGATCTGCGGGAACGTGATGCGGCGAAAGCAGACCCAGGGGGTCGCGCCGAGGTCGCGCGCCGCCTCTTCGAGGCGCGGATCGAGCCGGGCCAGGACGGACGCGACGATGGCCGACGCGAACGGAACCGCCACGATGGTCTCGGCGGCGATCAGCGTCGCGGCGCCGCGATCGAGTCCCAAACGGCCCAGCACCATGGATTGGGCGATGGACAGCACGGTCTTCGGCACCAGGAACGGGATCAGCAGCAGTCCCGCCAGGCCGAGCCGGAAGGCGCGCCGGGCCGACGTGAGGGCCAGGGCAGCGCCGAGCCCAAAGGCGGCGCTCAGGATGCCGACCGGTTGGGCCACGAGGAAGCTCGTGACGAAGCCGGTCTGGAACTTGGTGTTGACGGCCAGCGAGCGATACCAATCGAGCGTGAAGCCCGAAAGGGGAAAGGCCATCAGCTTCGAGGCGTTGAACGAGAAAACGCCCAGCACGGCGAGGGGCAGGTAGAGAAACAGGAGAGCCGCGCAGAGGACGGCGACGGCCACGCGGCTCATGACCCGGCCCGGGCCTGGCGGCCGCCGACACGCAGGATCGCGACCGCGAGGAGCGCCGCCGCAACCGCGAGGGCGAGGAGCAGGGCGAGGGCGAGAGCCGAGGCCGTGGGCCAGTCGAAGGCCGTGCCGAAGAAATTGTCGATCGAGGCGAGGGCGGTCGCGCCCGACGGGCCGCCGAGGAAATTCGGCGTCTGCAGGTCGCCGGCCGAGAGCGCGAAGACCGCGAGAGCGCCGGCGCAGAACCCGGTCGAGGTGAGCGGCAGCGTGACGCGGACGAAGGCCGCCAGCGGGCGGGCCCCGAGGTCCCGCGCCGCCTCGACGAGCCGTTGGTCAAGGCGCTCGACGGCGATCCAGAGCGCCAGCGTCATGAAGGGCAGCTCGTCGTAGAAGAGGGCCAGAAAGGTCGAGAGCGGCGAGAACAGGATGATCTTGACCGGCTCGCGCACGAGGTGCAGGCCGAGAAGCAGGCCGTTGACGAGGCCGTCGGTGCCGAGCACCAGCCGCCAGGCGTAGATGCGCACGATCTCGCCGGTATAGAGGGGTGTCAACAGCACCACGAGCGCGACGCTCTTCCACCGGGTCGGCAGCGTGGCGAGCGAAAGCGCGATCGGGTAGCCGGCGAGCGTCGTCAGCCCGACCGTCACGAGACCCGTGATCACGGCCTTGCCGATCAGGTACGGGTAGGTCGGGTTCCCGAGGATCTCGCGCCAGCTCGCGAGGCCGAACCCCGGCACGAGTTCGAAGGCGTCGAAATCGACGCTCCAGAAGCTGATCACGACCAGGATGGCGAGTGGCAGGACCGCCCCGCAAAGCAGCAGGAGAACGACAGGCACGGCGAAGAAGGACCGGCTGGGCCTCAAGCGGCACCCGTCACGAACGCCCGTTCGCCGAGCACGGACAGGCGGACCGTCCCGCCGACCGGCGGAGGCGTGCCGGCCGCATAGCGGATCGAGACTCCCTGCGTTTCGGCCTCGACCGTGTAGCTCTGGCCCGCGAAGGTGACGTGCCGGACCGTGGCCGAAATGGCGTCGTCGCCGCCCTCGAGCACGATACTGTCCGGGCGGAGCACCAGCGCGGCCGGCATCCCTTGATCGAGGGCCGCCTGGCTCGGCGCTTCGAAGATTCCGAGCGCCGTGCGGATGGTGGCCCTGGCAGCGGCGACCCGGACCACGTGGCCCGGCACCAGCGTGGCGCCACCGATGAAGTCGGCCACGAACGTCCTGGCCCGGCGGCGGTAGACGGTCTCGGGCGCGCCCGATTGCACGATCCGCCCCTCGTTCATGACGAGGATCGTGTCGGAGAGCGCGAAAGCCTCCTCCTGGTCGTGCGTGACATAGACGAAGGCGATGCCCAACCGTCGCTGCAGATCCTTGAGCTCGAGCTGGAGATTGCCGCGCATCTTGCGGTCGAGCGCCGAAAGAGGTTCGTCGAGCAGCAGGAGGCGCGGCTCGGCCACGATGGCGCGGGCCACGGCGACGCGCTGCTGCTGGCCGCCCGAGAGCTGCGCCGGATAGCGGTCCTCGAAGCTCGCCATATGGACGGCATCGAGCGCCCGCCGCACCTTCGCGGCCACGTCGCCGCTGCCCGACCGCAGGGACAGCGAGAACGCCACGTTGTCGAAGACGGTCATGTGCGGGAACAGCGCGTAGGACTGGAACACCGTGTTGACCGGCCTTCGCTCCGGCGGCAGGTCGCCGAGCCGTACCCCATCGAGCGTGATCGTGCCGGCCGTCGGCTTTTCGAAGCCGCCGATCATGCGCAGGATGGTGGTCTTGCCGCAGCCGGACGGTCCGAGCAGGGTCGTGAAAGCCCGTTCGGAGACCTCGAGATCGACGCCCGCCACGACAGGGGCACGGCCGCCGTAGCTCTTCGTCAGCCCCAGAGCCGACAGGAGCGCGGGTGCACCGGCCGGACCTCCAGCCGGTCCGGGCCGCCCCGCTGCGCGGCCTTCGGGCCGCTCCGTCACGCGGCCTTGACCTCGTTCCAGATCTTCAGCCACGCCGAGTAGTTCGGCGGCGCGACCGCCCACATGAAGCTCTCCATCACCGACATGTCGTCGACGAAGATGGCTTCCTGCTTCTCGTGGCTGAGCTTGTCGCGGATGATGCTCGAGGCCGTGGCGTAGTTGCCAATCTCGGCGATCGCCATGGCGTAGTCCGGCCCGAGCAGGTAGTTTCCAAACTCATGCGCCGCGGCGACCTTTTCGTCGGGCGTGGAGGTCGGGATCGCGAAGGTGTCGCACCAGCCGAAGATGCCGGCCTTCGGCTTGGCCATGCCCATCGCCATCTTGTCCCTCAGCGCGTCGTAGGGCACGCGCCACGAGAAGGCGCAGGTGACCTCGTTCGTGGCGAAGAGATTGGTGAGGTCGCCGATGGTCTGCCAGTAGGTCCGCAGCAAGGGCTTCTGCGCGATCAGGGCCTTCTTCGACTCCGCCAGTTGAGCGTCGCTCATGGTGAAGACCTCGTCGCGCGGCACGCCGATATAGAGCCCCGCGACCGCGATGCTTTCCAGTGCGTAGTCCCGCATGGCCAGTTGCCCCTTGTATTTGGGGTCGAACAGCGTCGCGTAGGTCGGCTCCTCCTTGTAGATGTCCTTGCGATAGACGATCGGGTTCAGCCCCCACAGATAGGGAACCGCATAGGTGGCGCCGTCCTTGCCCACCACCTTGGTCGTGTCCTTGAAGGGCGCGTACATATACTGGCGGTTCGGGATCTTGCTGAGATCGAGGGGCCGCAGAACCTTGGCGTCGATATAGCGCCAGGTCCCGTTCAGGCCGGGGTTGACGACATCCCAGTCCTTGGCCGACCCGGTCTTCAGCGCCGCGAACTGCGCGTCCTCGCTCGACAGGAACGACAGCTTGATGGCCGTGCCGGTCTCCTTCTTGAAGGGATCGACGTACTCGGGGTGGGCGTTCGAATCCCAGGTGGCCCAGACCAGCTCGGAGACGGCCGCCTTGGCGTTCTCGACCGACAGGAGGCCGGCCGATACCCCGCCCATGATGGCCGCCAAGGACTGGCGACGTGTGAACAACACCGACATGCTCGTCTCCCGATCGCCGCCCCTGGTGCGGTATCGGGAGCGTGACGGAAGCGCGCATCGACCGGAAGGCACGTGTTCCGCACGGTCCGTGCACGTTTCGGCAACGGCGATCAGCGTGGCGGCCGTGGTCTCGTCGAGGACGTGTCGGAGCGGCTGAAGCTTGAGCTTTACGAGAGTCGAGCTGGGTCGCTGCACTCGCGATGACGGTTGACGGTCCACTTCGCTTCAAACGAAGGCTGAGATACTTCAGGCGCAAGCTCGAGGATCAGGGCCACGCCGGCTCGAGTTGCCGCGCGACCGCGAGCAGCCTCGCATCGGTGCCCATGGCGCCCACGAGGTGAAGCGGTAGCGGCAGGCCGTCGGCATCCTGGCCGAACGGCACCGAGAGCGCGGGCGTCCCGGCGACATTGGCCATCATGGCGTAGGGCGCGAACGCGTTCATGCGGTGCCAATTGCCCTCGACATCGTCGTTGTTCATCGGAAACGAGCCGATCGGCGGGGGAGCCGTCGACAGCATCGGGGTCAGGAGAACGTCGATCTCGTCGAACAGGCGCCAGAGACCGTGCGCGACCGCCACGCCGGCCGCCAGCGCGGCCTGCAACGCCACGCCGCCGATCGACTGGCCGCGGGCGATGGCGGCGCGGGTCAGCGGCTCGACGCGATCGAGGTCGGCCGGCCCGAGGCCGCCGAGATTGCGTGCCGCATTGACCGAAATGATATGGTCGAACACGCGAGTTGACGGCTCGGTGAAGCGCGACAGCGTCTCGGCCGCGATCGGGACGACGCGATGGCCCGAAGCGTCGAGCGCCCGGGCTGCGTCCGTGACGGCTCGGGCCCGCTCGGGCTCGATCGGGAACCCGGTCGGCCCGTCCGCACAGACCCCGATGCGCAGCCGTTCGCGAGGTCGGTCGAGCCGTTCCAAGGCGGGGCCGCCGAGGTCAGGGTCCGGCTCGGGGCCTTGCCCGCGCCCGGCAAAAGCGTCGAGCGCCGCCGCCGTGTCGCGCAGGCTGCGGCTCAGCACGAGTTCGCAGGCGAGCCCGTGGAGATGGTTGCCGAAGAGCGGTCCGCCGGGCATGGCGGCGCGGGTCGGCTTCAAGCCGACGAGGCCGCAGCAGGCGGCCGGCACACGCGTCGACCCGCCCGCGTCGCCCGACTGCGCCAGGGCCACCACCCCGGCCGCGACGGCCGCGGCCGCCCCGCCCGAGGATCCGCCGGGCGTGCGGCCCCGGTCGAGCGGGTTTCGGGCGATCGGGCCGATCGCGGGTTCGGACGACAGGGTCATGCCGAACTCCGGCACCGTCGTGACACCGAACGGGACCAAACCCGCGGCCTCGAAGCGCAGGCCGAGTTCGCTGCTCGCGGTCGGGGGCGGCAGGCCGGACAGCAGGCGAGAGCCGCACGCGACCGGGAAACCCGCTGCCGCGGCGCCGAGGTCCTTCATCAGGAACGGGACGCCGAAGAACGGCATCGCGGCGGCGCGATCGGGATCCTGACGCAGCAGCGCGTCGAGCGCGTCGGCACGGCCGAGGCCGCGCGTGGCGTCGACGAAACGGATCGCGCCGAGATCGGCCGAGGCTTCGGCGCGCCCCAGGGCCGCCGTCATGGCGTCGCGGGCCGAGAGGTGTCCGGCGCGGATCGCGCCGGCGAGGCCGAGACCGTCTTCGAAGGGAGCCACCGTCACCTCCACCTCGGGACCATCAGGATCCTAGCGCCTGCAGAACGGTTCGCGTGTCGGCCACCGCGCCCAGCACGCCACCCTTGATTGCGATCTGGCCCATCAGGTCACGGTGCAC
>CAXUOD010000240.1:0-7242 GCA_964252585.1 uncultured Lichenihabitans sp. | reverse complement strand
CAGCCGCTCTGGTACGAGCCCATCTACAACGTGACCAAATCGGCCCTGATGATGTTCTCGAAGACTTTGGCGACCGAAGTCGTCGGTGACAACATCAGGGTCAATTGCGTGAACCCTGGTCTGATCCTGACGCCGGACTGGATCAAGACCGCCAAGGAACTGACCGCCGACACCGGCGGGGATTGGCAGGGTTACCTCGACGGCGTGGCGCGCGAGCACGCGCCGATCAAGCGCTTCGGCTCGCCGGCCGAACTGGCCAACTTCTTCGTCTTTCTCTGTTCGGATCGCGCCAGCTATTCGGTCGGCTCGACCTATTTCGTCGACGGCGGGATGTTGAAATCCCTCTGACGCGCGGCCTGCATCGTCCCGCCGTCCCAACGGCGTGCGTCGACCCGCGGGGCCACAAACAACACTTCTCGTGCGGGGGGCTGATCGACCCGACGACATCGAAGCCAATGATCAGGGAGGATACAATGTTGAAGAAACTCATGCTGGCCGGCAGCGTACTGGCCATGCTCACGTCGCCGGGCTTCGCGGCCGACCAGGAGATCATCGGCCTCATCACGAAGACCAACATCAACCCGTTCTTCGTCAAGATGAAGGAAGGCGCCGAGGCCAAGGCGAAGGAACTCGGCGTCACGCTGCAGGCTTACGCGGGCAAGGTCGACGGCGACAACGACGGCCAGGTCCAGGCGATCGAAGATCTGATCGCCGCTGGCGCCAAGGGGTTCATGCTGGTTCCGTCGGACTCGAGCGCCATCGTGCCCTCGGTCAAGAAGGCGCGCGACGCCGGCCTGCTCGTCATCGTGCTCGATACGCCGCTCGACCCGATCGACGCGGCCGACGCGACCTTCGCGACCGACAATTTCAAGGCTGGCAAACTCATCGGCGAATGGGCCAAGGCCACACTCGGTGCCGATGGCGTGAAAACCGCCAAGATCGCGACGCTCGATCTCGCCCCCAACCAGCCGACGGTCGACTACCTGCGCCACAACGGATTTCTCGACGGGTTCGGCATCAAGGTCGCCGACCCGAAACATTTCAGCCCCTCCGACGATCCGAGGATCGTCGGCAGCGACGTGACGACCGGCGCCGAAGAGGGCGGCCGCAAAGCCATGGAGAACATCCTCCAGAAAGCCGACAACATCAATTTGGTCTATGGGATCAACGAGCCGGCCGCCGATGGCGGGTATCAGGCCTTGAAGGATGCCGGAAAGGACAAGGGCGTCCTGATCGTTGCCATCGACGGGGGCTGTCCGGGCGTCAAGAACGTCGCTTCCGGCATCTTCGGCGCCACGTCGCAGCAATACCCGCTGAAGATGGCCTCCATGGGCGTCGAGGCGATCGCGCAATTCGTCAAGACCGGCAAGAAGCCCGCCAAGACCCCCGGCCTGCAGTTCACCGACACCGGCGCCACCTTGGTGACCGATAAACCGGTCCCGGGAGTGCCGTCGATCACGAGTGCCGAGGGGCTGAAGCTCTGCTGGGGCTGATGCCAAATCCTGAAGTCTGACATCGGCGTGGCGGCCGCGTGCCTCCCGCCGGTGCTCCAGGACGTTTCAAGCATCGGGGTCGACCATGTCTCAGCTTCACGGGCCTGCCGAGTTCGAGCGGGGCATCCCCACGAGCCCCGCGGCCCCGGTGGCTTTCGCCGAATACAAGCAGCCGCTCAGCACGCGGATCCAGCGTTTTCTGCACGCCTACCCCACCGTGGTGCCGTTCTTCGTGCTGCTCCTCGGCGTGGTCTTGGGCGCGTCGGTGAATTGGACGCGCTTCACGACCGGCTCGAACCTCTCGACGATCCTCCTGCAGGTGACGATCATCGGCATCCTGGGGATCGCCCAGACGCTGATCATCCTGACGGCCGGCATCGATCTCTCGGTCGGCATCGTCATGGTGCTGGCCTCGATCGTCATGGGACGTCTCTCGGTCATCCTCGGCTACCCGGTCGAGGTGGGGTTCGTGGCGGGCCTCGTGGTCGGGACGTTGTGCGGCTGCATGAACGGCCTGCTGGTCACACGGCTGCGGATGCCGCCGTTCATCGTGACGCTCGGAACGCTGTCGATCTTCACCGCCCTCAACACGTGGTATTCACGCTCGGAGTCGATCCGGAACGGCGACCTTCACGACAAGGCACCGTTCCTCCTGGCCATGGGCCAACCGATCCAGTTCGGTTCGGCGCGGATCATCTACGGCTCGCTCCTCATGCTGCTAATGGCCGCCGCGGTCTGGTACCTGCTCAACAAGACCGCCCTCGGCCGGCACATCTACGCGGTCGGCGACGACCCCGAAGCGGCCCGCCTGGCAGGCATCAACGCCGAGCAGGTCCTGCTGAAGGTCTATGTCCTGGCCAGCACGATCGCGGCGATCGCCGGTTGGGTGCTGATCGGCAGGGTCGGCGCCATCAGCCCGACGAGCGGCCAGGATGCCAACCTCGACAGCATCACGGCCGTGGTGATCGGCGGTACAAGCCTTTTCGGCGGGCGCGGGTCCATCGTCGGAACCCTGATCGGCGCCCTCATCGTCGGCGTCTTCCGGTCGAGCGTTTCGCTCGCCGGTCTCGACGTCCTCTGGCAGCAGTTCGCGGTGGGCGTCCTGATCATCGTCGCGGTCGCGCTCGACCAATGGATCCGGAAGGTGTCCGCATGAGCCCGGAACCCGTCCTGCAGGCCCGGGGTCTGATCAAGCGATTCGGTCGCGTCACGGCCATCGACAACGCCGATTTCGACCTCCTGCCCGGCGAGATCCTGGCTGTGATCGGCGACAACGGCGCCGGCAAGTCGACCATGATCAAGGCCTTGGCGGGCGCCGTTGCGCCGGATTTCGGCGAGATCCGCCTCGACGGCAAAGTGGTCCAGTTCCGCTCCCCGATCGAGGCGCGAGAGAGCGGCATCGAAACGGTCTACCAGAACCTCGCGCTGTCGCCCTCGCTGACCATCGCGGACAACATGTTCCTCGGTCGGGAACGCCGCAGGCCGGGCCTTCTCGGAAAGGCCTTTCGTCTGCTCGACCAATCCGCGATGCAGAAAGACGCTCGGCGCTACCTCAATGCCCTCGGCCTGACGACGATCCAGAACATCAACCAGACCGTCGAGACCTTGTCGGGAGGACAACGGCAGGGCGTCGCGGTGGCGCGGGCCGCGGCCTTCGGGAGCCGCGTCATCATCATGGACGAGCCCACGGCGGCTCTTGGGGTGAAGGAGTCCCGCAAGGTCCTGGAGCTCATTCTGGACGTTCGGGCCAAAGGCATTCCGATCGTGCTGATCAGCCACAACATGCCGCATGTGTTCGAGGTCGCGGACCGCATCCACATCCACCGGCTCGGCCGCCGCGCCTGCGTGATCCGCCCGGCCGACTACTCGATGTCCGACGCTGTCGCCATCATGACGGGCGCCATGAAGCCGCCGGGTGAGGTCCTGGCGGCGTAGTCTCCTTTCAGCGTCGAGGCTGATCCGTCACGAATCGGCAAAAGGCAACGGAATCTGATCGGGTGCCGGCTTATGCTCGACGACGCGCAATACGGTGTGTTCGGTTCTTAACCCGTCAACACCTTGTGTCTGCACGGTCCTGACTTCGCAAAGAAGCAGATCGCCCTTCGCGAAGCGAATCATGTTCCGATCGACGCGGTCGATGAAATCGGAATCCGTGATCGTTGCGGTGATGACGTTCTGACCATCGAAAAGCCGCCACTTGTTTCCTTCTTGGAAGGCCAGACTACGAATCGATAATGCCAGCTTGTTGATCGTGTCGAAAACGACTTGCGGCACCGGATCAGAAACGGTGAACGTCAGTCGATCCGCAGCCGTCAACGTCTCCGCTGCGGGACCAGGAGTGTCGTTCTCGGCGAAGAAGTCGATCCTCTCGATCGCGTCGGCGCGGATCGTCGCGAGCAGATCGCCCACCGCTTGATTGACGGCCCGCTCACGGTAGAGACGCATGACCTCGAACGGGACCGTGAGCGTCGTTCCATCCAGTTCGAAGCGAAACTGATTGTGGGGTTCGGGCACCACTTTGTCCGGACTTCGCCCGCGCAGCCAACGATAGAGGCCGAAAAGTGTTACGCCTATCGGCGGGATCCCGAATAACCCGATCCATTCTACAAGCTTCTTTGCCTCTTCGACATCACCCTTGTCGATGATGCTCTTGACGAGATCCCACCCGCTCAACACGGCATCGAGATGGACGGCGAAGCTTCCGACCGCGACAGCTCTGACTTCGACTTTGATGGGCCTTTTGTCGCCGTTGATCGCAAGGTTGGCAGCATCGATCATCCGCCCCAGCGACATCAACGCCGGAGCAAGGTCTCGAACGTCGATCCGCCCGTCCTGCACTCCTGGCCCATCGAAAGAGATGATGAAACCCGCTCTGCTCATGACGTGAACCTGTTTGACCAACAGCAGTAAAGCAAAGCTTCTTTCGGTCCGTCCTACCCCTCGACCGCCCAGCACGCCACGTCCCGCCCCTGCTTCGTCTCGAGCGGCGGCTCTTCGATGCTGCAGCGATCGAAGGCGAGCGGGCATCGCGGGTGAAAGACGCAGCCACTCGGCGGGTCGATGGGCGACGGCGGCTCGCCCTTGAGCGGCAGCCGCGTCCGGCGCTTGGTCGGGTCGGCGGTCGGCGTCGCGGACAGGAGCGCCCGCGTATAGGGATGCTGGGCGGCCCGGAAGATCGCTTCGCGCGTGCCGATCTCGACCGCATGGCCGAGGTAGATCACCATGATCCGATCGGCGATGTGCTCCACCACCGAAAGGTCGTGCGACACGAAGAGATAGGCCAGGCCGAACTCGTCCTGGAGATCGGCCAGGAGGTTCAGGACCTGGGCGCGGATCGAGACGTCGAGCGCCGAGACCGGCTCGTCGAGCACCAGCACCTTCGGACGCAGCATGAGGGCGCGCGCGATGGCGATGCGCTGGCGCTGCCCGCCCGAGAACATATGCGGGTAGCGGGCCGCGAACTCCGGCCTGAGGCCCACGCGCGCCATGGCGGCCCCGACCTCGGCCTTCCGCTCGGCCGCCGGCTTCGCTGTATTGACCACTAAGGGTTCTTCCAGCGTCGCCCCGATGGTCTGGCGCGGGTTCAGCGACCCGTAGGGGTTCTGGAACACCATCTGGATGTCGCGGCGGAGCTGCTTCCTGAGCGCCGTGTCGGCCCTGGACACATCGGCCCCTTCGATCAGCAGGGAACCCGCGGTCGGAGGCTCGATCAGCGTCAGGATGCGGCTCAGGGTCGACTTGCCGGACCCCGACTCGCCCACCACCGCCAACGTGTCGCCGGCGCCGAGCGCGAACGAGACGCCGTTCAGGGCCTTGACGGTGGCGGTCCCACCAAAGAAGCCGCGCTTGACCTGATACTCCCGGGTGAGGTCCCGCGCTTCGAGCACGGGACCGGCCACGGCGCCGCCCGGCGTCATGACAAGGCTCCCGCGACGACGCTCCCGGCCCGCTCGGTCGAGCCAGGCGGCGCCACGGGCGCGCCGAGGGCGTCGAGCCGGGGCGGCGACGGGATCCCGTGCACGAGCGGAATGTGGCAGAGAGCCCGGCCAAGTTCGGGGCCGGCCGGCGTCGGCGCGAACGCCCGGCAGAGATCGAACGCGAAGGCGCAGCGCGGCGAGAACACGCAAGCCTGGGGCCGGTCGAACTGCCCCGGCACGACGCCGGGGATGGCGGGGAGTCGCCGGGCCTTGGCGCGTTCCGGCAAGGCTGCCAGGAGCGCATCCGTGTAGGGATGGTGGCGGTCGGCGAACAGGGCCTCGGTCGTGTTGGTCTCGACGAGCCGCCCGGCATATTGCACCTGCACCCGGTGCGCCACCTCGGCCACGACTCCCATATCGTGCGTGATGAGAACGAGGCCCATCCCGGTCTCGCGCTGCAGGTCCGCCAGGAGGTCGAGGATCTGGGCCTGGATCGTCACGTCCAGCGCCGTCGTGGGTTCGTCCGCGATGAGAAGCTTCGGGTTGCAACTGATCGCCATGGCGATCATCACGCGCTGGCTCATGCCGCCCGAGAGCTGGTGCGGATAGGCCGAGAGCCGCCGCTCGGGCTCGGGGATGCCGACCTTGGCCAGGAGTTCGACGGCCCGCCGCTGCCGGCCCCCGCGGTCGAGGTCCGTATGGGCCTTCAGCATCTCGCGGAGCTGGAAGCCGACCGTGAAGCACGGGTTCAGCGACGACATGGGCTCCTGAAAGATCATGGCGACGTCGCGCCCGACGATCTTCCGCCGAGCTTTCGCCGAAAGGCCACGGAGGTCCGTGCCGTCGAAGTCCATGCGATCGGCCGTCACTTTGGCGGTCCAGGGCAGGAGCCCCATGATGGCCAGCATGGCGACCGACTTGCCGGAGCCCGATTCCCCGACGATCGCCAGGATCTCGCGCGCGTCGACCCGGATCTCGACGCCGTCGACCGCCGTGAAGGCGCCGCCGCGCGTCGCGAAGGTGACGACGAGATTGCGGATGTCGAGCAGGCTCATCAGCTCCGCCTCATCTTGGGGTCGAGGGCGTCGCGCAACCCGTCCCCGGCGAGGTTGATCGCCACCACCGTGACCAGGATGGCCAGACCCGGCAGGGTCACGATCCAGGGCTGCGAGCGGATGAACTGGCGGGCGTCGGCCAGCATGGCGCCCCACTCGGGCGTCGGGGGTTGCGCCCCCAGGCCCAGGAAGCCGAGCGCCGCCGCCTCGAGGATGGCGTCGGAGATCCCCAGCGCGGCCTGCACGACGAGCGGCGCGAGGCAGTTCGGCAGCACGGTCGAGAACATCAGGCGCAGCGGGCCCACGCCCGCCACCTTGGCGGCCGTGACGTAGTCCCGGTCGCGCTCGCCGAGCGCGGAGGCGCGCACGAGGCGCACGTAGCGCGGCAGGTAGACGATGGTGACGGCCACGATGGTGTTGGTGAGGCTGGGGCCCAGGATCGCGACGGCCAGGATCGCGAGCACGAGATCCGGCACCGCCATGATGAGGTCCATGACGCGGGTGATCACCACATCCACCACGGAGCCGAAGAAGGCAGTCATCAGGCCGAGCACGATGCCGAGCCCGAGCGAGATGACGGTCACGGTGACGCCGATGAACAGCGACACCCGGGCGCCGTACATGAGGCGCGAGAGCGTGTCGCGCCCCACCTCGTCGGTGCCGAAGAAGAAGCGGGTGGAGCCGCCGTCGTCCCAGACGGGCGGCGCCAGGACGGCCTCACGGAACTGCTCGTCCGGCGCGTGCGGGGCCAGCACGCCCGCGAAGACCGCAACGAAG
>CAXUOD010000239.1:7008-7277 GCA_964252585.1 uncultured Lichenihabitans sp. | reverse complement strand
CGTCATCATGCGAGGCGGTGGCGTGAGACGCTGCAGCAGCCCGGCCGCCACATAGGCGGCCGGCAGGCCCATGGCGATGCCGGACCCACCGGTGACGAGCGGCATGTGCGCCACGGCGGTGCCGATATCGCGCAGATGCCCGTCCGTGAGGGCATCCACGATCGCGACGGGGCGCCCCGCCTCCGCCTCCCGGGCCAGCGCCGCCCGGATGGCGTCGGGGCCCGCCGCGCCATCGGCGAAGGCCACGAGACCCACCGGCAGGTCCGTCT
>CAXUOD010000239.1:0-6998 GCA_964252585.1 uncultured Lichenihabitans sp. | reverse complement strand
GTGCATGGGGTTCAGCGGATGATCCTTCATCGGGCTCTCGCTCAGCGGCACGCCGTTGACGAAGAGCTGGCCCGCATAGATCGTTCGCCCGGCCGCCGGGAACGCGGGGCACGCGATGGTCTGGCCGCCGACGAGGTCGAGCAGGGCTTCGGTCACCGGACCGATGTTGCCGGCATCGGTCGAGTCGAAGGTCGAGCAATATTTGAACAGCAGACGCTTCGCCCCGAGCGCGCGCAGCGTCCGGGCCGCTTCGAGCGACTGAGCCACCGCCTGCGCGGGCGGGATCGAACGCGACTTCAACGCGATCACCAGGGCGTCGACGTCCGCGAGGTCGAGGGCGGACGAGGGAACGCCCGTGGATTGCACGGTGCGCAACCCCTCCTTGCTGAGCATCAGCGACAGGTCGGTCGCACCGGTCAGGTCGTCCGCGATGCATCCGATCAGCATGAGACCTCCGCACCGAGGTCGACGCCCAACGCCGCCGTCCAGCGCCGCAGCCCCGCGTCGGTGTCGGCGGCGGGCTTGTATTCGGCGCCTGTCCAGCCGCGGTACGGAAGGCGCGCCAGGGCGTCGAACACGGCCCGGTGGTCGAGTGCGCCCGCGTCGGGTTCGGCCCGGCTCGGCACCGCGGCGAACTGCACGTGCCCGATGATCGGCAAAAGGCGTTCGAGGGTGGCGATCACGTCGCCTCCCGTTCGGCCGACGTGGTAGCAATCGAACATCAGCTTGATGTTCGTCCGCTCCGCCTCCGCGATGATCGAAGCCCCCTCCTCGGCCGTGGAGTAGAAGTAGCCGGGTGCGTCGGCGGGGTTCAAGGGCTCCAGCAGCAGCACGATGCCGTCGCGCGCCGCCTTGTCCGACGCGGTCCTGAGATTGCGGACGAGGACCTCGCGCGCCGCCGCACGCCGGTCGGACGGTACCGCACCGGCCATACAGTGAAGTGCCGTGCCGCCCGTCGTCCGCAGGTAGTCCAGCGCCTGGTCGACGGAGGCCTGGAACTCGCGATCCCGCCCTGCCAGCGCGCCGAGGCCATTCTCGCCGGCCGCAACGTCGCCGCGAACGGTGTTGATGCCGAGCAGCGTCAAACCATGATGGTCGAGACGCTCGCGCACGTGCCGCGGCGCCACGTCGTAGGGCCAGTGCAACTCGACGGCGCGGAAGCCCGCCGCCGCCGCCGCGTCGATCCGTTCGAGCAGCGGCCGATCGGGCCACAGGAAGCCGAGGTTGGCGGAGAATCGCAGCATGCTCAAGATCTCGCTGGGACGGCGGAAGGTGACTACTTGCCGAGGTGCTTGCCGAAGAACGTCGCGATATCGCCGAAAGCTTCCTTGGTCTCGGGGACGCGGTCGTCGAACTGGTATTGCGCGTGCGACTCGCCCTCGTAGACGTTGAGGTCGGCCTCGACGCCGGCGCGGCGCAATTTACGATGGACCCGCACGGTGTTGCTGAGAAGTTGGTCGCGCGTGCCGGTGGTCAGGATGGTCGGCGGGAATCCCGCCATGTCGGCGTAGACCGGGGACAGCAGGGGATCCTTCATGTCGTGGCCATGGGCGTAGAACGCGGCCGCGTCGTCGCAAAAGCCGCTGGGCGAGACCAGGACGTTGTCGACGAACTCGTTGGTGTAGAACGAGTCGCCCGTCTTGGTGACGTCGGCCATCGGCGTTCCGGGCGCGATCGCGCCTGGCAGCGGCAGTCCGTCCTGCTTGGCCTTGACGACCATTTCGAGGGTGAGGGCGCCTCCCGCCGACGTCCCGATGATGCCGATGTCCTTGGGGCTCGTCGACTTCAACACCGATTTGTAGACCGTCATGGCATCGTCGAGCGCGGCCGGAAAATAGGCGTCGGGCGGCATCCGATAGTCGACCGAGATCACCTTGTAGTGGCCGAACCCCGCCATCATGATCGCCTCGGTCGTACCCGACTCGCCCGGAAAATAGACGTAGCACCCGCCGTGGACGTGGACGAGGACCTTGTCCAGGTTCTCCGGCGGCATCTCGTCGGGTGTCACGATGGTGACCTTGACGCCATCGATGGTCGAGGCTCGACCTTGACGTGCAGGCGCTCGCGCATGGCCGGCAGCCCTGGCACGACGCCCGCGGCGATCGTGTCGGCCTTGGCGCGCCACTCCTCGCCGGTCTTCGGATGAAAGTTCCAATCCGGGTTCAGCGGCGCCGCGATGAACTTCTGCATGCCGGGGCTGATGTCGGCGGTGGGCACCTGCAGGGTCTTGGCCGGCACCTGCAGCGGCGGCGCCGCGGTATCGGGCGCAGGGGTATCGGCCGCCGAGGCCGCGGATGCACCGACCGTCATGAGCGCGGCGGCAAGCATCGTCATTCTCTTCTTCATGGGTTTCCTCCCCTACGACCTCCGCGTCCGCGCCGTCCTCTTCGGAACGGCACGTCACGACGTCAGCGACGTTCCATTCAGTTCAGCGACGATGTCCGACATCATCGGCACATAGTCTTCCGCGTGCCCGGTCCCGACCGCGAGGGCGAAGCTGTTGCGAACGGCGGCGCCGACCGGGTTGGCGACGCCAAGCGCCTGGGCGAACCCCGCGAGATAGGTGACATCCTTGTGGGCGTTGGCGATCGTGAACCGGTGCGCGTTCCGGTCCCGTTCGATCACGTATTTGAAGAAGGTCTGGTAGAAGGGGCAGTCCATCCGCCCGTTGCGGAGGACGCTGTCGAAGACCTTGGCCGTGAGTCCCGCCTTGGCACCGACCATCAGGGCTTCCGCGTAGACCGCCGCATAGCCCAGGGACACGAAATTGTTCAGGAGCTTCATGGTGTGTCCGGTGCCGACCGGCCCGGTCGGCACGATACAACCCGCGAAGGCCTCGAGGATGGGTCGCGCCCGCGCCACCGTTGCGTCGCCGCCCCCCACCATCACGTCGAGCGTACCCTCCCAGGCATCCTTCGGGGTCCGGCTGAGCGGCGCGTCGATGAGCTCGATGCCTTTCGGCGCCAGCGTGGCTGCGAGCCGCGTGGTCGAGGCGGGTTCCGAGGTGGAGCAATCGATGATGAGCAGCGGTTTGCCGGCCGCCGCGAGGCCATCCTCTCCCTGGACGATGGCTTCGACCTGCGGCGATCCCGTCACGCAAAGCACGACCACGTCACAGGTGTCGGCCAGCTGGCGCGGCGAGGTCGCTTCGGTCGCCCCGCGGCCCTTGAGGTCCTCCACCGACTCGCGCTTGCGATGAGCCAGCACGGTCAAGGGCCACCCCTTCTCGACGATATTCCTGGCCATGCCGTGGCCCATGAGGCCGAGGCCGATGAAGCCGACCCTTTCCTTGCTCATCCGCGTGCTCCCGTCGGGGAGCCGGGGACGGATTGTCGCCAGTTATGCTGCTCCTCGAAGCCGAGGACGTCACGGATCTTGCGGTTGGACAGCAGCCCTTCGAACTCTCCCAAGGATCCGCGCACGGGAACCTTCGGATAGAAGCGCTTCAGCAGCTCCGCCGTCGGCAGATCGGACGAGCAATCGTTCTGCGCCGCGTTGAAGATCTGGAACCCAAGCCCGTCCTTCTCGATGGACAGCCTGATGATCTGGCCGAGGTCGCGCGCGTCGATGTAACTCCAGGCGATGCGCTTGCGGAAACCCGGATCGGCGAAGAACGTCGGGAAGTCGGCATATTCGTGCGGCTCGATGACATTGCCGATGCGGATGGCGTAGACGTCCGATCCCGTGCGCTGTTGGAAGGCATGCGCGGTGCGCTCGTTGCAGATCTTGGACAGCGCGTAGCTGTCCATCGGGTTGACGGGATATTCCTCGTCGAGAGGGAAATACGCCGGATCGCGCGGCTCGTTGGCGAAGACCAGGCCGTAGGTCGTCTCGGACGAGGCGATGATGGTCTTGCGGATCCCGAGCTTCTCGGCCGCCTCGACGATATTGTAGGTCCCCATCGTGTTGATGCGGAACACCTCGTTGTCGGGCACCAGCATGATCCGCGGGATCGCGGCGAAATGCACGACGGCGTCGATCTTGGGTGCCCGAAGCGACGGCGCGAACTCGTGCAACTCGAGGGTGCTGGTGAGGGCGTTGAACACCTGCCCGCTGTCGGTGATGTCGGTGATGAGGGTACGGACTTTGGGGTTGTTCAGCGGTTTGGTGTCGAGGTTCAGAACCGTGTAGCCGTGATCGACGAGGTATTGCACCACGTGTTTGCCGGCCTTGCCGCTGCCGCCGGTGAAGACGATGTTCTTGCTCATTCAGGCACTCCTGGGTTGAGGGCAGACCGCCGATGCGGCATCACGCGGTCGCTGCTTCCATGATGGTTTCTTGCGAGGCGTCCGCCCGTGCGAACGAACGGCTGATCCGGCCGTCCTTGATGACGATGACCCGGTCGCTGACCGCGAGGACTTCGGGCAGATCCGACGAAATGACGATGACGCCCATCCCGTCGGAGGCGAGCCGCGCCAGGAGCGCGTGCACCTCGGCTTTCGCGCCGATGTCGATGCCCCGCGTCGGCTCGTCGACGATGAGGATCTTCGGCGACCGGGCGACCCACTTGGCGATCACGATCTTCTGCTGGTTGCCGCCGCTGAGATTGACGACCCGCTGCTCGGTCGAGGGCGTCTTGATGCCGAGGGACTGGACGAAGTCACGGCACCGCGCCGTCTCCTTCTGGCGGCTCACGAAGAAGCGGGGCGAATAGGCTTCGAGATGGGTCAGGCTGAAGTTCTCGCGAACCGTCATGCCGAGCACCAGCCCCTGCTCCTTGCGGTCCTCGGTGACGAAACCGATGCCTAGCGCGATCGCGTCGGCAGGCTCGCCGATCGCGACCGGCCGGCCCTCGACCGCGACGGTTCCGCTAAAGGCGCGCATGCCGAAGATCATCTCCATGATCTCGGTCCGGCCCGCGCCGATGAGCCCGAAGAAGCCGAGGACCTCGCCCCTGTGCAGGGTGAAGTCGATGTCCCGCACCTTGGCCTGATGCGGCCGTGGGTGGTGGAGCGTCAGGTTCTTCACCTCGAGCAGGACCTCGCGCGTCGCGTGGCAGACGTGCTTGCCGTAGAGCTGGCTCAGCTCGCGGTCGACCATCTTGCGGACCAGGATGTCCCGCGTCACTTCCGCGATCGGCAGCGAATCCACGGTGCTGCCGTCGCGCAGGATCGTGACGCGGTCGGCGATCTCGAAGATCTCGTCGAGGCGATGCGTGATGTAGACGATGCCGATCCCCTGCTGGCGCAGCTTGCGGATCAGGCTCATCAACGTGACGGCCTCGTGGTGGCTCAGGGAGGCGGTCGGCTCGTCCATGATGATGATCTTCGAGCGGTAGGAGATCGCCTTGGCGATCTCGATCATCTGCTTCTGGCCGATGCTGAGCTGGGCGACCGGCGTCGTGGGGTCGACGTCCATGTGCAGCGTGGCGAGCACCTCTCCCGCCTCGCGGTTCATGCGGGCCTTGTCGAGGAACCCGCTGGCCCGCAAGGGCTCCTTGGCGAGGAAGATGTTCTCGGCGACCGTCAGGTTTTCGACCATCGAGAGCTCTTGATAGATGATGCTGATGCCGAGCGACCGCGCATGGACGGCGTCGGTGATCTCGACGGTCTCGCCCTCGATCAGCATCCTGCCGCCCGCGTCCGCCTTGTAGACGCCGGTCATGATCTTCATCAGCGTGCTTTTCCCGGCGCCGTTCTCGCCCGCGAGCGCATGGACCTCGCCCAGTCGGACCGCGAGGTCGACCTTGTTGAGCGCCCGGACCCCGGGGAAGGTCTTGGAGACGTCCTGCATTTCGAGAAAGGGCTGCATCGGCGGCACGGCCTTTGAGCGAGGGCCGGGAAAGCGAAGCCGCTCCCCCGGCAGGCGGAGGAGCTACTTGGTGTAGCCGTTGAGGTTGGAGGCATCGACGACGGTCACGCCCGTGTCGATGTTCTTGGGGTCCTTCTCCTTGCCGTCGATCTCGGCGACGAGATTCTCGACCGCAAGCTTGCCCATGGTCACGGGGCGCTGCACCATGATGCCCTGGATGAAACCTTCCTTCACGCCCTTGACGGTGTCGGGCAGGTCGTCGAAGGCGAAGACCTTCACGGTGCCCTTCTTGGAGCCGAACTCCTTGGTGTCCATCACCTTGGCCACGGACGGTCCGCCGACCTGGCTTACGCCGAAGATCCCCTTCAGATTGGGATGCGCCCTGAACAGCGCCTCGTCGACGGACACCGCCTTGGCGAGGTCGTCCTCAGTGCCTTCGGTCGCGACGATCTTGACGTCGGGGTATTTCGCCAGCGCTTTCTTGATCCCGGCGATCCGTTCGTTGAGGTTGTTGGCGCCGAGCTGGCCCGTGACGATGGCCACCTCGCCCTTGCCGTCGAGAGCCTTTGCCATGGACTCGCCCATGGTTTCGCCGGCCGCCTCGTTGACGGTGCCGATGTACATGCTGCGGTCGCTCTTGGGGCTGTCGGAGTCGAAGGTCAGCACTTTTATGCCGCTGTCCACGGCTTGCTTGATGACGTGCTCGACGGACTTCGGCTCGTTGACCGAAATGGCGATCCCGTCGACCTTCTTGGCCATCAGCTCTTCGATGATCTTGACCTGGGTCGACCCTTGCGTGTTCTGGGGCACGACCCACTGGTAGTTGACGCCGAGGGCCTTGGCCTCGTCGCGGGCGCCGCTATTGCAATCGTCGAAGAAGGGTACCGCGACTTTGGGGATGACCGCGACCGTGATGTCCTTGGCGTCCTTGGCGAAGACTGCGGTGGCGGCCAGTAGGGGGAGAGCGGCCACCAGAGCCGTCGTCGAAATCCGTTGTAGCTTGCTCATGATCGTTTCCTTGGTCCCAGAGAGACTTGGTTGGAGAGCTTTGACGCGTGACTGCCGGCTCGCGCCGACGCGTTGGAAGTCGGATCTGCTTGCCCTAGCCTCCTCTTCTTCGGTTCCGCCAAACGTCCAGGCTGACGGCGATCAGGATCACCGCCCCGGTGATGGCTTGCTGGGCGTAGGTGTCGATGTTCATGAGCACGACGCCGTTGGCGATGATGCCGGCCAGCGCCGCCCCGATG
>CAXUOD010000238.1:0-7365 GCA_964252585.1 uncultured Lichenihabitans sp. | reverse complement strand
TAGAGACGCCCTCCATGGTTCATAACAGCCTCTAGGTGCTCTGGAGATCCGCCGTGAACCCTCTCGACCTCGTGCGGCATTTCAACATCCGCCCTGTTGGCCTCATGCATGTGGGGGCCAATACGGGCGATGAGGCGCTCGACTATGTGCGAGCCGGGATCCCGACGGTGATCTATGTCGAACCCACGCCGGCCGCCTTCGCGGTCCTGCAGGCGCGCATCGCAGGCTTCCCCGATCATCATGCCGTCCGTGCCGTCTGTTCCGCGGCGGCCGGCGAGAGCGTCACCTTCAATGTCGCGAGCAACAATGCCGAGTCATCGAGCCTGTTCGCCCTCGGCAACCATGGGATCCTTTATCCCGAGATCGTCTACACGGAACGTCTCGCCCTCGTGACGACGACGGTCGACGACATCATCGCGACCGCCTTCCCTGATCGGGCTCCCAACCTGCTGATCATCGACGTGCAGGGCGCCGAGCTTCTGGTGCTGCGAGGCGCCGAGCAGGCCCTGAATGCCATCGATGCGGTCTATTGCGAGGTCGCCGACATCAGGCTCTACGAGGGGAGCTGTACGTGGCCGGAGATCGACGCCTTCCTCCGTGAAAGGGGTTTTTCGTTGAAGCATCTGGCGCTCAACCCCCACCATTGGGGCAACGCGCTTTTCGTCAAGGATGCGTCGGTCGCCTCCGCGTTGCGTAACGCCGCGATCCCGAGGTCCGGCATCGAGGTCGGCCGTGGCAAGCCGGCCACGCAGAGCAGCATAAGCGTCTTCTCGGGTCCCAAGGGGGCCGGCGGAGCCGTCGATGGCTCTGTCACGGGAGGTTTCAGCATACACACGGACCTCGAAAGCCGTCCATGGTGGCAGGTGGATCTGCTCGACGTGATGGCGCTGGAGGAGATCCTCGTGTTCAACCGCCTGGACGATTGCGCCGAGCGGGCCTACGCCTTCGTGCTCAAGCTGGGAAACGAGGCCGGCCTTTTCACCGAGGTCTACGCGCAGGATGGACGGCCGTTCGGAGGAGCCGACGGTCGCCCCGCCAGGATCTCCCTTCGCGGTCGAGCGGCGCGTTTCGTGAGGATCGAGCTGACGACGACTGACTATCTGCACCTCGACGCGGTCGAGGTTTACGCGATGTCGTGAGCGGCAGCCGGTCACCGTATGGACCGGCCGTGGACGGTCCCGTTCGTCACAAGCACCCGTTTCGCCGGTCCACGAGGATCTCGGTATCGAGCGAGCCTTCGGGATACGTCAGCATCGCTTCGCGCTGCTCCGGCGTGTTGTTCCAGTCTCCCGCGACGACGCCGACCTCACCCGCCGCGATGTAATGGCCACCGCGGTCCGATATGCGGGTGACCCTGGAGATGCCGGGGATGGAAGCGTAGTGCCCCCCGAGTTCGGGCGCGAAGAAGTGGAGCGTCTCGATCCGGTCGGACAATCGACAGATCGCGTAGCCGAAGGTGCCGTAGCCGAAGACGAGGTGGGGCGCGTCGAGCAGGGCCGACAGATCCTCCCCGAGCGTCCCGCATTGGATGCGGAACGCCATGCCTTCCGCCTGCAACCACGCTTCGAGCGCATCGATGCAGGGATTGCCCCTGTCCTCGAAGACGAGGCGCACTCTGGTGATCCGGCCCTCGGCGCGCATGCGGCGGATCACCAGCGTGTAGAACGACAGGGGCGGCTGGCGATAGGCGCGGTTGCCCGCCTGATCGCCGACGAAGAGGTCTCCCGAGCGGATATGGATCGTGAGCTCGTCGTGGACATGCTGCACGCCGCCAACCGGCAGGCTGGTGAGCAGGTGCGGGCGCAGGTAGCGCCGTGCGATCTCGGTATGCTCCTCCTCCTGCTGCGATCCGAAGCGCAGGAACGGGCTCAAAACAGGGGCGAAGGCGGTCGAGTCGAAGAACGAGCCGGTGATGAACGCACCCGCATCCGGCAAGGCCGCGTCCGGCGGCAGGAACGTGATGCCGTCGACCTCGAACGTTTGGCGGGTTTCGAGGAGTTGGTTCCGCCCCAACTGCACGTATGACAGTCCTGTTGCCCGGGCGAGTTGGATCATGTGGGTGTATTGCTGGAGAAGATTGCCGAACCGGCCCGCGTGCGTGATCTTCAAGCCCACGACGGCCTGGACGCGCGCGCCGGCGGGAATCTCGACCCCATAGGGGCGGCCGAAATCCGTGCTTCGGTCGTCGAAGAGGGTCAGCGCGTGTCGCCGACGGAAGTCGGACAGGACGGCGAAGTCTCGACGGATCAGGACCTCGACCTGAGACAGATGCAGATATTGACGCTCCATCAGCGAGATGCGGACGAAGCGTGCCCGGAGTTCGCTGCCGATCCGCAGGTCGAAAGGGCGCCCGTCGCGGCGGCATCCGAAACTCGCATAGCCGGCATGGAGCAGGATCCACTGTCCAGGACAGTCCGCCACGTCGATCCGGAGCGTTCTGGCACGCTCTCGATGGCTGCCGGCCCGGTTGTGGACGACGATCGCCTCGATCGGCAGACTCGTTCCCAGGTCCACCTGCCACCAGGGCGCGTCCTCGATGTCGGTGTGAAAGGCGAAGTCGCGTCCGGGCTGTTCCGAAAGGGCGTTCGCCGCCTCTCCGGGCCGGGAGCAATGCCAGTAGGAGCTTTGCGAAGCCGAGCCCTGGGGCGCCGCATCGACGAACGGTGCCGCGCCGGCCTCGTCGTCCCCAGCGCGGGAGCCGACGGGGAGCCCGTCCCGCGCCGTGCCGGATGTCGTCCCCCTCCCCATCAGAACGCGCTGAGATGGAGGTCTGGGAAGTACGGGTTGTTGGGCCGGTCCAACGGTCCGGGAATGGGATCGCGACTTCGGCCCGGGAAACTGTCCAGATCGCGGCGCAAGAAGCTGAACTCCATGACGTTCGGCACCGCGACGCCGGTGACGAGCGACAGCCCGGCGTAATTGTTGGCGTGGAGATGGACGGGAGCGTGGAAGGCCGTCAGCTTCTCGATGCAGCGGCGCGCGGTCTCGTGAAATGCGGGCTCGACCAGTCTGCCGAAATGGTGGAACTCGCAGACGATGACCTCGAACGGCAGCAGCGCTCCGGGCTCGATGCTGTCGAGCACGTCGTATTCCCAACCCTCGATATCGAACTTCAGGAGGGCCCGGGTCGGTTTCAGGCGCGCGAACCTTTCCATGATGTCGCTGAAGCTGAGCAAGTCTCCAGCCGTCTCTGCGCCCCAGCCCTTCTTGTGGAAGTCGAAATTGTCGTGCGAGATCGGCGGCCGTTCGACCGTGTGGTCGAACTGGGCGATCCTGGCGCCCCGGGACGCGAAGATCATGTCGAAACTGACGTCCGGCCCGACCCCGATGGACAGGACCGCATCGCAATCCAGCGCGATCGAGGGCAGCACGTAACCGCCGTCGTAGTCGTTGCCGATGCGGACCTTGGACGTCCGGGCCATCGCGAGCGGGCGGATCAAGGTGATGAAGTCCAGCACGTCTGCCTGGGTGACGGGCCGGGTCTCGACCGTGACGGGGGAGGGCGGCGGCCTGTCCCCGGGCGCGGCCTCGGCCGTCGCCTCGCTCCCCACCGTCAGGTGCGCGAGGCGTTTGGCGGCTCCCGCCCAGGTGAAGCGCGCCATGATCTCGTCGCGTGCCGCCTGGAAGCCGTTCAGGCCCGCGCGTGCCCCTCCGGTGAAGGCCTCCATGGCCTGCACGAGTTCGTGCAGATCGGGTTCGATGAAGCGGCCGGCCGGTCCGGCCGCCTCCGGTGACCGGCTGCCGGCCGTGCCGCGGATGCGCAGCGCCACGTCGTCGTTGCAGAAGTCGTCCGTCGCACCGCCGCGGGTCACGATCACCGGCGTGCCGGACGCGACGGCTTCGAGCACCGGCAGGTTGAAGCCTTCCGCCCGATACGGCGACACGTAGCAATCGGCGACCGCGAAGAGGCTTCTCAATTCCGCGCTGCCGATGTTCGTCGAGATCACCGAGATGGCGCCGAGCGTGTCGGCTGCCAGCAGGGCAGGGCAGTCCGTCCCGAGGCGCCGGATCAGCGTCTCGACCGATAGCCCGTAGAGATCCCTCTGGTCCTTGAGGATCAGCCGGACCTTGCGGCCCGCGGCGCGCAACGTCGCGAAGGCGACCAGCAAGAGATCCACGCCCTTGTTCCAGGTCGAGAGGCCGACGTTCAGGAACAGTGTCTCGTCGTCCGAGAGCCCGAGAGCCCTGCGTCGGTCCTGCCGTTCCCGTGCCGGCATCGGGTAGAAGGTCGCGCCGTCGACGCCATGCGGGACGACATCGATCTTGGCTTCCGGGAAGCCCCAGTCGACGAGTCGGTCGCGCGACCAGCGCGACGGCGTGACGATGGCGTTGTCGTCGCGGGTGAAGAATGTGGAACCGCTGCCTCCCCCCTCGAAGTTGCTCGGGGAGAGGCCGATCTCCGTCACCATGAAGGTGATGGTCTTTCTGTGATCGGTCTCCATCCCTGCACGGAAGGGCGATGCGATGCGGTAAACGCAGTCCACAGGTCCGTCGTTCGGAGGGGCAAGGGCGTCGATCAGGCGCTGCTGGTCGTCCGGCAAGTCCGAAGGATTGCCGGCCCGCGTCCAGTGCGGGAAGGCGAAGGGCAGATCGCGATGGAACAGCTTCAGCCCGTCGAGCTTCAGGAGTTCGAGGATCTGGTGCTGGTTGACCAGCGCGAAGGAATGGTTGATGCCCCTCCATCCCTCGATGGCGAGCGACCGGATGGGATGCGCGCCTTCGCCGAACAGCCGCTTCGGGGCTTCATAGGTCATTCGTGTTCCCTCGTGACAGGCGGCATGCGATCGGTCGCCGGCGCGATTCCATCGGATACGATGCGGGGCAGCCTCGGAGGCCGCGGGGCGGTCACCGATCCGGGACCGATCGCTGGAAGACGATCTGGGCGAGCGCTCCCGATGAGGGTGGAGGGATCCAGGCCCAGGAGGGCGTGTGTGAAAGGTCATCGCTCGCGGATGGGCCGGCCGACGCCGGCGCTTCCCGCCGGATCGCCACACCCCTCAACGCCGCCTCGAACCCGCGCGTGAAGGCGGGCGTGTCGCCGAGCGTCCGCGCCCAGGCGTCGCCCGACGCGGCGGCCCGGAAGGCGGCGTAGCGGACGGGATCGCGCGCGAGGTCCACCGCCAGATCGACGTAGGCGCCGAGCGAGCCCACCACCCCTTCGTCGAGCCCCACCGCGTGGAGCAGGCTGCTGGCCATGCGGGAGATGAACGAGCGTCCCGCGATCGTCACGAGCGGCAGGCCGACCCGCAGGGCGTCGCTGGCCGTGGTGCCGGCGTTGTACGGGAAGGTGTCGAGGAACAGGTCCGCCAGCGCGAGCCGCGCCCGGTACACCTCGGGGTGGTTGCGGGCCGCGAAGACGAGCCGGTGCGCGTCGAGGCCCGCCGCCGCGAAGCGCCGCGCCATGTTGCGCTGCGCCGTCTCGTTGTCGGCGTAGAGCCACAGCACCGTGCCTTCGGTCCGCTTCAGGATGGCGGTCCAGGCGTCGAACACCTGCTCGGTGATCTTGTAGGTGTTGGAGAAGCAGCAGAACACGAAGGCGTCCTCGGGCAGCCCGGCGGCGGCCCGCGTTTCGCCCGTGGCCACCGGCAGGTGGCGGTCGTTGGCCTGGTAGCAGGAGGGCAGGTAGAGCGGCGCCGGGTGGTGGCGCGCCGCGACGGACGGCGGGATCACGAAGCGGTCGGCGACGATGTAGTCGAGCTCCGGCAGCGGGATCGGGCCGTTGTAGCCGAGATAGGTGATCTGCACGGGGGCGGGCCGCCAGCGCAGCACCGGCAGGCGCGTCCCGAGCGTCAGCCCGTTGAGGTCGATCAGGATGTCGATCTCGTCGGCCCGGATCGCCCGCGCCGCCGCCTCGTCGGTCATGTCGAGGATGGAGGTGAAATGGTCGAAGGCGGCGATGAGGCGGCGGCGCACGTCGCTGCCGTCGTCCTTGGTCGAGCAGTAGCCGTGAACCGTGAAGGCGTCGCGGTCGTGCTGCTCGAACAGGTCGGCCACCAGATAGGCCATCGGGTGCAGGCAGAAGTCCGACGACATGTAGCCGATCCGCAGCTTGCGGTGGGCGTAGCCGGAAGGCGGGCTCAGGCGTGGCGTGTCGCCGGGCGGCAGCTTCCGGGCGATCCAGGCCGCGTTCGCGCTGTCCTGCAGCGCGGGATCGTCGGTCAGCGCCAGCAGCGACAGCGCGCCCGTCGAGGCCAGCAGGACGTCCCGGTCGAGGCCCGGCAGGCCGGCGAAGACCGGCCAGGAGCAGGCCTTGGTCTTGACGCCGATCCAGTGGTGGACGGCGTCGGGCTGGCCGGGGTCGGTGAGGAGGCTGGCCGTGAGGGCCCGTTCGGCCTCGTCGTAGCGCTTCAGCTTTTCCAGGAGCCGGCCGCGCTGGTTGAGGAGCGCGGTGCGGTCCTCGTCGCTCTGGAGGGCGGTCCGCCACACGTCCAAGGCGTGCTCGGCATCGCCCGCCTCTTCGCGGCACAGGCCCGCGTTGATCGCCGCGGGGGCGAGGTCGGGCTTGTGGGACAGCGCCGCCTCGAAGGCGGCCCCGGCCTCCGGGCGGGCACCGGCGGCGACGAGCTGGACGCCGAGGTTGTACCAGGCGGGGTAGAGCTGGCGGTGCTTGTGCTCCGACTGGGCGATCCAGCACCGGTACAGCGCGATCGAGCGGAGTTCGCCGTCCCGGCTCTTCAGCGCGTCGACGACGTCGACGATGTCGGCGACGGTCATCTCCGCCAGGATGCGGCGCAGTTCCACATCCCCTTCGATCGACGCGCCGTCCGTCGCGGCGTGCCGGCGAGCCAGAACCATGGTCCGATTTCGAAGCGTGGCCGTTTGGGTGATCGCCGCCTGATCCATGATGCCCGAAGCCCGACCCGTGAGGTTCACGATCCGGACGGTGACGCGTCACGGTGGTGCGGAGCTTGCGACGGGGGAGGAGGCAGGGGGCCTGCGGACCCTCCCTCGAGATCCGTGATCTGCGCCGGCTCGGGGCGGGCGCCCGTGAAGCATCGAAGCCGGCTCGGAGGATGTCCGGATCGGCTTCGACGACGGAGGACGTGAGGCTCAGAACCGGGTGAAGAGGGCGGTGATCTGGGCGTTGGTCATGGCATGCACCTGCGTTGCCGAGAAGGCATCAGCCTGGGTCGAGGTCAGGCCGCCGATCTCATCGGTCGTCAGGCCTTTCAGGGCGGCCGTGCTGATCGAGGCCAGCTTGGTTCCCGACGTCCCCGCCAGCGCCGCGAGGGTGGCCGACGACAGGCCGCCGATCTCGGCCGAGGTCAGGCCGCCGATCTGTGCCGTCGAGAGCCCGCCGAGCGTGTCGGTGCCGAGCGAGCCGAGGGCCGCGGCCGACAGGGCGCCGAGCTGGGCGGCCGAGAA
>CAXUOD010000237.1:0-7469 GCA_964252585.1 uncultured Lichenihabitans sp. | reverse complement strand
AGTTCATTGTCCAGAGGGAGTTGGCTCTGGACACCCGCCGGTTCTTACCAGGATTCTTACCAGTTTTCCGACCAGAAATTTGCACGACGGACACCGCGCTGCCGACCGGATCGGTAGGGTCGCGAACGGCAAAAGTGGGTGGAGAGCGGATGGGCTGCTTCGGAGAAATCGAGCGACGGAAGCGGACGATGACGGACGGCGCCTAAGGTCGCCGAGCGTCGTCCGGTTCGAGCCGCTCACATCGGAGCCGAATCGGCCCGGACGCTTGGTCCTCCAGTCTTCCCACAGAAGGTGGTGACGGCACGGTTTACGACACTCATGTAGCGGTCGCGGTAGGTGGTGATCGCGGTCATAGTAGGCGAAGAAAATCGATCAGCGCGGCGACCAGCCCTCAGAGAACACCACGAGGTCGCCACGCTCGATCGGAGGGCGCAGCCGTACTCGATCCATGGGGGATCGGAGATCATCTCGATGGGCCGCCCGAAGCCGCTCCTCTTCATGGCTGATCTTGGATACCCGGCAGGTCGTGGAGGAAAGCCGCGAGTGCATCGATGACGAGGCGCACGCGGCCGATGCGGGCCCGCGCCGGCACGAACAGGATGGAGAGGGGGACGGACGTCAGGGCGTAGTCGGGCAGCACCTGCCGCACCGCGCCCGATGCCAGGAGGTCGTCCACGAGCCAGAGGTGGGCCGCCACGATACCGCGTCCCTCGATCAGAGCTACGCGCGCGGCCAAGCCGTGATCGAGCGTCAGCCGCCCGGCGAACGGCACGGAACGCGCCTCTTTGCCCGCCTTCCGAAGGACGAGCGCGTCGCTGCCGGCGACGTTGCTCATGCGGACGGCCTGATGCCGGGGGAGGTCGTCGGGACCTTCCGGACGACCGTGACGGGCGAGGTAACTCTGCGACGCGACGAGGATGCGACGCGACTGGCCGACCGGCTTCACCTGCAGAGAACTGTCCGCCAGCGGCCCCAGCCGGATCGCGACGTCCACCGCCTCGCGCACGAGGTCGATCCGAACGTCCGACAGGCCGAGATCGACGTCGATGCCGGGGTGACGGTCTTGGAAATCGAACATCGCCCGCGCGACGTGGCGCACGCCGAGCGCCGCCGTGCACGACACGCGGATCCGGCCGACCGGATCGCCGCCGGCGCGGCGCGCCTCGTCCGTCGCCTCGTCCACCAGACGCAGGATGGTACGGGCTTCCGCATGGTAGCGGGCGCCCTCCTCGGTCAGCGTCACCCGTCGCGTCGTCCGGTTGAGGAGCGAGACGCCGAGCGCCCGTTCCAGTTCCGCGACGTGGCGGGTGACGGTCGACTGGCCGACGCCCTGCTCGCGCGCCACCGCCGACAGGTTGCCGCGCTCCGCGACCCTGACGAAGCTGCGCATCCGCTCGAGAGTGACGTCCGATCTATCCACCATTCGGAACTGTCCTATCCGTTTCCTCCATCTACAGCATGGCCGGCAACAAGCCTAACCTCGGAGCGTCGGACACTCGCAGGCGTGGCCCATGAACATCCTGATCGTTTCTGCCCATCCCGAACCGGCATCGTTGACCAACGCGCTGCGCGATGCGGCTGCGGCACAGTTGCGGGCGGACGGACACGATGTGCGCGTCAGCGATCTATATGCGGCACGGTGGAAGGCCGTCGTTGACCGGGAGGATTTTTCGAACCTGCCATCAGCGGAACGGTTGCAGGTGGCCGCCGCTTCGGGGAAGGCGTTCGCCGCTGGTGCGATGACCGCGGACGTGGCCGACGAGCAGGCTAAACTTCTTTGGGCCGATGCCCTAATCTTGGCCTTCCCACTCTGGTGGCTCTCCTTCCCCGCCATCATGAAGGGCTGGATCGACCGGGTCTATTCCTACGGTTTTGCCTACGGTGTGGGCGAGCACTCCGACAAAAGGTGGGGCGACCGTTTCGGCGAAGGAACGCTCGCGGGAAAGCGAGCGATGCTCATCGTGATCGCCGGCGGCTGGGAGCCCCACTACGGTCCCCGCGGCATCAACGGGCCGATCGACGACCTTCTGTTCCCGATCAATCATGGCGTGCTGTTCTACCCGGGATACGAGGTGCTGCCTCCGTTCGTCGTCTACCAAGCCGACCGCTTAGACGATGACGCGTTCCGCAGCACCGCGGACGCGCTGCGCGACCGCATGCGCACGCTCTTCACCGCATCTCCCATTCCCTTTCGGCAGCAGAACGCCGGCGATTACGTGATCCCGTCGATGCAACTGCGCCCCGAAGTTGTCGCGCCGGAGCTGACCGGTTTCCAAGCACATGTTCGGCGTTCGTGATCGGCCAACCGACACCGAGCCACCACATTAACCAGCATGGTGAGAAGATATGACGTCGATCAAAGCTATCCGCTTCGAGCAGCTCGGCGGGCCAGAGGTACTGCGTTTCGCCGACGTGCCCGCCCGCGATCCGGGGCCAGGGGAGGTCTCGCTCAAGGTCGAGGCCGTCGGCCTGAACCGGGCCGAGAGCGTGTACTATCATGGCTTGTACATGGAGCAGCCCCAGCTGCCGTCCGGCCTGGGCTACGAGGCAGTCGGCACGGTGGCGGCGGTCGGCCCTGATGTTGAGGCGGCACTGGTCGGCCAGCGCTTCGGCACCATCCCGGGCTACTCGATGAACCAGTACCCTGTGCTGGCCGAAACGGCCGTCGTGCCCGCAAGCGTCCTCGCGCCGGTGCCCGACTCTTTTTCGGCAACCCAAGCCGCCGCGGTATGGATGCAGTACGCCACCGCCTACGGCGCGCTGGTGCCGTTCGGCCAGGTGTCCAGCGGCGACTTCGTCGTCATCACCGCCGCGAGCTCCTCCGTCGCGCTGGCGGCGGTCCAGATCGTCAAGGCGCAGGGCGGGACGTCCATCGCGGTCACCCGCACGGCGGCCAAGAAGGAGCGCATCCTGGCCCTCGGGGCCGACCACGTGATCGTCACGGACGAGGAAGATCTGGTAGGGCGCGTCGCGGAGATCACCGGAGGCAGGAACGCGCGGGTCGTCTTCGATCCCGTCGGCGGCCCCGGCGTCGATGCGCTGGCGCAGGCCACCGCTACGGGCGGGACCATCTTCATCTACGGCATGCTGTCCGGCCAGCCGACCCCGCTGCCGATGTCCGCCTTCGGGCGCCGGATCGCCATGTACGGCTACACCTTCAACGAACTGCGCGGCACTCCCGAATGGGAGGCGATGAAGCGCTACATCCACGATCACCTCGCCGACGGCTCGTTCAAGCCGGAGATCGCGCGCACGTTCCCGTTCGCCGAGACCGTCGAGGCGTACCGCTACCTCGAAAGCAACGAGCAGATCGGCAAGGTGGTCGTCACCTTCTGAGCCGCAGGCGCCGCTCAGGCGGTCCGTCGGAGCCAGCCCATGAAAGCCTATCGTTACACGAACGCGTCGGGCGTCGGCGGCATCGCCCTTGCCGAGACGGACACACCCGAGCCGGGGCCGGGCGAGGTCCGCGTCCGCATCGAGGCGGCGGGCGTCAACTATCGCGACCTGATCCTCTCGGAGGCGGCGGGCCGGGGGGAGATGGACGGCCGCATCCCCCTGTCGGACGGGGCGGGCGTCGTCGAGGCGGCCGGACCCGGCGCAGGCCGCTGGCCGGTCGGCGCGCGGGTCGCGACGTCCTTCTTCCGCGACTGGATCGCCGGACCGTTCCGCGCGGCCTACGCCCCCTCTGCCCTGGGTGGTGTCGCGACGGACGGGGTTTTGGCGGACTACGTCGTGCTGCCGGAGGCGGCCGTGGTCGCCATTCCGGAGCACATGTCCTTCGCCGAGGCGGCCTGCCTGCCGTGCGCCGCGGTCACCGCCTGGAACGGTCTCGTCGAGCGCGCCGGCCTGAAGGCGGGCGACACGCTCCTCGTCCAGGGCACGGGCGGCGTGGCGTTGTTCGGGCTGCAGTTCGCCGTGGCGCTGGGCGCCGAGGCGATCGTGCTGTCCTCCTCGGACGAGAAGCTGGCGCGGGCGAAGGCGATGGGCGCGTCGATCCTCGTCAATTACCGCGATCGACCGGATTGGGATGCGGCTATCATGGAGGCGACCGCCGGCCGCGGCGCGAGCCACATCCTAGAGCTCGGCGGGCCGGACACTTACGACCGCTCGGTGCGCTCGGTGGCCGCGGGCGGGACGATCGTTCAGGTCGGCGTCCTGTCGGGCTTCGACCCGACGCCGCACCTGCGGCGGTTGATGTGGGAGAACGCCAACATCGCGGGCGTGACAGTCGGCTCGGCCGAGCACTTCACGGCGATGAACGCGTTCCTGGCCGAGCATGCGCTCCGCCCCGTGATCGACGCCGCGTTCGCGTTCGACGAGGCGGCGCGGGCGCTCGAACGCCTCCGCGGCGGGGCGCATTTCGGGAAGGTCGTGATCGTCCGGTGACCGACCGACAATCAGCGGCGAGGAACTCACGCATGGCCCCGCGCGACACGACCGTGGGCATCGTCGGGCTCGGCAGCATCGGCGGCGCGGTGGCGGATCACGTGCTCGCCTCGGGGCGGCCGATGGTCGGATGGGCGCGCCGGCCCGAAAGCCTGGAGCGGTTCGCCAGGGCCGGCGGCCGCGTCGCGGGCTCGCTCGTCGGGCTGGGGGCGGCCGCCGTGGTGATCTCGGCGGTGTTCGACGACGAGGCCGTGCGAGAAATCGCGTTCGGCCCCGATGGCCTCGTCGCGGCGATGGCGCCCGGGTCCGTCCACGTCGCGATGGAGACGATCTCGCCGCGGCTCGCGCGCGAACTCTACGAAGCGCACGGGAGCCGCGGCCAGCGATTCCTCGCCGCTCCCGTGTTCGGACGGCCGGAGGCCGCCGCCCGCGGCGAGCTCGCGATCATGTGTTCCGGTCCCGAGACGGTCTTCCACGAGGTGCAACCGATCCTGTCCTTCGCCGGCACGACGCGCTGGATCGGGCGGGAGCCGGAGCAGGCGATGGCGGTCAAGCTCGCCGGCAATCACATGATCATCGGCATGGGCGAGTTGCTGGCGGAAGTGTTCCGCTTCCTGAGCGCCAGCGGCGTCGGGACGTTCGACGCGAAGGCCGCCCTTATGGACGAGATGCTGCCGCGCGTCTTGGCCGGCTACGCCCAACGCCTCGCCGCCGAGCCGGACGGCCCGCGACCGGCCGCCTCGGCGATCGGGCGCAAGGACAACGCGCTCCTTGTCGACGCCGCGCGGGACCTCGACGTCGAACTCGCGCTCGCCCGCTGCATCGCAGGCCTCGGTTGAGCGCCGTCGTACCGCGCTCGAACGGCGTGCGCTTCTTCGTCCATCGCGGAACGTCGCTCAGGAACGACGTCGCGCTCAACTTGACGCGACCCGACCGGAGAACATGGGCGTGTCGCAAGGCGTCACTGTAGTCGTGAACTGGGTCGTCAAGCCCGGTCTTGCCGATGCCTTCGTTGAAACTCTCACGGGATTGTTCCCGGAAACCCGACGGTGCCGCGGCTTTCGGAGCATTCACCTTCTCGCCGGTGCGACCGCTTCCGACCAGTTCATGCTGATCCAGGAATGGGACGACGCCCAGAGCTTTCAGGATTATGCCCGGTTCCGCGCCGAGACTGGGGATGCGGAGAAGCTACTGGCGATGGTGGCCGCTCCCCCGCAGTCAGACCTATGGGCAACCGATCCGTTGGCTTCGGCGGAAGCCTGACCGAGCGGATCGCACCGTGAGGTTCAGATGGGCGAGCGGCCCTTTTTAATCGGCGGTGCGATGGTGATCGCCGATCCTGCCTGCTTTGGCCCCGGCGGGCGGCTTGGAGCTTCGACATTGCCGTGCTGGAGCGGCTACGGGCCTTCCTCAAGCGGATGAACCGAGAGCCACCAGTCGTCAGGGCTTTCGCCGGGGAAGGGATAGCCTTGTGGGTGACATCGAGCGAAAGCGTGCTCCCCCCACATGGCATGTCTAAACGTCCGCTCCCGGGATCGCTCACCAAATGCCGGAACGGCGTATCGGGGTAGACAGCGGCTCTCATCGATCGATGGCGCTGATCGGGGGCGAGAACACGAATTGGCCATCCTGGCATAGCGCTTGCTGCACCAATGTGGGGGCAAAGACAGGGCCTTTCCTGACCGGACCCACGATCAGCAAAGGATCCAACCATGGCCGGCGAAGGCGTCCAGCTCTCCGCCCCGACCTCGGCGGCATCGGCCCAGGTCGAGGCCGCGCTCGACCGCATCGGCGTCACGACCGCTCACAAGCTCATCGTCGCGCTGGTGCTGGTCGGCGTCATGTTCGACGTCTTCGAGCAGAACACGGTCGGCCTGATCGCGCCCTTCCTGCGCGACCAGTGGCACCTGTCGGCCGGCGACGTCGGCTTCCTCAACACGATGACGTTCATCGCGGCCGCAACGGGCCGACTCGGCTCGGGCGTCCTGGCCGACAGGCTCGGCCGCCGCTTCATGCTCAACGTCAACCTGCTCCTGTTCACGGTCGGCGCAGTCGTCTGCGCGCTCGCGCCGAGCTACCCCGTACTGGCGGGCGGTCGCTTCATTGTCGGCCTCGGGCTCGGCGGCGAGATCGTCACGGCCGTCACCCTGCTGGCCGAGTTCTGCTCCTCGGGCTTCCGCGGCACTGCGGTCGGGCTCATCAACGTCGGCGGCGGTGGCTTCGGCAACATGCTGGCGCCCGCCTTCGCGCTCCTAGTCTTCACACTGTTCCCGGGCGGCGACGGGTGGCGCTGGCTTTTCGCGGCGCTCGTCCTGCCCGCCGTCATGGTGGTATTGTATCGTCGCTTCGTGCCGGAGACGCCGCGCTTCCTCGTGGCGCGCGGCCGGGTCGAGGAGGCCAACCGCGTGCTGTCGCAACTCGCGACCGGCTCCTTCGCGACGAAGGGCTACGCGGTCGAGGCCTACGTGACGGCCCAGCCCGTCCGTGACGAGCCGAAGCTCGGCGCCATCGCTGTCGACGTCTTCCGCGGCGGCCTGCTTCGGCGGACGGTAGCGCTCGGGGTGGCGTCCTGGATGACGTTCGGGGCGCAACTGACCGTGCTCACCCTCCTGCCCACGATCCTCGTCGCGCAGGGCCACACGATCACGCGGAGCTTCCTCTACACGATCATCCTCCAGAGCGGCAGCCTGTTCGGCGCACTCGCGGCCGCGGTGCTGGCGGCCCGCGTGCCCCGCAAGCTGGTGCTGACGGCCGGCGCGCTCTGCGCCGCGGCGGCCGGGCTCGGCTTCGGCTTCCTGGATACGAACGACGCGCTGATCCTTGTTTTTGGGGCGGCCTTTCAATTCTTCGTGCTGTTGCTCAACACGACCGTGTGGATCTTCGCGCCCGAGAACTACCCCACGCGGGTGCGCGGCTTCGGGACGGCGTTCATCCTGGCCCTCGGCACGATGGCGGGCGCCTGGATGCCGCTCCTCGCCGGGCGGATCTTCGACGTGGCGGGCACGGCCGGCATGTTCACTCTGATGGCCGGCATGTACGCGGTGTTCGCCCTCGCGGTGCAGTTCGCCCCGGAGACGGTCGGC
>CAXUOD010000236.1:0-7472 GCA_964252585.1 uncultured Lichenihabitans sp. | reverse complement strand
CTTCGGAACCGGCAGCGCTTCCCCATCGACGTCAACCGGGCACCGCGCGAGGATCTGCTCCGCATCCCGGGGCTTGGCGTGCGCAGCGTCGATCGCATCCTGAAGATCCGTCGGCTGACGGCGCTGCGGCTCGACGATCTCGCCAAGCTGACGCGCTCGACGAAGACGCTCGGGTCGTTCGTCACGGCGCTCGATTGGACGCCCGGCGCCGCGCTCGATGGCGCCCACTTGGCCAAGGTCGTGCAGCGCCCCGTCGAGCAATTGAGCCTTTTCTGATGCGCGAAATCGTCCTCCGGTCGCCCGACGATTACGAGGGATGGCGGACCGCGGCGCGACGTTTGGCCGAAGCTCGCGTGAGGCCGGCCGACGTCGTGTGGCGTGCGGATCGCGATGCGCCCGACCTTTTCGTCGATGTGTCGGACACCGAGGCCGCCGCTGCTACGCCGCCGCGTGCGCTGCGGGTTCCGCGCCGTTTCGTCGATCTGGCCGAACTCGTCGCGTGCCATAAGGACCCCGAGCGTTTCGCCTTTCTGTATCGCGTGCTGGATCGTCTGCAGGATGAGCCTAAACTCCTCGACATCACGACCGACGACGACGTGTTCCGCATCGAGCATATGGCGAAATCGGTGCGTCGCGACCGCCACAAGATGACGGCTTTCGTGCGGTTCAAGGAAGTGGCGCCGACCGAGCCCCGAGCCGACGGCGCCGCAGGGCGACCCACCTATCTCGCCTGGTTCGAACCCGAACATCACATCCTGGCCCTGACGGCCCCCTTCTTCGTCGAGCGGTTCGGCGCCATGGACTGGACCATCGTGACGCCGGACGCGCGCGCCTCCTGGGACGGAACCGCTCTCATGCTCGGTCCCGGCGGCTCGCGCGACGATGTCCCGGCCGAAGACGCGACGGAAGAGGATTGGCGCACCTATTATACGAATATCTTCAATCCGGCGCGTTTGAAGGTCGATGCGATGAAGCGCGAGATGCCGGTCAAATATTGGAAGAACCTGCCCGAGGCGTCGCTGATCGCCCCCTTGATCCGATCCGCCGGAAACAGCGAGGCCACCATGGTCGCCACTCCACAGACGTCCGTGCCGAAACGCGCCGCCACGATCGTGGCGCGCACGGAAGAGGCGCGCTTGGCGCGCACGGAAGAGGCGCGCTTGGCGCGCACGGAAGAGGCACGTTTGGTCCGCACAGAGGAGGCCCTCTTGGCACATTCGGAAGAGGGGCCTCGACCGTCGGGTAGCGGCATGGGGGGTAACGGTCTCGAGATGCTACGTCGGGAGGCGTTGTCCTGTACGCGTTGCGACCTCCACCGTTTCGCGACACAGGTGGTGTTCGGCGAAGGCCTGTCGACCGCGGACCTCGTCTTCGTGGGCGAGCAGCCGGGCGACCGCGAGGATCTGGCCGGCAAGCCTTTCATCGGACCGGCCGGAAGCATGTTCGACCGGGCGCTCGGCGAGGCCGGCATCGACCGCAAGCGTGCCTATGTCACCAATGCGGTCAAACACTTCAAGTTCGAGCCGCGCGGCAAGAAGCGCATCCACAAGAAGCCCGGCATCGGCGAGATCAACGCCTGCCATCACTGGCTCGAAGAAGAGCTCAGGATCTTGCGCCCGCGGCTCACGATCGCGCTCGGCGCCTCGGCGATCCGCTCGCTCACGGGACAAAGCGCTTCCGTCCTGTCGGTGCGCGGCACGGTCCTGTCCTCGCCTCTCGCCGGGCCGGTCTTCGTTACCGTCCATCCGTCCTATCTGCTGCGGCTTCCCGATGAAGCCTCGCAGCGGACCGAATATGCCCGCTTCGTCGACGACCTGCGGGCCGCCAAGACGATCGCTGCCGGGCAGGAACCGAACTCAGGACCGTCGGGGTCGCTGCTCTGAAACACGGGTTGGCAGGAAGGGCGTTGGCTTGGCATCGGTCATCATTTTCGGCGGAGCGGGCGGCATCGGTTCGGCGATCGCGCGGCGGCTCATGGCCCGGGGCGACATGCCGTTTCTCGTGGGGCGTAACGGGACCAAGCTCGACGCGTTAGCCCGTGAGACAGGCGCGCGCTCGATGGTGGCCGACGTCACCGATCCCGCGGCGATCGAGGCCGCGGTCGCGGCGGCTGTGGTCGATGGAGCCTTGGCCGGGTTGGTCTACGCGGTCGGGACCATCAACCTGAAGCCGATCGGCGCTTTGACGGCGGTGGATTTCGAGCGGGACTGGCGAGTCAACGCGCTCGGAGCGGCACTGGCCATGAAGGCTGCCGCACCAGCCCTGAAGCAGGTCGAGGGCGCCTCGGCCTTGCTGTTCTCGACCGTCGCAGTGCGTCAGGGCTTTGCGGCCCATGCCTCGGTCAGCATGGCCAAGGGGGCGGTAGAGGGCCTGACGCTGGCCCTCGCGGCCGAACTCGCGCCGAAGATCCGGGTCAATTGCATCGCCCCGTCGCTCACCCGCACGCCCCTCGCCGAAGCGCTCACCCGCAACGAAGCGCTGGCCAAGGGTGTCGCCGACACCCACGCCTTGCGGCGTCTCGGGGAGGCCGACGACATCGCCGGGCTCGCGGCTTTCCTGCTCGGACCCGACAGCGCCTGGATCACCGGACAGGTGATCGGCGTTGATGGGGGACGGTCGACGTTGCGCACGAAGGGGTAGGGGCGGAACGCAGGCGCACGGACGCTATTCGCCTCGATGAGGGCGTACTTACGCGAGGTCGTCCTCTGTGAGACTGGCGGCTTTGGCCAGATGGCGCAGAAGCCCAGTCTTAAGTGCACGGTTGCCATGGATCGGCCGTAGATGTGATGGCTACCGTTGATGCATAACGATTGCCATCCTTACCGTATAATTAGCAGCTCGAAATTTTTCCGGAGAATGCTTTCATACTGCGATGTCGAGGATCTGCTCCGCCCCGCCCGGTTCAACTGCTACCATGTCGATCGCTAAGCACCCTTCGATCGCTTCTGCCACATTTTGCAGAAGCTCTTCCATGGTCTCACCATGCGAGGCACAACCGGGAATGGATGGGCCTTCGCCCCCCTATCCACCATCCTCGGCCTGGTGAACGACGATCTTGTTCTTCCACCGAAACCGTCCCCTGCCTCTCAACCGCAGACTCTCGTCGCCGGGCGACCGCGACTGCGGCCCAAAGAGGTGCGCAGTCCCGCATATAGAACATGATTGCATCATCATGCCGGATCCAAACCATGCAGCGTAGAGCCTTCATGCTCGGCAGTCTGTCCTTTACGACCATCGCCGGAATCCGTGCCGCTTCGGCATTCCCCGGAGGTGATCAAGCCGTGATCCCGATGTCGGAGTTCTACACCCGGCAGACACGGGAGCGTTGGGGCGCCTGGGGGCCGCCGGCCCGACACTTTCCGGTCCCGGCCGGGCTCGTCGATGAACCTGCTTGGCTACGGCGACATCTGATCGCCACGGCACGCCGCTACATCGGCCTCGGCTACCAGCATCATCACGTCCCGGCCTTCGACCCGCCCGACGACTGGCCCTGGCTGTCGGTGTCCGCGGGCCGCAACGGGCCGGGGCTCGATTGTTCGAACTTCACCTCGCTCGTGTTCAACACGACGCTCGGCATCAAGCTGCCGACCGCCATCGCGGACCAGGCCGAGACCGTCGTGGTGGGTGGCCCGGGCAACCGGGGCAGCGTGGCACTCGCCCGCATCGTGCCGACCTCCTACGAAGACGCCGTCGCGACGCTGCGCCCCGCCGACCTGCTCTTCATCCGCAGCGATGCCGGCCGGCTGTCGCATGTCGTCCTGTGGATCGGCGAGGTTCATGGCACGCCGTCGTTCATCGACTGCACGGATGCGGTGCGGCAGAGCATTGGGGGCGACACCCTCCCGACGGGCGTTCAGGTGCGGCCATTCGTTGCCGACAGTTGGTACGGCCGGCGCTTCGCCTATGCCCACCGACTCGAAAACCTTGGCACCGGTTCGGGAGCAGGGCCGGTGTTCGGGGACGGGGGCGACGTTTGATCGGCAGTCGTCTCCGGTACACGGCCAAATGACCCGCGGAGAGCCTGACTCTTGCGGTCGAACTCGCGTCGAAGATGGCGTCCATGGCAACACCCTATCGTTCACCCGCACGCAACCTGCCAATGCGCTCACCCGCTGGAAGCGCTGGCCGAAATGTGGCACTGACGCGTTCGCGTTCATGCGGCGAACTCACGTGAGGTCATCCTCCGTTAACCCGGCCGCCTTGGCCAAGTGGCGCAGCAGCCCAGTCTTGAGTGCACGGTTGGCATGGATCGGGATCGTGAGTCTCACGGTACTGCCCGATCTTCCATAGATGTGATGGCTACCGTTCACGCGCAGCAACTGCCATCCATGCGCTTGGATGAGTCGAGCGAATTCTCTTCCGGAAAGTGTTTTCAAACTGCAATGTCGAGGATCTGCTCCGAACCACCAGGTTCGGGTGTCACCACGTCGATCGCCAGGCACCCTTCGATGGCCTCTTCAAGGTTTCGCAGAAGCTCGTCCATGGTCTCACCCTGCGAAGCACAACCGGGAATGGCCGGAACTTCGCCCCAGAATCCACCCTCTTCGGCTTCGTGAACGACGATCTTGATCTTCATCCGGACCAATCCTTTGTCTCTCAACCGTTCGACACCAGCAACGTAGGACGGTTCCAGGGCCGTGCTCAGCGCCTTGAGACCTTAGCAGCACGGAGCCCGCCGTCGCTTTCACTTTCCGATGTAGCGCTCGAGCGGCTCGACGTGGTCGATCAGCCCTTTGCGCTTCATGAAATCGGCAAAGGTCGCGTAGCGTACCGGGTCGGTCGCGGCGGGATCGGCCGAGAGGCGCGGCAGGGTCGCGGCCCATGCTGACTTGTTCAGCGCATCATCGAGCTTCGGATAGGCCTTGATGAAGGCCGCCCAGGCGTCTTCGGGGTAGTCGAGGATATAGAGCTGGGCCGCCCCGATGGCGTCGAGGAAGGGACGGACGAAGGGGGCGTGGCTTTTCTCGACCGAGGTGACGAAGATCGATTCGTCGTAGGCCGGCACGCCGTGCTCCTCGGGGAAGAACAGCTTCCCGGGATGACCGGCGATCTGCATCTCGAAGAATTCGACGTTGCGGTAGGCGCCCACCACGGCGTCGACCTGCCCGGTGATCAGCGGTTCCGTCAGGGCGAAATTGACGTTGATGAGCTTGACGTCTTCGAGCTTCAGCCCGGCGCTCTCGAGCATGGTCCCGAGGAGAGCGGTCTCGTAGCCCGCCACCGAGTAGCCGACCGTCTTGCCCTTGAGATCGGCGAGCGTCTTGATGGGGCCGCTGGCCAGCACCATCACGGTGTTCAAAGGTGTCGCGATCGAGGTTCCGACGCGCTGGATCGGCAGGCCGGCCGCGACGTCGAGATAGAAGTTCGGCTGATAGGTGAGTGCGATGTCGCCCTGGCCGGCCGCCACGAGGCGCGGCGGCATGGAAGGGTCGGCCGGCTCCACGAAGGTGACGTCGAGCCCCGCGCGGGCGAAGAAACCCTTCTCCTTCGCGATGACGATCGCCGCATGGACGGGGTTCACGAACCAGTCGAGCAACAGCGTCACTTTTTGCGGCGCTGCGGCGATCGGTGTTGCGGGGGCAGCGGGATCGGCTGCCCGGGCCGGGCCGAAGCCGGCCGAGAGGCCGAGCAGCAGTGTCGTCACGAGGGCGAGAAGGCGCATCCATCAATCTCCGGCGCGGGTGGACAAGTCGGCGAGGGTGTCGGGCGCCCAGAACACGAGGCGGCGCGTCAGCGTGCCGACCGCCCCCCAGAGCGCGAGCGAGAAGACCACGAGGATGGCGAGCCCGGCGAAGACCGTGTCGGTCTGCATGCGGGCATTGGCGTGCAGCATGACGAGGCCGAGGCCCGACGAGGACCCGACCCATTCGCCCACCACGGCGCCGAGCGGCGCCACGGCGGCCGCGACCCGGAGACCGGAGGCCAGAGCCGGCAGGGCGGCGGGCAGGCGGATGAGGAAGAGCGTATCGCGACGGCTCGCGCGATTGAGGCGCGCGAGGTCGATCAAGCCTTCGTCGGTGCGGCGCAGACCCTCAAAGAGGCTCGTCGACACGGGAAAGAAGATGATCAGCGCCGCCATGGCGAGTTTCGACGCGATGCCGAACCCGAACCAGACGACCAGCAGCGGCGCGATGGCGAAGACCGGCAGGGCCTGGGCCACGACCAGCAGGGGCCCGAGCGCCTGTTCGAGGCGCCGCGACTGCGCCATGACGAGCGACACGCCGATCCCGGCGGCAGTCCCGAGCAACAGACCGCCCAGCATTTCGCTGCCTGTGACGAGCGCGTCGCGCCAGAGCAGCCCCGCCTGCTCGACGAGGGTAAGGGCGACGCGCGATGGCGTCGGCAGGATGTAGGCGGGCGTACCCAGGAGGCGGACCGTGACTTCCCAGAAGGCGAGAAAACCGAAGCCGGTGAGGATCGCGGTCCAGGGCAACGGCGCGCGGGAGCGGCGCGACGGCAGCGTCGGGTCGCGGATCGATCGCAATGAGCCGGTCGAGCCCGCATGGGCCATGGACTCGTTCCCTCCGCCGGCATGATCCGGTTCAGGTTCTACGGGTTGACCTCGACTACGAGGAATCTCAGCCCGGCTTTAGCCAGGCACCCCGACGATGGTGGAGCGCCGATCTAGGCTGGATCGGAAGGGCCGCGCAAGACAAATCCGGGGCGGCTCACGTGTCCGGTGCGGCTGGATGACCGAACCGAGAGGCTCGCCAGCCGCTCGGACAGCCGCTCGATCTGCAGTCCGTCGACATTGGCGAAGGCGAAGCGCAGATGATCCTCCTGGCCTGGGCCGAAGAAGGATCCGGGGAGCGTCACCACGCCGCCCTCGACCGCCAGGCGCTCCGCCGCCAAGGCCGACGGTGCGGCGAGCGGGTGCCGCACGTAGGCGAAATAGGCGCCCATCGCCGAGATCGACCATCCGGGCGAGATCGCGACCGCCTCCGCGAACGTCGCGGCGCGCCGGTTGATCGTCTCCCGCACGTCGCCGCGCCAGGCGCGCGTGCCCTCGACCGCCCAGGCGATCGCCGGCTGTGCCGCGCGGGGCGGGCAGATGGTCATGCAGTCGAGTACCTTGGCGATCTCGGCCAGCACGGGCGCATCCGCCATGACGGCACCGAGCCGGTGCCCCGGAACCGCGTAGCTCTTCGAGAACGAGTAGAGGTGGAGCGTCGTGCCGCGCCATCGGGCGTCGGCGAAGAGGTCGTGGGGGCGGTCGAGTCCGCCGGGCAGGAAGTCGCGGTAGGTTTCGTCGATCACCAGTGCGATGCCCGTCTCGCGTGCGAGATCCTGAAAGGCCTCGATCACGGCGGCCGGATAGGTGGCGCCGGTCGGGTTGTTCGGCGATACGAGAACGATGGCGCGCGTGGCCGGGCCGATCAGCCGACGTGCTTCCTCCGCCGAGGGGACGAACCGCCTCTCGGCCGAACAGGCCAGCGGGGTCGCTACGATGCCCAGCATGCCGAGCGTCATCT
>CAXUOD010000235.1:0-7586 GCA_964252585.1 uncultured Lichenihabitans sp. | reverse complement strand
CCCCCGAACCCGCCGCGGAAGGCCTGCGCGGGTTCCGCAGAAGCGACCAGCACCGCGCCCATCGACGCCGCCACCAAGCCGGCGACGGCTATCTTTTTCACGCTCGCTCGAGCCGAACGAAAATCAACCATGATCGTATGTCGTCCTGAAATCTCACCCTCGGAACACAAATAGGTCAGGATGTAAGCCGGTTCCATATTCTCGTTCGAATTATTGTGCAGTTTACTTTGTTCATCTGCCGTTCACAGACATAGAAACGTTGTCGCTCGAAAGTTATGTTGTCAAAATCGGATCGGCTGAGGCAAGACTCTGTTGGCCGAAGCGGTTCTAGGCCGCCGACGCGGACTGGCCGGGGCTATTGGCGAGAACGAGCCATTCGTCTTCGCTGATCACCTTGATCCCCAGCTCGTCCGCCTTGGTGCGTTTGGAGCCGGCACCGGGTCCTGCGACGACGAGGTCCGTCTTCTTCGAAACCGAACCCGAGACCTTGGCGCCGAGGGACTCGGCGCGAGCCTTGGCTTCGTCGCGCGTCATTCTCTCGAGTGTTCCGGTAAACACGATCGTTTGTCCCGACACCGGGCTCGTCGCGGCCACGCCCTCCATGGGTTCGACCGTGAGAACAGCGAGAAGCCGGTCGAGTTCCGCCTCATTATGCGGCTCGGCGAAGAAGTCGGCGAGCGCCTCGGCCACGGCGGTTCCCAGGCCATCGATGGCACAAAGCTCGGCGCGGCCTTCGGATCCGGCCTCGATCGCGGCGCGGGCCGCCTCGCGCAAGGCCTCGATCGTGCCGAAATGTCGCGCCAACCGTCGCGCATTGGTCTCCCCGACGTGGCGGATCCCGAGCCCGTAGAGCAGCCGGTTGAGCGGCACGTGGCGCCGGTTGGCGATGGCGGCAAAGAGGTTACGGACCGAAGTAGCTCCGAAACCATCGCGGCTGGCGAGCTTCGTCGGGCTCGCTTTGTCGCGTTCCTCGAGCGCAAAGATGTCCGAAGGCGTCCGGATCAACCCTTCGGCATAGAAGAGCTCGATCTGTCGGTCGCCCAGCCCTTCGATGTCGAAGGCATGGCGCGAGGCGAAGTGCCTGAGGCGCTCCACGGCCTGCGCCGGGCAGACGAGACCGCCGGTGCAGCGGCGGACCACGTCCGCCGTTCCGGTCTTCTCGTCGATTTCCCGGATCGCGGCCGAGCCGCAGGCCGGGCATGTTTCGGGGAACCGGAAGGGTTCGGCACCTTCGGGCCGCCTTTCGAGCAGGACTTCGATGATCTGCGGGATCACGTCGCCGGCCCGCTGCAATCTCACCGTGTCGCCGACCCTCACGTCCTTGCGGCGGATCTCGTCCTCGTTGTGCAATGTCGCGTTCTCGACCACGACGCCGCCCACCGTGACCGGAGCCAGCTTCGCCACGGGCGTTAGCGAACCCGTCCGCCCGACCTGGATGTCGATGGCAAGCAGCGTGGTGGTGGCCCGTTCGGCCGGAAACTTGTGTGCCACGGCCCAGCGGGGCGCCCGCGACACGAAGCCGAGCCGTGACTGATAGGCCAGGTCGTCGACCTTGTAGACGACACCGTCGATGTCGTAGGGCAGCGTAGAACGCAGGCCCTCGATCTCGCGATAGCACATGATGAGCGCGTCGGTCGTCTCGCACACTCGGCTCAGTGGGTTCGTGGGAAGTCCGAAGCGCGCAAAGGCGGCGATCATGCCCGATTGGGTCGCGGCCGGCAGGCTGCTCGCCTCGCCCCAGGCATAGGCGAAGAACCGCAGGGGCCGGGCCGCCGTAATGGCCGGGTCGAGCTGGCGCAGCGATCCCGCGGCAGAGTTGCGCGGATTGGCGAAGGCCGGGCGCCCGGCTTCGCGCTGACGCGCGTTCAGGGCCGCGAAATCGTCCTTCGTCATGAAGATCTCGCCGCGCACATCGAGCACGTCGGGGACGTCCGGTCCGGCGAGGCTCTGAGGGATGGCGGCGACGGTGCGAACGTTTGCCGTCACATCCTCGCCCGCATAGCCGTCGCCACGGGTGGCAGCCCCGACGAGCTGGCCCGCCGCGTAGCGCAAGGAGCAGGAGAGCCCGTCGATCTTCGGCTCCGCGGTCACGGCCAGCGGGGCCTCAGCACCGAGTCCGAGAAAGCGCCGCACCCTTGCGGTGAATTCGGTGACTTCCTCGTCGGCGAAGACGTTGCCGAGCGACAGCATCGGGACGCGATGCCGCACGGTGACGAACTTCTCGGATGGCTTCGCGCCGACCGACGCCGTCGGGCTCGCGGCCGTGTCGAGGACCGGAAAAGACGCTTCGATCGCCGTGAGACGCCGCCGCAGGGCGTCGTAGTCGGCGTCCGACACCGTTGGTGCGTCGTCGCGGTGGTAGGCGACGTCGTGAGCCGCGATGACGCCCGCAAGCCGCGCATGTTCGGCGCGGGCAAGCCGCAGGGTCGCGGGGAGGGGCTCGGGATCGGTCATGGGATCAGCCAACGCGCGAGGAAGGGTCTGGGGATGATCTTAGCCGCATCCAGCCATAGCGCGGTTAACGCCCCGACGTAAGTCGAAGCTGACCAACCCGGATTGGACGGCCGATGCGGCGCGCCAGTGTCGCGCCTCAAGGGGCGCTGGCTCGCCGTCGGCTGACGCGAAAGCGCCGAGCCTGAACGACGCGAGACGGCCAGAAACCAGCAGAAAGCATCATGAACTAGATCCATAAAATTTTATCTAATCAGATCATTCCAGCCCTTAACCAAAATCTGCCAATTTAACTATCAATTTCGAATGGGGATCATAACAACTCGATTCAACATTTCTCGTGTTGCCCTAACGTAAGCTGTCGTGCACCCATTCGCTGCGCCCGATAATTCATCGGAGCTGATCACCTAACCGTCGACTTCATTGGTTTCCGAGGAGGCTATAATGAGAATTCCCGCATTAGTAGTATGGTTGCTGGCAACCTGTTGTGTTATTCTACTCGCAGGCCTGCCACTCGGTGTGGAAGCACAACTCGCCTTGTCGGCTTCGGCGATCGGCGCCATGGCCGTGATCAAGCTGCTCAACCTTCGTGGCCCCTGGCGCGCCGTGTTTCTCGGGTTGGGAACGTTCGTGATCCTGCGCTACGTCTTCTGGCGGCTCTCCAGCACGGTGCCGTCGATCGACTCGCCGGGCGATTTCGTGGCGGGCGTCATTCTGGTGGTCGCGGAACTCTACTGCGTCACCATGCTGTTCCTGAGCCTGTTCACGGTGGCCGACCCGATCGATCGACCGAAGGCGCCGCGGGTCGACGCCGCAGCGGCTCCGACGGTCGACGTCTTCATACCGTCCTACAACGAGAGCATCGAAATCGTGGCGCCGACGCTCGCCGCGGCCAAGCGGATGACCTACCCGGCCGGCAAGCTCAATGTGTTTCTGCTCGATGACGGCAGCACGGATGCCAAGGTCTCGTCGGACGATCCCTATGAGGGATCGAAGGCCGTCACCCGGCGGGCCAGCATGCAGGCGCTCTGCGCCGAGCTCGGTGCCCGCTATCTCACCAGAAGCGAAAACAACCACGCCAAAGCCGGCAACCTCAACAACGGCCTGGCGCATAGCGACGGCGACATCGTGGCGGTCTTCGATGCCGACCATGTCCCGGCTCAGGACTTCCTCACCGAAACTGTCGGCTTCTTCGGTACCGATGAAAAGCTGTTCCTGGTCCAGACGCCGCACTTCTTCCTGAACCCGGACCCGATCGAAAAGAACATCGCGGCCGCGGGTCTCCCGGCGGAAAACGAGATGTTCTACGGGCTGGTGCAAAAGGGCCTCGACAAGTGGAACGCCGCCTTCTTCTGCGGCTCGGCGGCGCTGCTGCGCCGGGCGGCCCTCGAACAGGTCGGCGGTTTCCACGGTTCGTCGATCACCGAGGATGCCGAAAGCGCGCTCGAACTGCATGCTCGCGGCTGGAACAGCCTCTACGTCGACAAGCCGATGATCGCCGGCCTGCAGCCCGAGACGTTCGAAAGCTTCATCGGCCAGCGTTCCCGCTGGTGCCGCGGCATGGTCCAGATCCTCCTGCTCAAGAATCCGCTCTTCCAGCGCGGGCTCACCCTGGCACAGCGCCTCTGCTACCTGTCGAGCAGCATGTTCTGGCTCTTCCCGATCTCGCGCATGATCTTCATCTTCGCGCCCATGCTGTTCATCTTCTTCGGTATGAAGATCTACATCGCCAACGGTCAGGAATTTCTGTCATACACCCTGACCTATATTGTCTCGGCCCTGATGATCCAGAGCTACATCTTCGGTCGGTTCCGCTGGCCGTGGACGTCGGATCTTTACGAATACATCCAGTCCGTGATGCTGTTCCGCGCCGTCATCAGCGTCTTCCTCGATCCGCATCGCCCGAAGTTCAACGTCACGGCCAAGGGGCAGACCCTCAACGACAACCGCCTGTCCTCCTTCGCCCTGCCCTATTTCGCGATCTTCGCTTTGGTCGCGGCCAGCATGGCGATGCTTGCCTACCGCTACGTCAACGAACCCAATGCCCGAGACCTGATCATCGTCGTGGGCATCTGGAGCGGTCTCAACCTGCTGCTGACCGGAACGGCCCTCGGCGCCGTCTCGGAGCGCCGCGAGCGCCGCAGCATGCCGCGGGTCGACAGCAAGGTGAAGGCCACCCTCACGGTCGGGACTCAAGAGGTTCCCGTGATCATCGACGACATGTCGTTCGGCGGGCTGCAGGTTCGCGCCCTGGAACCCGTGCTGCTTCCGCCCCGTAGCACCGCGACGCTGCGCATCATCACGGGAGACGCCGACGGCCGCGTGCTGTCGACGCCGGTGGTCAGTGCCGGACGCCGCACCTTGGAGCGGGATCGCGGCTTCGGTCTGAAGTTCTACGGAACGTCCGGCGACCGCTTCAGGATCATCGCGCGGGTCGTCTTCTCCGACATCGCCCCGATCCACAAGCGGCGCGTCTCCGGTTACCTGCGCCGGGGTGTCGTGTACGGGTCGGCGGTCTTCGCCGGCTGGTGGATCTCGCAGATGGGGCGCGGGCTCTTCTACGCCGCGTTCCGCCGTGGTTCGGCCGATCAGGCCACCAGCGCACACAACGTCGAAAGCTCCGCCGTCTGAGGCGGAGCCACCGGTCCACCACTCGTGAACGAGGCAAATCCCATGTCGATCCTTTCGAAGCATCTCTTGAAATCCTCGGCCGCCGTCGCATGCCTGATGCTCCTGGCCGCGGCCCACAGCGCCGCAGCCGCGACGCCCTCATCCACACTCTTCGACAAGACGGTTCAACCTTCCCTTCTGAAACACCTGCCCGCCGGTCGCGACGAGATGGTGTTCAGGGGCGAAACGGCTCAGCGCAGCTGGTCGGTCTATCTGGGCCGCGCCGAAGTCGATCATACGAAGGCCTTCCAGCTGGCGCTCAAGAACACGGTCCTGCTGCTGCCGGAGCGCTCCTTCGTCAGGCTCAGCATCAACAACCATGTCCTGGCCACGATACCGGCCCGGGCGCCCAACATCACGTCGCTGATCCCCGTCACGATCCCGCCGGGCGTTCTGGTGCCGGGCTTCAACAAAGTCGACGTCAGCGTATCGATGACACATCGCGTCGATTGCTCCGCGGGGGCAACCTACGAGCTGTGGACCGCCCTCGACCCCGGCCAGACGGGCTTCGTGGTGCCGTCGTTGGCCGCCGGGACGATCCGCGCCATCGACGAACTCGCCGGCGAACCTCTGGCGGAGGACGGGACGACCCGGATCTACCTGCGGACCGGCGAGAGCGACGACGCAGCCTCGATCGGCAGGGCCGGGCGCTTCATCGACGCGCTCGTGAGCCGCGGCGGTCTGACCCGGCCGGTCGTCGAAACCGGTCCGGGCCCGGGTCAAGGTCCAGGCATCGAAGTCGTCCTGACGACGGGCCCGCGCGAAAACGTCACCAAGGGCCTGAACATCCTCGGTGTCGAGGATGGCGTGACCTTCGCTCGCGACCCGGGTACCAGCCGGCTCGTCCTGATCCTCGCGAGCGCCAATGAGGCCGAGCTCGACCACGACGTCGAGACCTTCGCCGGCAAGACGTCCGGCGTAGTGGTTCCGACGAGGACGGGAGAAGCGATCATCGACGGCGAGATGCAGAAGAGCTTCAGCGAGCTCGGATTCAAGCCGGAAGGCTTTGCCGGACGTCACTATACCGCGTCGCTCGATATCGTGCTGCCGAGCGACTTCTATCCCGCCAATTACGACAAGGCGCGCCTGCTGATCGATGGTGCCTATGCGGCCAACCTCAATCCGGACAGCAGCCTCGTCTTTCGCGTCAACGGGACGCTGGTGTCGACGCTGCACCTCGGTCCCGATCGCGGCGGCATGCTGACGCATGAAATGGTCGAACTGCCGCTCCGCTTCTTTCACCCGGGCCACAACGAGATCGGCATCGAAGGCAATACGGCGACGTCGAGCGACCGGCAGTGCAACACGACCGCGATGACGGATGACGTGAGGCTCTCGCTGTCGGGCTCATCGGAACTTCAGTTCCCGCGCTTCGCTCATCTCGGCACCATCCCGCAGATCCCGGGTGCGATCGCAGAACTGCAGAGGGCCGATCAGGAGAACCGCGTCGACGTCTACCTGCCGGACGCGAACTCGACGTCGGTCGGTTCCGGTCTGACGGTCCTGGCCAACATGTCGGTCGGCCGCGATACCGTACCGTCACCGCTGGTGCACCTCGGCCGCCCTTCCGCCCAGGATGCGCCAGGCATCGTCGTGGCTCCTGTCGCGGTCCTGCCGATCACGCTGGCAGGACCGGTCGAGGCCAAGACAGGCCTTGCGGCGAACGACCAGTTCGCGAGCCCGGCAGCCTCGAGCGCGCCGGCCAACACGTCCGCGGCCTCGAACGAGAGCAATGGCGGCGCCGGACCTGCCCATGATGGCGCGGTCGCGACGGCGTCGGATGGGGCGTCGTCGCTGACGGCGCGGCCCGAGCTGCAAGCCCAGGCGGCGCTTGCGAAGGCGCAGCGCTTCGGCAAGTCCCTGGGCTTCTTCTTCGGCACGGACCAGGATGGTCATGCGATGCCGGCCAAGATGCCGTCCCTCGTCGTGTCGGCCGTCAGCCCGCAACCCGACAACCAGAAGCTCGCCGGCATGGATGTGCCGCGGTTCACGCCGGACAAGGCGCAATGGCTTGTGGTCACGGCGCCCAATGCCGGGATGCTGCAGAACGGCCTCACCCGGCTCGTGTCGGATGGGCAATGGCGGGAATTGAACGGCGAGACCGTGAGCCTCGACCTCGACGGCGGCCGGATCTCGTCCGTGCAGCCCTCGCAGGTGCTCTACGTCGTGCCGAGCCACGTGGTGTTGTCCGACATCCGGCCCATCCTGGGTGGCATCATCTCCAACCACATCGCGCTCAGCCTTTCGGCCCTCATGCTGCTGATGACCCTGCTGGGCTTCTCCACGCACACGCTGATCCGCCGCATGGGCGCCAAGTAGCCGCCCCCATCGGCACCCGACCGCCAGCACAACGCATCCGCCGTCCGTCCTCGCATTTCAGGAAAGGCCTTTTCGATGGTTCTGAAACATTCGCTGCTGCTCACCTGCGCGGTCATCGCCGCGACGTCGATCGCCCGTTCGCGGGC
>CAXUOD010000234.1:0-7595 GCA_964252585.1 uncultured Lichenihabitans sp. | reverse complement strand
TCTTGATGACGCCGTCGCCCTGGCAGGCCTCGCAGCGCCCGCCCTTGACGTTGAACGAGAAGCGCCCCGGGCCGTAGCCGCGCGCCTTCGACTCCGGCAGCCCCGCGAACCAGTCGCGGATCGGCGTGAAGGCGCCCGTGTAGGTGGCGGGGTTCGAGCGCGGCGTGCGGCCGATCGGCGACTGGTCGATGTCGATGACCTTGTCGAGGAACTCGAGCCCCTCGACCGCGTCGTGCGGAGCGGGATGTTCGGCCGCGCCTCCGAGCTGCCGAGCCGCCGCCGCGAACAGCGTGTCGATCACAAGCGTCGACTTGCCGCCGCCCGACACGCCCGTGATGCAGGTGAAGGTGCCGAGCGGGACCTCCATCGACACGTTCTTGAGATTGTTGCCGCGCGCGTTCAGAACGCGCAGATGCTGGCCATCCTTGGCCTGGCGGCGTTTGCGGGGGACCCCGACGTGTTTCGCGCCGGACAGGTATTGCCCCGTCAGGGATGCGGGGTTGGCCATGATCTCGGCCGGGGTACCGGCCGCCACGATATGGCCGCCGTGAATGCCGGCACCGGGTCCGACATCGACGACGTAATCGGCCGCCAGGATCGCGTCCTCGTCGTGCTCCACCACGATGACGCTGTTGCCGAGGCCGCGCAGCCGCCGCAGCGTATCGAGCAGCCGTTCGTTGTCCCGCTGGTGGAGGCCGATCGACGGCTCGTCGAGGACGTAGAGCACGCCCGTGAGACCCGAGCCGATCTGCGACGCGAGCCGGATGCGCTGGCTCTAGCCGCCCGACAGCGTTCCGGCGCCGCGCGCCAGCGTGAGGTAGTCGAGCCCGACGTCGATGAGGAAGCGCAGCCGGTCGCGGATCTCCTTCAGGATCCGGGACGCGATCTCGTTGCGCTTGTCGTCGAGCTGGGCCGGCAGGCCATCGAACCAGAGGATCGCCTTGCGGATCGACAGCTCGGCCGCGGCCGAGATGGTCCGGTCGGCGACCCGTACCGCCAGCGCCTCCGGCTTCAGCCGCGCGCCCGCGCAGGCCGCACAGGGCACGGCGCCCATGTAGCGGGAGATCTCCTCGCGGGCGAACTCGCTTTCGGTCTCCTTGAACCGCCGGTCGAGGCTCTTGACCACGCCTTCGAAAGGCTTCGTGACCCCATAGGCCCGGGCACCATCGTCGTAGTTGAAGCGGACGTCTTCGGCGCCGGAGCCGAACAGCAGGATGTCTCGGATCCTCTCGGGCAGCGACTCCCAGCGAAGGTCGAGCTTGAACTTGTAGTGGCGGGCGAGCGACTCGAGGGTCTGGGCGTAATAGGGCGAAGACGACTTGGCCCAGGGTGCTATGGCGCCCCGTTTCAACGTCAGCTTGGGGTCCGGCACGACGCGCTCGGGGTCGACCGTCATCTGTGAGCCGAGGCCGCTGCAGACCGGGCAGGCGCCGAACGGGTTGTTGAAGGAGAACAGCCGCGGCTCGATCTCGGAGATGGTGAAGCCCGAGACCGGGCAGGCGAACTTCGACGAAAAGACGACCTCCGACGGGCTGCCGTCGGCAGGTGGTTCGGCCCATTCGACGATGGCGATCCCGTCGGCAAGGTCGAGCGCGGTCTCGAAGCTCTCGGCGAGCCGCGTGGCGATGTCGGGCCGCACGACGAGCCGGTCCACCACGACCCCGAGATCGTGTTTGAGCTTCTTGTCGAGCACCGGCGCATCGTCGATCGGATAGAAAGTGCCGTCGATCTTCAGGCGCTGGAACCCTTTGCGCTGGAACTCGGCGATCTCCTTGCGATACTCGCCCTTGCGGCCACGGATCACCGGCGCCACGAGGTAGAGCCGCGTGTCCGGCGGGAGGGCCAGCACGCGATCCACCATCTGGCTCACGGTCTGGCTCTCGATCGGCAGGCCCGTGGCGGGCGAGTAGGGGATGCCGATCCGCGCCCAGAGCAGGCGCATGTAGTCGTAGATCTCGGTGACGGTGCCGACCGTGGAGCGCGGGTTCTTCGACGTCGTTTTCTGCTCGATCGAAATGGCGGGCGAAAGCCCGTCGATCTGGTCGACGTCGGGTTTCCCCATCATCTCGAGGAACTGACGCGCATAGGCCGACAGCGACTCGACGTAGCGGCGCTGCCCCTCGGCGTAGATGGTATCGAAGGCCAGCGACGACTTGCCCGAACCCGAAAGCCCCGTGAACACCACGAGCTTGTCGCGCGGGATCGTGAGGTCGACGTTCTTGAGGTTGTGCTCCCGGGCGCCCCGCACGACGATCGCGTTACGGTCGAGGAGACGCGGCGGCTCGGGTTCGGGCAGGGGCGGCAGTTCCTCCGTCGGTATCGCCGGCGCCGCTTCGCCGTTCGGCGCGTCCGTGCCTCTCGTGGGCCGCACCTTGCGGACGATCCGCACGGGCGCCTCCGGCTCGGCGGCGGTCTTGCGGGACTTGGAATCCTGTTGCGCCATGGGACGATGGGCTCGATGATCGAGGATCGGTCGCGGACCGGACCGGAAGACATATAGTGCGGTGCAGCGCGTGCGGCAGCATCGTGTTCGAGCCGCCGCTTCGCATCCTACGAGAAGCGTGGTAGAGAACAAAGAAGGAACTCGTGCGTGTTCCGGCGTGCTGCACAGGAAAGATCGGCGGGCGAGCTTTCCCGGTGGACGGCAGGCCGTTCCGGTATCTTCATGGTGCGGCGGAGCGTAAAAGCTGAGGCCAGATGAATGGGTTCCGCGCGGGCGGGCCTTTCCGTTTCATTCCGGTCCCGAGGAGGGGTCCATGTCGGGCAGCGTCAACAAGGTCATCCTGATCGGCAATCTCGGCCGCGACCCCGAGGTGCGACGTCTCAACTCGGGCGATGCCGTCGTCAACCTGAACCTGGCCACGACCGAGAGCTGGCGTGACAAGGCGAGCGGCGAGCGTAAGGACAAGACCGAGTGGCACCGGGTCGTCATCTTCAATGAAAACCTCGGCAAAGTGGCCGAGCAGTACCTGAAGAAAGGCTCGAAGGTCTACATCGAGGGCCAGCTCCAGACGCGGAAATACACCGACAAGGACGGCGTCGAGAAGTTTCAGACCGAGGTCGTGCTGCAGCGGTTTCGCGGCGAACTGACCCTGATGGACAGCCGCGGGCAAGGCGGGGGCAACTTCGCCGGAAGCGACGACGGCCCGGGTGCCTTTGCGGGCGGAAGCGGTGGCGGAGCGAGCTTTGGACGCTCGTCGCCGATGGAGCAGCGCGGGGGATCCGGCGGCGGCGGACGGATGGCCGACGCCATCGACGACGACATCCCGTTCTGAGGCGCGGCGGACGGCTCCCTGCCCCTCGCGAGCTGTTGAGATCCCGGTCGCGCCGCGCCGCAGACTCGGGATCCCTCGCGTCGACGCAACAGTCCTTCGCGCGCACCGATCCCGGCGCTTCGGCCGGGATGCAACCCGCACTAAGACGCTTATGACGACAACGCTTCCTTCTCCCGACCTCGACCGCATCCGCGCCGAGTACGAAGCCTTCAAGGCCCGCGGCCTCAAGCTCGATATGACGCGCGGCAAGCCGTCGCCCGAGCAGCTGTCCTTGTCGAACGACATGCTGACCCCGTCGGGCAACCGCGACACGACCACGGCGGCGGGCGAAGACGCTCGCAACTACGGCGGCCTCCAGGGGCTGCCGGAGGTGAGGGGGCTCTTCGCGGAAGTCCTCGGCATCGCGCCGGACGCCATCGTGCTGGGCAACAATTCCAGCCTCGCCCTCATGCATGACACGATCGTGTGGGCCTTGCTGAAGGGGGTGCCGGGTTCGGCGCGGCCCTGGGGCGCCGAACCGTTGCCGGCCTTCGTCTGCCCGGTTCCCGGCTACGATCGGCATTTCGGCCTCTGCGAGGAGTTCGGTTTTCGCATGCTGCCGGTTGCCATGACCGGGCAGGGGCCCGACATGGATGCCGTCGAGGCCCTGGTGCAGGACCCGGCCGTCAAGGGCATGTGGTGCGTTCCGCGCTATTCGAACCCGTCGGGCGAGACCTATTCCGGCGAGACGGTCCGCCGCCTCGCGGCGATGCCGACCGGTGCGCCCGACTTCCGGCTGTTCTGGGACGACGCCTATGCGGTGCATCACCTGACGGGGCACCGGACCGGGCTCGCTCCCGTGCTCGAGCGTGCGGCGGAAGCCGGCTACGCCGACCGGGTCTTCATGTTCGCCTCGACCTCGAAGATCACGTTGGCCGGCGCCGGCCTGGCCCTGTTCGCCGGTTCGCCCGCCAATGTCGCCTGGTATCTGGCGCGGGCGGTTCGTCGCACCATCGGTCCCGACAAGCTGAACCAGCTGCGTCACCTGGCGTTCCTGCGGGACGCCGAGGGCGTCGAGCGGCACATGGATCGTCACCGGGCCTTGCTGGCGCCGAAGTTCGATGCGGTCCTGTCGGCCCTGGAGCGGCGCCTCTCGGGCACCGGTTTGGCCCGCTGGTCGCGGCCGGAGGGCGGCTACTTCATCAGCGTCGACGTGGTGCCGGGAACGGCGTCGCGCGTCGTCGCGCTCGCCAAGGCGGCCGGCCTGGCCCTGACCCCGGCCGGCGCGACATGGCCGCTCGGTCACGACCCCGACGACGCCAACCTCCGGCTGGCCCCCAGCTTTCCGTCACTCGGCGAAGTGGCGGCCGCTGCCGAGGGGATCGCGATCTGCATCGCGGTCGCGGGTCTCGAGAAACGCCATGCCAGGGTTGCCGAAACCGTGGGTTAATTGCTGAATAGTTTCGCATTTCGGCGCGCGTTCGGGTAAACTCGGCGCAAGCTGCAGAGAGGGAAGGGGAGCCGAAACGTCCGGCTCGCCCGCCCGGCCGGCGCACCATCGATCATGGTCGACGCCGGCCCGTTGAGGATCTTCTGGATTGGCCGATAACGAAGAAAAGATGGACGACGGATCGGGGATCCGCCCGGTCTCCATCGTCGACGAGATGAAGAGGTCCTATCTCGATTACGCCATGAGCGTGATCGTCTCGCGCGCTCTGCCCGATGTCCGCGACGGTCTGAAGCCGGTTCACCGCCGCATCCTCTTCACGATGAACGAGAATGGCTTCACGCCGGACAGTGCCCACAAGAAGTCGGCGCGCGTCACCGGCGACACCATGGGTAAATACCATCCCCACGGCAATCTCGCGATCTATGACGCCCTCGTGCGCATGGCGCAGACGTTTTCGATGCGGCTGCCCCTACTCGACGGGCAGGGCAATTTCGGCTCGATCGATGGCGATCCGCCCGCGGCGGAGCGCTACACCGAGGTCAGGTTGGCGCGGCCCGCCTTGGCTCTCCTCGAGGACCTCGACGAGAATACCGTGGATTTCGTCCCGAATTATTCGGGCGAGTTCCAGGAGCCGACGGTCCTTCCGGCACGCTTTCCGAACCTGCTGGTCAACGGCGCGGGCGGCATAGCGGTCGGCATGGCGACCAACATCCCGCCCCACAACCTCGGCGAGGTCGTGGATGCGGTCCTGGCCCTGATGGACAAGCCGGAGATCGACTTCGAAGAGCTGTTGCAGATCATCCCGGGACCCGATTTCCCGACCGGCGCCTCCATCCTGGGCCGCACCGGGATCCGCTCGGCCTATGCGACGGGCCGCGGCTCGATCATCATGCGGGCCAAGGTCGAAGTCGAGGAGATGCGTCGCGAGCGCGAGGCCCTGATCGTCACCGAGATCCCCTATCAGGTGAACAAGACGACGCTGATCGAGAAGATCGCCGAACTCGTGCGCGAGAAGCGTGTCGAGGGCATCTCCGAAATGCGCGACGAATCCGATCGTGACGGGATGCGGATCGTCATCGAGCTGAAACGCGATGCGGTCGCCGATGTCGTGCTGAACCAGCTCTATCGCTTCAGCCAGCTACAGACGAGCTTCGGCGCCAACATGATCGCCTTGAACGGCGGCCGGCCGGAAATGCTGCAGCTCAAGGACTTCCTCGTCGCTTTCGTGGATTTCCGCGAAGAAGTGGTGACGCGGCGAACGAAGTTCAGGCTGACGAAGGCCCGCAATGCGGCCCACGTCCAGGTCGGCCTCGCCATCGCGGTGGCCAACATCGACGAGGTCATCCGCCTTATCCGTACCTCGCCCGATACCGCGACGGCACGCGCCGCTTTGATGGACCGCGACTGGCCGGCGCTCGACATGGCGCCGCTGATCCTGCTGATCGCCGACCCGCGCCATGTGCTCAAGGAGGACGGGACCTATCGCCTGTCCGAGGTCCAGGCGCGCGCCATCCTCGAGTTGCGCCTGGCCCGTCTGACGGCGCTCGGCCGCGACGAGATCGCCGAGCAGTTGAACAAGCTCGCGGCCGAGATCGCCGACCTCCTCGACATCCTGAGCTCGCGCGTCCGCATCTTCGACATCATCAAGGGCGAACTCGAAGCCATCAAGACGAGCTTCGCGACGCCGCGCAAGACCGCGATCCTCGACAGCGAAGCCGACATGGAGGACGAGGACCTCATCCAGCGCGAGGACATGGCCATCACGGTCAGCCACGCCGGCTATATCAAGCGCGTACCGCTCTCGACGTATCGGGCGCAGCGCCGCGGCGGCAAGGGCCGGTCGGGCATGCAGACGCGCGACGAGGACTTCGTCGCCCGGATCTTCGTGGCCAATACGCATCAGCCGGTGCTGTTCTTCTCGTCGCTCGGCCAGGCCTACAAGATGAAGGTGTGGCGTCTACCCCTCGCGGCCCCGCAGGCCCGCGGCAAGGCGCTGGTCAACCTGCTGCCGCTGGAGCAGGGCGAGCGCATCACCACCATCATGCCCCTGCCCGAAGACGAGGCCGATTGGGCGCGGCTCGACGTGGTGTTCGCGACGACGCGCGGCACGGTCCGGCGCAACAAGCTCAGCGATTTCGCCCAGGTGAACCGCGCCGGCAAGATCGCCATGAAGCTCGACGAGGGCGAGTCGATCGTCGACGTGCAGATCTGCTCGGAGAACGACGACGTCCTGCTCACGACGGCGCTCGGCCAGTGCATCCGTTTCCCCGTCACCGATGTCCGCGTGTTCAAGGGTCGCGACTCGATGGGGGTGCGCGGCATCACGCTCGGGTCGGGCGACAACGTCATCTCGCTCGCGGTCCTGCGCCACATGGAGGCGGATTCGGGCGAACGCATCACCTATCTCAAGATGCGCCGCGCCACCGAGGGCGAGACGGGCGAGGACGACATCGAGAAGGAGGTCGTGGGCGAGAACGGCATGCCGCCCGAAGGCCAGGCGCCGTTGTCGCAGGAGCGATACGCCGCCATGTCGGCTGCCGAGCAGGTGATTCTCACCATCTCGGAGAAGGGCTACGGCAAGCGCACCTCGTCGTTCGAGTACCGGATCACCGGACGCGGCGGCAAGGGCATCGGGGCCATGGCGGTCAATGCCCGCAACGGGAATCTCGTCGCCTCGTTCCCGGTCGAACACGGCGACGGGATCATGCTGGTGACCAATGGCGGCCAGCTGATCCGCTGCCCGGTCGACGGAATCAGGATCGCCGGGCGCAACACGCAGGGCGTCATCGTGTTCGACACCGCCAAGTCCGAAAAGGTGGTGTCGGTCGACCGGATCGCGGAGGTCGGCGAGAACGGCAACGGCGACAACGGCAGCCCGGAGAGCGGCGACG
>CAXUOD010000233.1:2524-7600 GCA_964252585.1 uncultured Lichenihabitans sp. | reverse complement strand
CACGCCCTGCCGCGCCCCCCAGAGCAGGCCCGCCACCAGCGCCACGACGCCCGACACGCTCCAGACGATCTGCCATATGCGCGGCAGGCGGATCCCGATCGACTGTGCCGCCAACGTATCGTCGGCGACGGCGCGCAGTGAGATCCCCATGCGAGTCTTGCTGAAGAGGACGGCGAGCACGGCGACGAGGAACACTGCGATCCCTGAGGCGAAGATGTCGAACGTGCTGATCTGCAAACCGTAGAGATCGAGCGGCATGTCGTCGATGCCGAGATCGAGCTGGTGGACGTCGGAGCCGAACAGCGCTTGCGCCAATCCCTCGATCACGAAGCTCAGGCCGAGCGTCGCCATGAACAGAGTGTTGGAGCTGCGGTTCACCAGCGGCCGCAGCACGAGCCGTTCGATCAGCACGGCCCCGGCGATCATGACGACGACCGTGATGGGGAACGCTGCCCAGAAGGGCACCCCGTGTTCGGTGAGCGTCACGAAGGTCAGGGCCGCGAAGAGCACCATCGACCCTTGCGCGAAGTTGAACACGCCGGAGGCCTTGTAGATCAGCACGAAGCCGATCGCGACGAGGGCGTACATCAGCCCAGCCATCAGGCCGGAGGTCAGGACGTTGAGAAAGAACATCGTCCCGCCTCAGTGCTTCGTGCCGAGATAGGCCGCGATGACGTCCGGATTGTTTCGGACCTCGCCGGGCGTGCCGTCGCCGACCTTTCGGCCGTAGTCGAGCACGACGACATGGTGCGACAGGCCCATCACAACGCCGATGTCGTGCTCGATCAGCACCACGGTGGTGCCGAACACGCGGTTGACCTCGCGGATGAGCCGGCTGAGGTCGGCCTTTTCGTCGGCGTTCATGCCGGCCATCGGTTCGTCGAGCAGCAGCAGCTTCGGCGAGGCCACCAGCGCGCGGGCCATCTCGACCCGTTTCTGCAAGCCGTAGGGCAAGCCGCCCACCACCGTGTCGCGATAGGCGCCGATCTCGAGAAAGCCGATGGTCTCATCCGCGCGCTGCCGAAACGCGCGGCGCTCGCCGGGATGCCGGCCGACCCGAAAGGCGATCTCCAGAAGATTGCAGCGCCCGAGCCGGGTGAGGCCCGTGAGCACGTTGTCGAGCACGCTCATCCGGTGGAACAGGGCGTTGTTCTGGAAGGTGCGTCCGATGCCGCGCTGCGCCGCTGCCAAGGGGGTCGGCCGGTCGAAGGGATCGCCGTCGAGGATGATCCGGCCCGAGCTCGCACGGTAGACGCCGTTGACGATGTTGAGCAGCGAGCTCTTGCCCGCGCCGTTCGGCCCGATCAGGGCGCAAATCTCGCCCCGTTGCACGGCGAAGCTGAGGTCGGTCAGAGCCTTGATGCCGCGGAACGAGAGCGACACCTGCTGCACGTCGAGGAGGGGCGGAGTCATTCCGCGGCCTCGGCGGGCCGCCCGGCCCGTTGCCCAAGGTCGCGATACCGCGCGGCCGGATGGGTGGCGGGCAGATAGGGACCATCGTGGAACAGCTTTTCCCGCAACGTGCCCGGCGTGTAGGCGTCAGGATAGGCGCCTCGTTTCTGGAGCTCGGGCACCAGCAGGTCGACGACGTCCTCGAAGGTCTCCGGCGTCACCGCATAGGCGAGATTGAAGCCGTCGACGTCGGTGTCGGCGACCCATCCTTGCAGGATGTCCGCCACCGTCTGGGCGGATCCCACCACCACCGGCCCTATGCCGCCGATGCCACCGAACTTCGCCAGTTCCTCGACGGTCCAGCGCTTGTCGGGATCGCCCTCGGACAAGGCCTCGACAGCGGAGATGATGGCGTTGGTCTCGACCTTCCGAACGAGATCGGTCGGTGCGTATTGGCCGAAGTCGATGCCGGTCCAGCCCGACATGAACACCAGCGAGCCGTCGTAGCTCACGTAACGCTGATAGTCCTCGAACTTGGCCTGCGCCTTGGCATCGGTCTCGTCCACGATCACGGTCAGTAACGTGTAGACGAAGAGCTTGCGCGGGTCGCGCCCGGCGGCGGCGGCCCGGCGGCGGATGTCGGCCACATAGGCCTTGAGGATGGTCTTCGTCGGCGCCGCGACGAAGACGCATTCGGCATGTTCGGCCGCAAAGGCCTTGCCCCGGCTCGAGGCGCCCGCCTGGTAGATCACCACGCTGCGCTGGGGCGAGGGCTCTGACAAGTGATAGCCCGGCACCTCGAAGAAGCGGCCCTTGTGGCCGATCTCGTGCACCTTGTCGGGATGAGCGAAGATACGAGCCTCGCGGTCACGGACCACGGCGCCCTCTTCCCAGCTTCCTTCCCAGAGCTTGTAGAGCACTTCGAGGTACTCGTCGGCGACGTCGTAGCGGTCGTTGTGGGCGACCTGCGTGGATTGGCCGAGGTTGCGGGCACCGCTATCGAGATAGGACGTGACGATGTTCCACCCGACCCGCCCTTTGGTGAGGTGGTCGATCGTCGACATGCGCCGGGCGAACGGATAGGGATGCTCGAAGAAAATGGAAGCCGTGATCCCGAAGCCGAGGTGCTTCGTCACCACCGCCATGGCCGGGACCAGCTGAAGCGGGTCGTTGACCGGGATCTGCGCCCCTTGCTGGATCGCGTGATAGGCGCTGCCCTTGTAGACGTCGTAGACACCCAGCACGTCGGCGATGAAGATGCCGTCGAAGATGCCGCGTTCGAGCGTCTGGGCCAGACCCGTCCAGTACTCGAGATCCTTGTATTGCCAAGACTTGTCGCGCGGGTGCGCCCACAAGCCGGGCGACTGGTGCCCCACGCAGTTCATGTCGAAGGCGTTAAGGCGAATCCGTCGCGTCATCTCGGCCTCCGTTTCCTGTGCTGCGCGGCAATGAATGCGCTGCAGCGACAGCCGACGGACTTACGAAAGCCGATGCCGAGCTGTTTGTCTAGTGTTTTTGTAGACTATCTTCAGCTTCTTTCCTGCGCGATCGCGGCCCCGATGGGCACGACCAGGCGCAGCCCCTCGCTGCCGACGTGAACTCTGCCTCGTTTCATGCGACGCCGCGATTTTGAGAGTAGTCTACAGATACACTAGACGATTAGCTCGAACCGTTGTAGTCGAGGTGTAAGGGGGTGTCCTCGAGAGGATGCCGCAGCAGCGACGACACGGCGGAGAGAGGCATGACGAGCGTTTTCGGGCCGTCCAAATTCGACACGGCAGACGCATTGCGCCAAGCCATGCGGCACATGGCGGGCGCCGTGAGCGTGATCACCGCGGGAATTGGTGAGCACCGCACGGGCCTCACGGCGACATCGGCGACATCGCTCTCGCTGGAGCCACCGACCATGTTGATCTGCGTCAATCGTCAGGCCTCGGCTTGGCCGGTGATCAGACGGCACGGTCACTTCGCGGTCAACATATTGGCGGCGCACCAGAGCGATGTGGCCGATCGCTTCGCCGGCCGGCACGGCACCAAAGGCGCGGCCCGCTACGAGGGCGCGGACTGGCACGAACTCGCCTCTGGCGCATCCGGGCTCGACGACGCGCTCGCGGTGATCGACTGCACGGTCGAGGAGATCATCGAGCGCCACAGCCATGCCATCGTGATCGGCGCCGTCGTGTCGGCGGACGTGGGTTCGCCCCCGTCGTTGGACCCGCTTGTCTATGGACACGGCCGTTTCTCGGCCCTTCGCTCGCCCGAGGTCTTCGCGTGAAGTCCCCTGGTGACAGCGGAGGATCCACGTCGTGAAACATATCATGCACGATCTCGGAGACCTTGCTGGTCTCGATCTCGCCCTTCGTGACCGACGATCGGTCGAAAGAGCAGACCAACCCGCGGCGCTCGGAAGCCCGCGCCCGTCGGGTTGGGACGCGATCCTGGCATGGCTCGTCCCCTTTCGGCCGAGGCGCGCGTTCGATCCGAACGGCGACGGTCAGTGCCGTGAACCCGTCGAGGCACGGTACCTAATGATGATTTAGCCAACCTTCCGCCTGGGGCCGTAACCCCGCCGAATGCGCCTGCGTCCGCTTCGGCCGCCATCCTTCGAACCGCAGCGGAAGCGTTAGCAGCCTTATCGAAGTGCGACGAAGCCACAGGCGAAGGCGTGACGGAGTCTTGTCCGCCTTAGCCTCTGCGATGGCAGAAATCGGCTGCGACCCGGCAGGATGCCTTCTTCACCGACCCACCACGGGACCTTGACGCCGCAAGACCTATCAAGCCGGAGCCTCATCATGTCCATACGTCCGACCCGTCGCGCCCTGCTGGCCGGCTTTGGCGCAACGGCGCTTCTCCCGCTCGGACGGGCCATGGCGGCCGACGCGCTGAGGATCGGCGTCACCCCCGGCGCCTACGCTGATTCGGTCGCCGCCGCCGCCGAAGAGGCAAAGGCACAGGGGCTCGACGTAGAGGTCGTCGAGTTCAGCGATTGGACGACGCCGAACATCGCGCTTCAGGCGGGCGACATCGATGTCAACTATTTCCAGCACAAACCCTTCCTCGACAACGCCATCAAGGATCGTGGCTATGATTTCACCGATGTCGGCGTGGGCACGCTCGCCAATCTTGGCCTCTATTCCCTGAAGCATAAAAACTTCGCCGAGATCCCGCAGGGTGGCAGCGTCGCCATCGCCAACGACCCCGTCAATCAAGGCCGGGGACTGCTGCTCCTGGAGAAGGCGGGGCTGATCAAGCTCAAGGAGGGCGTCGGCTTCCGGGCAACGCTCGACGATATCGTCGAAAATCCAAAGCAGCTCACCTTCACCGAAGTCGAAGGTCCCCAACTCGTGCGCGTCACGGGCGATGTCGACCTTGCCCTCGGGTACCCGCATTTCATCATCGCGGCCAAAGCCTTCGACCCGGCCGGCGGCCTTCTCTATTCGGGCATCGACGACAAGCAGTTCGCCATCCGCTTCGTCGTGCGCAAGGACCGGGCCGATGATCCCCGGATTCGCCAGTTCGTCTCGATCTACCAGACCTCCCCCAAGGTGCGGGCAGCCATCGGCAAAGCCTTCGCCGACAATCCCAAGCTCTACACTCTCGCCTGGGACGGGGCCTATAAGTCGTGAGCGCCATAGCGGCGCGCCCAACGCGTTACTTAAACAACCCCCCCCCCCACCGGCCCAA
>CAXUOD010000233.1:1859-2514 GCA_964252585.1 uncultured Lichenihabitans sp. | reverse complement strand
CCGCGAGCACGGGCACAAGGCCGATCAAGGAGCATCGATCGCGGTAGCGACGACCCGCGGTGCCGGCGGCTCGGTGGCGATGCAGGGCGTGTACAAGACGTACCTGTCGGCCGAGGGGTCCGTCGGAGCGCTGTCGAACGTCGCCTTGGACGTTCCTGCCGGCAGCATCTTCGGCATCATCGGCCGCTCCGGCGCCGGCAAATCGACGCTGCTGAGGATGATCAATCGACTGGAGAGCCCCAGCAAGGGAACGGTGCTGGTCGACGGCCACGATCTCGCTCGCCTCGACAAGCTCGCCCTCGTGGCCCTGCGCCGACGCGTCGGCATGGTGTTCCAGCATTTCAACCTGCTCTCGGCCAAGACGGTCCGGGACAATGTCGCACTGCCCCTCATCGTGGCGGGGGTCAGGCGTGGCGAGGTCGAGCGCCGTGTCGGAGACGCTCTGGCACTGGTGGGGTTGCAGGAGAAGCGGGACGCCTATCCGTCGCGCATGTCGGGCGGGCAGAAGCAGCGCATCGGCATCGCTCGCGCGCTCGCGGCCGACGCCAAGGTGATCGTGCTCGACGAACCGGTGTCGGCGCTCGACGTGTCGGTGCAGGCCCAGGTGCTCAAGCTGCTCGGCGAGTTGCAGGCCCGGCTGGGTCTGACCTACGTC
>CAXUOD010000233.1:0-1849 GCA_964252585.1 uncultured Lichenihabitans sp. | reverse complement strand
TATCGCTCGCGCCCTCGTCAGCGGTCCGGGGATCCTGCTCTGCGACGAGGCGACCTCGGCGCTCGATCCCGAGACGACGCTGTCGATCCTCCGGCTCCTCAAGGACCTCAATCGGCGACTGGGTCTCACGATCGTGTTGATCACCCACGAGATGAGCGTGATTCGCGAGATCTGCGATCGCGTGCTCGTTCTCGAGCGGGGCGAAGCGGTCGAGACGGGTCCCGTTTGGCAGGTGTTCGGCGAGCCCTCGCATCCGGCCACGCGGGCGCTGCTCCTGCCGCTCGCACGTGGCCTCCCCGAAGATCTCGCCGCGCGGCTTCAGCCGGAAGCCAAGCCGGGATCGCGGAACGAGGTGCTGGTCGAATTGCGGTTCACCGGTCGGAACGAGCCCGACCTCGCGCGCCTTGCCGCCCTGGTGGGCGGTCCCGTCCGCCTGCTCGACGGCAGGCTCGACCGCATCGCCGGCCATACTGAAGGCCGCCTGCTGCTGGCGGCCGCCCTCCCGCCCGACGGACAATCACCGGATCTTTCGACCGTGGCGGAAGACATGAAAGTGCTCGGCTATGTCGCCCTTGATGATTGACCGCCTGCTGCAGGCCTTACGAGACACGGTCGCCATGGTGGGCGTCTCGGCAACCATCGCCGCTCTGGCCGGTGTGCCTCTAGCCTTGCTCCTGGTCCTATTCTCGCCGGGCGGTCTCATGGAGGCGCCGCGATCCAACCGCTTGCTGGCCGCCGTCATCAACGGCTTTCGGGCGACGCCTTTCATAATCCTGCTCGTAGCGCTGCTGCCCTTCACGCGACTGGTGACGGGCACGACGATCGGGGTCTGGGCGGCCGTCGTGCCGCTGTCGATCAGCGGAACCCCCTTCTTCGCGCGGATCGCCGAGGTGTCGCTACGCGAGGTCGATCCCGGGCTCGTCGAGGCGGCGCAGGCCATGGGGTGTCGGCGATGGCATATCGTGCGTCACGTCCTGCTACCGGAGGCGCTGCCGGGGCTCGTCGGAGGCTTCACGGTCACGCTCGTGACGATGATCGGCGCTTCCGCCATGGCGGGGGCCGTGGGCGCGGGCGGTCTCGGCGACCTCGCCATCCGCTACGGCTACCAGCGTTTCGACACGACCGTGATGCTGGCCGTGATCGCCGTCCTGATCGCCATGGTGTGCCTCGTCCAATGGACGGGTGACGTCGCCGTGCGACGATTGCGAGCCCGATAGACCTACCGTCGACGATCCGAACCGAGGCCGGCGGCCGGGAACCAGTAGGGTCGAGCGTGGTCGTCCCGCCCTCGGAACACCGCCGGAGCGTTTCTTATAGCTCAGGCGGCGATCCGATCGGCTCGTCGGGAACCCGGCCCTTGTGTCCTTTTGTCGAAATCGCCATTACCGGTGGGAACACCGGGAGCGATCGAACCGGTGGCTTCGAAAGGGTCACGCAGAGCTCAGATGCTGACGATGAAGGGCAAGTACGGCCTGAAGGCGATGGTGCATCTGGCCGGGTGTCGGCCGGGCGAGCCGGAGTTGATCATGTCGATCGCGACGGAACACGGAATATCCAAGAAGTTCCTCGACGCGATCCTCGGTGAATTGCGGGTTGCCGGTCTCGTAGTGTCCAAGAAGGGCAAAGGTGGCGGCTATGCTCTGGCCCGCCCGCCGCATGAGATTAGCGTGGGAGAGATCGTTCGCGTCCTCGATGGACCGCTGGCCCCGATCGATTGTGCGAGCCGCACCCGATATCGACGCTGCGCCGATTGCCGGGACGAAAGCGTCTGCAGTGTCCGGCGCATGATGCAGGAGGTGCGGGACTCAATCGCCCGAGTCCTCGACAATCGGTCCTTGGCGGAGATGCG
>CAXUOD010000232.1:0-7606 GCA_964252585.1 uncultured Lichenihabitans sp. | reverse complement strand
AGCATGCCGATCGCCATCAGCGCGATGGTGATCAGCATGGCGGGCTTGCGTCCTGCCCGATCCGCGAAAGCCCCGATCAGCACACCGCCGATGGGGCGCATGACGTAGCCGATCCCGAAGAGCGCCAGCGAGGCGAGCAGGCTGTCGACCGCGTTCTTCGACGGAAAGAACGCCTCCCCGATCGGCTTGGCGAAGAACGCATAGATGGTGAAGTCATAGAATTCGAGCGCATTGCCGAGCACGACGGCCGCCACGGCCTTGCGCTCGAGCTTCGGCCGTTTCTCCTCAGGATCCTTCGACGCCATCGTTTCCTTCCAAAAGCCGCGCTGCTTCGGACCGCTCCCGGCCCTCGTCCGGTGTCAGGCGGCGGGCTGCATCCTGGTTCTGTCCTGAAGGCGCCAGACGGTCCAGCACAGGATGGCCACCGGCGCGCCGATCAGCGAGGTCGCGATGAAGAACCACTCAAAGCCGAGGCGCTCGATGATGAAGCCCGATGACCCCGCCACGACGCTGCCCGGCAGCGCGCAGAGCGACGTCATCAACGCATATTGGCTGGCCGCGTATTCCGTCGACGAGAGCGACGACATGTAGGTGATGAGGATGATGGACGCGAACGCGTAGGCGAAGTCGTCGGTGCTGACCGCGACCGCGAAGGTCCAGAACTCACCCCCGCCATGGTCGCCGTGGATCGCCAGATAGGCAAGGCAGAGGTGCGACGACGACGCGAAGACGGTGCCGACGAGCAGGCTCGCCATCAGGCCGATCCGCTTGACGACATAGGTGGCCAGGAACGTGCCTGCGAGCGCGATGGGGAAGCCGAACAGCTTCGTGACCGTCGCGATATCGGAGTTCGAGTAATGCAGGCTCTTGAAGAGCGGCACCGCCATGGCGCTCGAGATATAGCCCGGCATGCGGAACCCGGCGACGAGCAGGAGCGTGGGGATCGCCAAAGGGCCGAGCCGCAAGACGAGGTCCCTGATCGGCTCCACGATCGTCGCGACGAGGCTGAACGGTGCGGGCTGCGACGCCTTGTCGGACTCGGGTTCGGGCGCCAGGACGGCTGCGATCATGCCCGGTACCATGAAACCCGCCATGCACAGATAGGCGGCCCGCCAGCCAAAGGCATCCGCGAGGTAGAGCGCGCCGGCACCGGCGACGAGGTTGCCGACGCGGTACCCGACCTCGGCCCAGGACGACATCAGAGCCTGCCGCTCGACCGGCGCCACCGTGATGCGCCAGCCATCGATCACGACATCCTGCGTCGCACCCGCGAAGCCGAGCGCCAGGGAGAAGGCGATCGTCCAGGCGAGCCAATGCGCGGGGTCGCCGAACGCCACGCCGGCGAGCGTCAGCATCACTCCCACCTGAGAGAACACGATCCAGCCGCGTCGCCGCCCGAGCAGCCGGCTGAAGAGGGGCGCGTCGTAGCGATCGAGGAACGGCGCCCACATGAACTTGAACTTATAGGCGAGCGTCAACTCGCTCATCAGGCCGACGATGCCGATCGGCACCTTGGCTTCCGAGAGCCAGGCCGATTGCGTGACATAGACGAGCAGGAACGGGATGCCCGAGCTGAACCCGAGGCCGACCATCACGCCGAGGCGGCGATCGGAGAACAGGCTGCGCAGGGAGGAGGTCTTGCCCTGTTCCAGTGGCCCAACATGGCTCGTCATGGGTCGCGACCGGGGCGCGCGTCGCCGGCGCCGGTCGGCGCTGTTTGGGTGAGACTGACATCTGCCGCCATGGCGACACCTCCGGCTCGGAAGCGAACCGACGGGTTCGGCTCACCGCAGGTGCAGCATGGCGCTATTGTGCGCCCGGCGAAAGACGGGGGCATGGCCGACGCCCGGAGTCCGTGAGACCCCTTACCGCAGGCGCCGCGCCTTGATGCCTCGACGAGGACGCGTCCAACGCGCGTGACATGATCCGATCGATGAGACCGGGCGCGGCATGTCCCGACAGTCGGCCGTCGTTGAGGCGAAACAGCCAGACGGCGCGCTCCGCATCCGCTTCGGTCCGGATCGCCATCTCGTCCATCCGGCATAGCTGCCGCCGCAGGGGAACCGGCGGGCCGATCCGGCCTCGACCGACGGAACGCTCAGTTCGAGGTCCGTGGCCAAGTGGGCTCCCCGTCGACCAAGGTGCTGCCGTCGTCGGCACCCTTGGCGGTGCATCTCGCACGGGCGGCGCCCGGCGTCGCGATCGAGGTGGTGGTGCCCTGGAGCCCCGACACGCTGGCCGGTCTCGAGCAGGGCCGATTCTCCTTCGCGCTCTACGCCGACAGCGATCTTCCGAACGACTTCCACACGCGCGGCCTCAATAACGAGGGCTATCCCTGCCTTCTGCGATCGGGCACCCGGCTCTGTCTCGGCTCGCGGAAAGCGGGAGCACCGCAGCGGAGGTCCTCGGCGGCTACGCCCGGGCCGTGATGATGTTTCCCGACGGGCGGGGAACCCTCGTCGACGATGTGATGTCCTGGCTGGCGCAGGCCCCCGATGGAGACGCTTGACGATCGGAGAAGCGCAAGCGTACCGATCGCAGGAGCCACGCTTCCGAAGGATCGATCGCCCATGTCGAGCCGACCGCCGCTGCCGCCGTTCACGGCCGAGACCGCCGCTCAGAAGGCCCGCATGGCCGAGGATGCCTGGAATACCCGGGAGCCCGAGCGCGTGGCGCTCGCCTATACGGAAGACAGCCGCTGGCGCAACAGGGCGGAGTTCTTGAGCGGGCGAGACGAAATCGTGGCGTTCCTGCGCCGCAAATGGTCCTGCGAGCTCGACTACCGGCTGATCAAGGAGGTCTGGGCGCATCGGGACGACCGGATCGCGGTGCGCTTCGCCTACGAGTGGCACGACGAGGCCGGCCAGTGGTACCGCTCCTACGGCAACGAGAACTGGGCTTTCGACGCGCAGGGCTTGATGCGCCGCCGCATCGCCAGCATCAACGACCTCGCGATCGCGGAGGCCGACCGCCTGTACCGCTGGCCCCTGGGTCGTCGCCCCGACGACCATCCCGGCCTGGGTGATCTCGATCTTTAACGATCCGACCGGGCCTTCGGGCGCAACCTACCTGGCCGAGCCGGTCTGTCCGACTAGGACGCCTCGACGTCGGCAGCCAGAGAACCACCACCTGGGTTCGGAACGCTTCCCGCGTGCCGCGATCGAGGCCATGCGCCACGCGCCGACATTCGCAAGATCACAACAGTTGCGGCCTTCGGTCGGCCTCACAAGGTGACGCGCGCGCTCCGGCATGGCAGCATGACGCGCGTCGCTCTGGGGCCAAAACGTTGTTCAAGAAGATCCTGATCGCCAACCGGGGCGAGATCGCCTGCCGGGTCATCAAGACGGCCCGGCGGATGGGGATCGCGACTGTCGCGGTGTTCTCGGAGGCCGACCGCGACGCCCTGCATGTCGAGATGGCCGACGAGGCCGTGGCGATCGGACCGAGCCCGGCGGCGGACTCCTATCTCGTGATCGACAGGATCGTCGACGCCTGCCGCCGCACGGGCGCCGAGGCCGTGCACCCGGGCTATGGGTTCCTCAGCGAGCGAACGGCCTTTGCGGAGGCGCTGCGGGCTGCCGCCGTCACCTTCATCGGGCCCAACCCGCATGCCATCGCGGCCATGGGCGACAAGATCGAGTCGAAACGCTTCGCCCGCGCGGCCGGCGTGTCGACGGTTCCGGGCCACCTCGACGTCATCGCGGATGCGGCTCATGCAGCCCGGATCGCCGGCGAGATCGGCTTCCCGGTCATGATCAAGGCCTCGGCGGGTGGCGGCGGCAAGGGCATGCGGATCGCTCGCTCCGCGGGCGAGGTGGCCGAGGGCTTCGACCGGGCACGATCGGAGGCCGCGTCCTCGTTCGGCGACGACCGCATCTTCATCGAGAAGTTCATCGAGAACCCCCGGCACGTCGAGATCCAGGTGCTCGGCGACCGGCAGGGCAACATCATCCACCTCGGCGAGCGCGAATGCTCGATCCAGCGGCGCAACCAGAAGGTCATCGAGGAGGCGCCGTCGCCGCTGCTCGATGCGGCGACGCGTCGGCGCATGGGCGAGCAGGCCGTGGCCTTGGCCCGCGCGGTCGCCTACGATTCGGCCGGCACGGTCGAATTCGTGGCCGGGCAGGACCGCAGCTTCTACTTCCTCGAAATGAACACGCGGTTGCAGGTCGAGCATCCCGTGACCGAACTCGTGACCGGCATCGACATCGTCGAGCAGATGATCCGCGTCGCGGCCGGCGAGCCCCTCGCGATCCGCCAGGACGACGTCCGGCTCGACGGTTGGGCGGTCGAAAGCCGCATCTACGCCGAGGACCCGACGCGCGGTTTCCTGCCGTCGACCGGCCGCCTCGTCACCTACCGGCCGCCGGACGAAGGCCGGCACGGCAGCGTGACGGTGCGCAACGACACGGGCGTCTGCGAGGGCGGCGAGATCTCGATCTTCTACGATCCGATGATCGCCAAGCTCGTGACCCACGCGCCGACCCGGGAGGAGGCGATCCTCGCGCAATCGGCAGCGCTCGATGCCTTCGCGATCGAGGGGATCCGCCACAACCTCCCGTTCCTGTCGGCCCTGATGGCGCATCCGCGCTGGCGCGAGGGCCGGCTGTCGACGGGCTTCATCGCCGAGGAATATCCGGACGGCTTCGCCAATGCGGTGCCGGAAGGCGCGCTGGCGTTCCGCTTCGCCGCGGTGGCGGCGCTGATCGATCACAAGCTGAGCACGCGCCGGCGGCGGATCTCCGGCCAGATGGCGGTCGCGAAGCCCGTCGTCTTCGAGCCATGCAGGGTCGCGCGGCTCGGGGCGCGGAACTATGGATTCGAGCTCGCCGATGGCGAGGGAGACATCGCGGTCGCGTTCGAGAACGGTCCGACGCTGAGGGTCGCGTCGTCCTGGTTGCCCGGCGGCCGCGTCTTCCGGGGCGAGATCGACGGCGAGGCTCTCTCGCTGCAGGTCCGCGACCTCCCGGACGGCATGCTGCTGTTGCACGGTGGCGCCGTGGCCGAGGTGCGCGTCTATACGCGACGCGAAGCCGAACTGGCCCGCCTCATGCCGGAGAAACGTGCGGCCGAGGGCGGTGCGAACCTGCTCTGCCCGATGCCCGGCCTCGTGCGGGAGATCCTGGTCGAGGAGGGGCAGGCCGTGAAGGCCGGAGAGGCCCTGGCGGTCGTCGAGGCGATGAAGATGGAGAATGTCCTCCGGGCGCCGCGCGACACGACCGTGGGGAGGATCCACACGGTCGCCGGCGAGAGCCTCGCGGTCGATGCGGTGATCCTCGATTATGTTTAAGCACGGCATCGGAACCGTGGCGCCGGGACGCCGCGATCTCGGTCCACCGTGTCCGCGCGGCGGGAGGCCGGCGTGAGCGGCTCGATTTTGACGGAGACCCCCACGACCGCGGTTTGGCGGAGTGCCGTCGCCAAGGTCCTGAAGGGCCGGGAGGTCGAGAGCCTCGTCACCCGCACGGACGACGGCATCGGGGTCGAGCCGCTCTATCCGGCGGCGGCGGTGTCGGGGCCGACGGCCGGTCGCCGCCCTTGCACGATCGTGTCGCGGCTCGACATCGCCGAGCCGGATCCGGCCAACGCGACCGCGCTCGACGAACTGGAGAACGGCGCCGACGGCCTCGTACTGACCTTCGCGGGTGCCGCACCCGCTCGCGGCTTCGGGCTCGTGGCCGACGCAGCCTCGATCGATCGCGCGTTGCGCGGCGTCGAACTCGACCTGCTGCGGCTGCGCCTGGAGCCGCCACCGTTCTCCGGGGTCGAAGCCGCTCGGCTTCTCGTCGCCGTCGCCGGCACCCGGCGGCTCGACGCGACCGCCCTCGCCCTCGACGCCGGACTCGATCCCCTCGGCGACACGGCCCGGGACGGAACACCGCCCGAGCCCTGGCCAGCCCTTGCTAAGCGGACCGCCGAGGCGGCCAAAGTGTTGCAGGGCCTCGGGCTCGAAGGTCCGTTGCTCCGCGCCGATGCCCGTCCGTACCACGAGGCAGGGGCCAGCGAGGCGCAGGAACTGGCAAGCATCCTCGCCACGGCCGTGACCTATCTGCGATGTCTCGATGGGGCCGGCCTGCCGCTCGACGCGGCGCGCCGTACCCTCTCGTTCCTGCTCGTCGCCGATGCCGACCATGTGTTGACGATGTCGAAGTTTCGCGCACTCCGGCGCCTCTGGGCGCGGGTCGAGGAGAGCTGCGGCCTCGCTCCTCGGCCAATGCAACTCCATGCGGAGACCGCGTGGCGCATGATGGCGCGGCGCGACCCCCATTCCAACCTCCTGCGGACGACCCTGGCCTGCATCGGCGCGGTGCTGGGCGGGGCGGATGGCGTGACGATCCTGCCCTTCACGGCACCCCTCGGGGTCGCCGGACCTTTATCGCGCCGGCTCGCCCGCAACACGCCGCTGGTGCTCCTCGCCGAAGCGGGGCTCGACCGCGTCGCGGATCCGGCGGCCGGTTCGGGGGTCGTCGAAGCCTTGACGGAGGCGCTCTGCCGAGAAGCCTGGACCCTGTTCCGGAGGATCGAGGCGCAAGGTGGGCTGCCTGCGGCGCTGGCCGACGGATCGTGGCCTGCGGCGATCGCAGCCGCCCGCGAGCGACGCCGCCTCGACCTTCGGGAAGGCCGCCGCGTCATCGTGGGCACCACGGCCTATCGGATGCCGGGCGAAACACAGGACGCGGCTCTCGTCTCCTGCCCTGCGCCCCCGAGCCCGTTCGCTCCTGGCGGGATGCCGAGCCTGCGCGATGACGAGATGATCGAGCCCGGCGGGAGCGCGGCGTGAACACCATTCCGGATTTTTCCGCCGTCGATTGGCGGTCCACGACCCCGCCGCCGCCGCCGAGCGAGGCCGCGCGGGAGCCATGGGCCTCGCCCGAGGGTATCGTGATCAGGCCGTTCTACGGCCCCGAGGACCGTGCCGGGATCGAAGCGCTCGACAGCTTCCCCGGGCAGGCACCGTTCCTGCGCGGCCCTTATCCGACCATGTACGTCAATCAGCCCTGGACGATCCGGCAATATGCCGGCTTCTCCACGGCAGAGGATTCGAACGCCTTCTACCGCCGCAATCTCGCGGCCGGCCAGAAGGGCCTCTCGGTCGCCTTCGATCTCGCGACGCATCGCGGCTACGACAGCGACCATCCGCGGGTCGCGGGCGACGTCGGCATGGCCGGGGTCGCGATCGACTCGATCCTCGACATGCGCACGCTCTTCGACGGCATCCCGCTCGATACGATGAGCGTGTCGATGACCATGAACGGCGCCGTCCTGCCCATCATGGCGCTCTACATCGTGGCGGCCGAAGAAAAGGGCATCGGCCCGCAGCACTTATCCGGCACGATCCAGAACGATATCCTCAAAGAGTTCATGGTGCGCAACACCTATATCTATCCGCCCGGCCCTTCGATGCGGATCGTCTCCGACATCTTCGCCTATACGTCGGCCCATATGCCGCGGTTCAATTCGATTTCGATCTCCGGCTATCACATGCAGGAAGCCGGAGCGACGGCGGATCTCGAACTCGCCTATACGCTGGCCGACGGGGTCGCCTACATTCGGGCAGGCCTCGCGGCCGGGCTCGACATCGATGTCTTCGCGCCGCGCCTGTCGT
>CAXUOD010000231.1:0-7614 GCA_964252585.1 uncultured Lichenihabitans sp. | reverse complement strand
TTTGCGGCCTGGCTGCTTTCGAGCGAGCCAGGGCGAGAGCGGACGTTTGCGCTTTGGCAAGATCTGGCCGTCAGCTCGGCGTTGACGCGCTTGCAGATTTCGACATGCTCTTTGAAAACGGCCAGCGGGAATGACAATCGTCGGAGGTGATCTGACCGGCCAAATCAGGAAGCGTTCGAAGCGACATGGGCCGCACGCCGGTCACCAAACTCGCTCGAGGGAAACGCATACAGGTCGCTGACGTTGTCCGAAAATCAGAACAGTCAGGAAACGCGTCATGTGGCCCCTCCGAAATCCCCTTCCGAAGGTCGTCGCGTTCGACATCATTGAGACGACTTTCCGGATCGAGCCCTTGGACGAGCGGCTCGTCCGGCTTGGCCTTCCTTCGGGAAGCTATCGCCGGCTTTACGCCGAGAGCTTGCGAGACGCCTTTGCTCTGGCCTGCGCCGATCGTTTCCAGTCGTTCACGGCTATTCTCAAGTCGGACCTTGCCGGCCTCCTCGCCGAATACGGCTTGGAGGCGGATGACGCGGCCCTGACGGATGCCTTGTCGATCATGACGGAGCTACCGCCGTACCCGGATGCGTTCGCGGCCTATGTGGGGCTGAAAGACGCCGGCATACGAATCTTCGCACTCTCGAACGGCTCCGCGGCGTCCACGAAGGCGCTTCTCGACAAGGCGGGTATGTCGGAACAAGTCGAGAAGATCCTGTCCGTCGAGGACATTAAATTGTCGAAACCCCGGCCGGAGGTCTATCTCTATGCCGCCGAGACCGCGAAGGTCCGCCCTGACGAGGTGATGCTCGTTGCGTGCCACCCCTGGGATGTCGCTGGAGCGCTATCAGCGGGTGTGCGATCGGGGTATGTATCCCGCGAGCGGCCTTACCCGAAAGAGATTATGGCAGAGCCGGAAATCATGGGGGCCAGTCTGGATGAAGTAGGCCGAGCGATACTCGACCTGCAACGCTGAACTCGCCGATAGAGGGCAGTTCCCTTTGGATTCATCGCAGCCGCCGTGCATGTCGATCGGAACAGCGCCCGTGTGGCGCACTGCCCGTTGAATATCACGGGCGCCCTGGTCCCGAGAACGGTCCTACTTGGAGGCGATCTCGAGCCTCCTATTCTGAGTTGCCGTATCGATGCGCTCCACAAGAGCATCGAAAGCGACAGGCCCGAGGAGGCGAGAGGCCCGCAGCAGCAGAACTGGACGCGGTTGGGAAGATCCTGTTCGCGCAGGCATACCCGTCACCGCGACAGTGACGGCGTCTCTGGTCGTGGTCGGCGCTATCTGCTTTGTGCTGATCCGGATACTCGGCGCGGCCTGAGCAAGAACGCCGAAGCCGCCGCCGTCCGGCAACCTCGTCCGTTGCCATTATGTTGTGAGAGGCCTTCATGCTGAACCCGTTCCGCAAACATCCCGAACTGATCGTCCACGGCAGCACACCGTTCAACGCTGAGCCACCGGCCGAGAGGCTCCGAGCGTCCTTCGTCACGCCGCAGGACCTCCTCTACGTTCGGTCCCACGGCAACATCCCCAAAATCGACGCCGAAAGCCACCGGGTTGCCGTGGCGGGCCTCGTCGACCGTGCAACCGCATTGTCGTTGGAGGACGTGAAAGCCAACTTCGAGCCCCGCACAGTGCGGGCGGTGATGCAATGCGCTGGCAATCGCCGCGCCGACATGCGAGCTGTACGGCCCGTCAAGGGCGATCCTTGGGCAGGCGGCGCCATCGGTTGTGCCGACTGGACCGGAGCGTCGCTCGCCGACGTGCTGAAGGCGGCTGGCGCCGACACGGGAAGCGGCCTCCACGTCGCCTTCACCTCGGCAGACACCTGTCAGTCGAGCGACGGCGGGAAATCCTATGGCGTCTCCATCCCCATGACGAAGGCGTTGCAGCGCGACGTGTTGGTTGCCTATGCGATGAACGGCGAGCCGCTCGCCGCGGAGCACGGCTTCCCGTTGCGCATCGTGGTGCCGGGATACGCAGGCGTACGCAGCCCGAAGTGGCTGAGCGCCATCACCGTTCAGGATGTGCCGTCCGATGCCCACCAGCAGGCGGCAGATTACAAGCTTTACCCGCCCGACATGCGGCCCGAAACAGAGGACCTGTCGCGCGGCATCACCATTGATGCCATGCCGCTCAACTCTGCAATCTCGGAACCCGCGCCTGGCACAGCGTTGAAGGCTGGCCCAGCAACGATCAGGGGTTACGCGGTCGCGACCGACCGAGCCATCACTCGCGTCGACCTTTCAGGTGATGGCGGCCGGACATGGACACAGGCGACGATCGAAGACCATGGCGAGGCACGTTGGGGGTGGACGTTCTGGCACGGCACGCTCGACCTGTTGCCCGGCGAGCACGAGCTTTGCGTGAGGGCCTGGGACGCGGCCGGTCAGACCCAGCCGGCGCTTTCGGATGACACCTGGAACTTCAAGGGCTACCTCAGCGCCGCTTGGCATCGCATCCGCGTCGATGTCGACTAAAGCGGGCAGCGTTATGATCCAACGATATAGCGACCACGCCGCTAACGAGCGTACCTTCCTGGCGTGGGTCCGCACCTCGATCGCCATCATGGCATTCGGCTTTCTGGTCGAGAAGTTCGATCTCTTCCTCGCCATCGCTGGCAAGTCCCTCGCCGGACGGCCGTCCTCCGCACCCGAGCAGATCATCGGCAACGGCGCTGGTCTGCTCCTCATTCTGCTCGGGGCGCCGTAATGGTTCTGGCCACGATCCGCTTCCGCAAGACTGCGTAGGAAATCGATCGTTCCGAGACTGTTCCGGGAAGCGGCACGCGTCTCGATTTAGCGCTTGCGGCACTCCTCACGCTGTTGGGCGCTGCCCTGTTCGTCTACCTGTCGTATACGGTGGTCGAGAGACTTTAAGGCATGCCCTCGTCAAGCACGGCGTGTGTGACGACTTATGCCCATCCACACGGCCGCGTTGTGATCCCTCTCGGCGACGGCCGACGTTGGCCGTTGAAGACATAGTTCCGATCCTCGCCCTGCATCTAACCATAGATCCATCCATTGACGCACCGACACGAAGGGACTCGGCAATGGCCAAAATCGTGGTGGTGACAGGGGCTGGCGCCGGCGTCGGTAGAGCCGTGGTGACGGAATTTGCCAAGAATGGCTACGACGTGGCCCTGTTGTCGCGCGACCCCGATCGCCTGGAACGCGCCGCCTACGAAACGCGCCGCCACGGCGTGCGCGCGCTGCCGATCTCGACCGATGTGGCAGATGCCGCGGCCGTCGAGTCCGCAGCGGAACGGGTCGAGAAGGAACTCGGCCCCATCGACGTGTGGGTCAACGTCGCGTTCTCGACCGTCTTCTCGGCCGTGGCGGACCTAACCCCAGAGGAGGTGCTACGCGGCACCGAGGTGACCTATCTCGGCCAGGCTTATGGCATGATGGCGGCGCTGAAGCGCATGCGGACGCGCAACCGTGGCTCGATCGTCAACGTCGGCTCGGCGCTTACATACCGCTCGGTACCGCTGCAGGCCATCTACTGCGGCGCCAAGGCAGCTATCCGCGGCTTCACCGACTCGCTGCGTTCCGAGATCATCCACGACAAGCTCGACATTCACATCTGCATGGTCGACCTACCGGCCGTGAACACGCCGCAGTTCAACTGGGCCGTCAACAAGCTCGGCTTTATGGCTCAGCCCGTACCGCCGATCTACCAGCCCGAAGTGCCGGCCCGCGCGGTCTACTTCGGCGCTACCCACCGCCGCCGCGAGATCTGGGTCGGTTGGCCCACCGTGCAGGCTATCTGGGCTAATCGTATTGCCCCGGCCTTCGCTGACCGTTACCTCGCCAAATACGGCTACTCGTCCCAGACCACAGACCAGAAGCTGCCGCCTAACTACAGAGGCAACCTGTGGGAGCCGGTAAAGGGCGATTACGGCGCGCATGGCCGCTTCGACTCGAAGTCGCGCACGGGTTCATGGGAGATGTTCACCGACCGCCACCGCGACGGGGTCTATGCCGGAATTGCCGTGCTGGGCGGCATCGCCGTACTCCACCAGCTCGCCAAAAAATTCAAGTTTTGACGTGAGTGAATGTTCGGGAGCACGACGTTGAGTTCACCCATCGAGGATTACGGCCTTATCGGCGACGGCCAGACCGCCGCGCTGGTCAACCGCGACGGATCGGTCGACTGGCTATGCTGGCCGCGCTTCGACAGCGACGCTTGTCTCGCGGCGCTGCTCGGAAACGAGGACCACGGCAGCTGGTCCTTCTCAACGAAGGCCAAAGTGATCGGGCGCTCGCGACGCTATGAAGAGGACACGCTGGTCCTTCAGACCGACGCTGAGACCAAGGGCGGCGCGTACCGGATCACCGATTTTATGCCGATCCGCCGCGGCGACCTGTCTTCGCTGGTGCGCATCGTTGAGGGCCTGTCCGGCTCGATTGAACTCGACATGATGCTCAAGCTGCGCTTCGCCTACGGTACTATGCCGCCCTGGTGTGAGGCGACCGACTGCGGCATCACGGCCAGGATCGGCCCCGACGAGGTAAACCTCGACGCGGCCGTGGCGGTGAACCTCAACAACGATGTGGCGACGGCCACCTTCACGGTCGAACAGGGACAGCGCCTCGCCTTCGTGCTCTCCTATTCGTCTCTGATGGACACCGCCGCGCTGTCTGGCATGACGGCGCCTGGGCAGTACGCTCGCCTCGACCCCGAGGCGGCGCTCCTCGACACTCGGGAGCACTGGCGCGACTGGATCGGTCGCTTTGACGCCTCGAAGACGCGATGGCCGGAGGCAGTTAAGCGCTCGCTCATTACGCTCAAGGCCATGGTGCATCACCTGACTGGCGGCCTCGTGGCGGCGCCGACCACCAGCCTCCCGGAACTGCCTGGCGGCGATATGAACTGGGATTATCGGTACTGCTGGCTGCGCGACGCCTCATTCACGCTCGGCGCTTTTCTCAATGCGGGGTTCACCGAGGAGGCGACGGCATGGCGCGACTGGCTGCTGCGCGCGGTTGGCGGCGCGCCGGACAAGGTGCAGATCATGTACCGGCTCGACGGCACGCGGCACCTTGAGGAATACAATATGGAGGCGCTGCCGGGCTATCAAGACGCACGGCCCGTGCTGATCGGCAACGCGGCGGCGAAGCAGCACCAGATCGACGTCTACGGCGAGGTACTCGACTGCCTTGACCTCGCGCGCCGCGCCGGCATCCCAATCACGCCGCACCACGTCGCTGTCGAGCAGCGCATCGTCGACCACCTCGAGACGGTGTGGAACACGGCGGGTTCGGGGGTGTGGGAATCACGTGGGCACCCACGGCAATATACCTATTCCAAGGCCATGGCCTGGGCGGGCTTCGATCGCGCCGTACGCAATGGCGAGGCGGAAACCGAAGCGCCCGAACGCTTGGCACACCTCAGAGCATTCCGGGACAAAATTCATGCCGCGGCTTATCGCGAGGGCTGGAACGAGGGGCTTGGCACCTTCACCCAGGCCTACGGCAACGAGGCCATCGACGCGAGCCTGCTGCTACTTCCGCTCGTCGGCTTCCTACCCGCCAACGAGCCCCGTATGGCGGCGACCATCGCCAAAGTAGCGGAGGTGCTGTCCGAGGGTGGGCTGATCCGACGCATGAAGGCCAAGGTGGACGGACCGAACGAGGGAGCTTTCCTGCCCTGCTCCTGCTGGATGGCGGACTGCCTAGAGTTGCAGGGCCGGCACGAGGAAGCGGTGGCGCAGTTTGAGCGGCTTCTCGCGGTCGGCAACGATCTCGGGCTCTTCTCGGAGGAGTACAATGTGCCTGCCAAGCATCTAGCGGGCAATTTCCCGCAAGCGCTGACCCATCTCGCCATCGTCAACACGGCACTCGGCCTTAGCGGCCCCGTGCTCAACCGCGGCGCTTAAGGGGGGCGGCCTGCTCCTATGTGCTCGCTTAACGTGCTCGGCTACATGCAGGCTAACGGAGTGCTCGTCTTGCTGCGTTACAGACGAACCTTGGCGAAGGTAACCTCAATTCTCCAGCGTCGGGCAAATTAGGACAGGATATCTTCGACACTGGCATCCTACCTATCTCAGATAGCCTCGGCAGTACTGCGATACGCGACGCTAGAAATCGAATAGGGCACCTATAAAACCTGAAGTCATTGCCCACATGTATCACCATATGTCGAAATGCCTCGCATCAATATTTTCGGTAAAAAGATCAAAATCGCGCTTAAACAGTGTACAAGCTATAGACGAAGAGGAACGCGGTTATGCAGGAAACACCCGGTCCTATAGGTATACATGATTCTCTCGCAGCAAAGCTGAGCAATGCAGATGATAGAATTCTGCTGAATCACTGGCTCCCACCACAGCAAGGTATCGTACCTCGCATCCGTGTAGGAAGTCGCTGGATCAGCACGCTGTGGGCATTGCCGCTCGGCTTCGCCGCTCTCGTCCTCGCAGTCGCCATCGCGCAGAGCCTGCGTGAGTATCCGGACGTGGAGGCGTTTATTGTCCGTCATCCCGGCATCGCCCAGGCCGCGCCTTCAGTAAATTCTGGATTTCCCTGGTGGCTCAGGCTGCAGCATTTTTTGAACATGCTATTTATGATGTTCATCATCCGAGCCGGCATCCAGATCCTCGCTGACCATCCGCGGCTGTACTGGAAGAGGGACTGCACGCCAGGGATGGACTGGTTCCGCTTCCAGCGCCCGGTTCCGACCGGCCGAATCTGGACCGCGAAAGATGACTCCGTCACTTTGCCGAACTGGCTAGGTCTCCCCGGGTTGCGCCACTCGATCGGGCTAGCCCGCTGGTGGCACTTCTCCACGAACCTGTTGTGGACGGTGAACGGAGTCGCATTCTATGTCTTGTTGTTCTCGACCGACCAGTGGCGCCGCCTGGTCCCACTCACCTGGGAGGTGTTCCCGAGCGCGGTTTCGACGGCGATCCAGTATGGGTCGCTGAACTTCCCAGTGGATCAGGGCTGGACCCGCTACAATGCCCTGCAACAGCTGGCGTATTTCGCCACGGTGTTCATCGCCGCTCCGGTCTCCATCGCGACCGGTCTGCTGCAGAGCCCGGCGATCTCCAATCGGCTCGGCTGGACCGGGCGGGTGCTGAACCGGCAGGTGGCGCGTTCCATCCACTTCCTCTCCTTCTCCTGGTTCGTGCTGTTCATCCTGGCGCACGGCATCATGGTGTTCGTCACCAGCCTGCGTGAGAACACCAACCACATGTTTGCCGGCGTGCAAGACGCCTCGTGGTCGGGGTTCTTGCCGTTCGTGCTGGCGATGTCCGTGGTGGCAGCCGCATGGGCAATGGCCTCTCCGGTGACCATACGGTATGCGCGGCTGGTTCAGCACACCGGCAAGTTCATGGTCGGTTGGATCAAGGGCTTGGCCGAGTGGTGGGACCCCCGTTCGCAACTCACCGAAGCTGACATCTCGCCCTACTTCTGGCCAAATGGCACGATGCCGGCTTCCGCCGAGTTCGACGCCCAAGTGGCCGGCAACTTCGCGAATTACCGATTGCGGGTGGACGGGCTGGTCGATCAACCACAGGAGTTCTCGCTGGCGGACCTCAAGGCGATGCCGAAGCAGGAGCAGATCACCACCCATTTCTGCATCCAGGGATGGTCGGGCGTCGC
>CAXUOD010000230.1:0-7678 GCA_964252585.1 uncultured Lichenihabitans sp. | reverse complement strand
ACGGTCGGCACGCTTTCGATCTTCGCGGTCGATCTCCTGTCGCTCGTCTACGTGTCCCGGCTCGGCCGCACCGAGCTCAAGGCGGCAGTGGGTTTCGCCACGCAAGTGCTGGTCTACCCGATCGCGATCAACATCGGACTGACGATCGCGATCACGGCCGCCGTGTCACGGGCGCTCGGGGCCAGACACCTGCCGCGCGCACGGCACATCGCGGCCTCGGGCCTCGTGACCTCGGCCGTCATCAGCGCCTTCGTGGCCGTGCTGGCCTTCGCGGGGTCCGATACCCTGCTGGCGCTGTTCGGGGCCAAGGGCGAGACGCGCGACATCGCTCACCGCTATCTGGAGATCTGCCTCCCGGGCAATGTCCCGTTTGCCCTCGGCATGGCGCTCTCGGGCATCCTGCGGGCCGTCGGCGACGCGAAAAGGGCGATGTTCGTCACGCTCGGGGGTGGCCTCGTGGTCGCGATCCTCGACCCTTTGCTCATCTTCGGCTTCGATCTCGGCATCGACGGCGCCGCGATCTCGACCTTGGTGTCGCGCTTCGTCTTCCTCGCCGTCGGCCTCCACGGCGTCTGGCGGGTGCACCGGCTCGTCGCACTCCCCCGCCTGCGGGCGCTGGGCCTCGACCTCAGAATCCTGGCGACCGTGGCCTTGCCCGCGATCCTGACCAATCTCGCGACGCCCTTCGCCAACGGTTTCGCCCTGCATGTCTATGCGGGCTATGGCGATGCGGCGGTCGCCGCGAGCGCCGTCATCGATCGGACCGTCTATGTGGCCTTCGCGGCGATCTTCGCCCTCACGGGTGCGGTAGGCCCGATCCTGGGCCAGAACCTCGGTGCCGGGCGCTTCGACCGCGTACGAGAAACCTTGACCCGCTGCTTTCTCGTTACGACGCTTTACGCTCTGGCGGTCTGGCTGGTCCTTGCGCTGGTCTGGCCCGAGATCGTGGCGTTGTTCCGGCTTTCGGCCGATGCCGCCGATTACGTGGCGTTCTTCTGCACGGCCGGCGTCTCGGCATGGCTGTTCATCAGCCTGTTGTTCGTGGCCAACGCGGCCTTCAACAACCTTGGTTTTTCGGTGTTGTCGATGGTCTTCAACTGGGGCCGAGCGACGCTCGGCACCTTGCCGTTCGTCAGCCTGGGGGCTTGGTGGGGAGGCGTGAAGGGCGGCCAGCTCGGCGTGGCGGCGGGCGCCGCGATCTTTGGTGTCTCGGCGGTCGTCGCCGCCTACAAAGTGGTCGGCCGGCTCGCGGCAGCGCCCCGCCGGGCGCGGCACCCCTGACGACGCCCAGCCCTGATGAGAGCTCACTAACCATTCACGAAACGGCTATGACAAGCCCTCATTCATCATTTGTTAAGATATCAAGCGGCGCGCTTCACGGCCGGCCGGTGACCCCGGGTTCCGGTATCCGAGGTCGTCCGGGCCCAGCTCTGCGCTTCCTGCGCCAGGGCGCGCTGATGACGGCGACCGTCCATGACGCGCTCCGCCAGCAACAAGGTCCCATCGGTCAGAACGGGTTCCGCCATGACGGAATCGACATCGCAGCGATTGAGGCCGATGTCGCGAAGCATATGGTCGTCGAGCGAGGCGAGGCTGTAGACGATCTTGCGCCGCTCCTGCGCCTTCTGCACCCTGGCGGCGAAGCGAACCAGGACGGCCAGAGCTGCGACGAGGCGGGATGACGAACGGGCGGGGGCGGACATGACATTCTCCTTCAGCGAGATGCGAACCATAGCCGAAATCGCCTAATCAGAGAAACGAATGTTCTTGATATCTTCGATCTGAATCTCTTATGTATCGATCGTTCGCCGCATCGGCGCTGACCGGACCCTCCCGAGATGACGGCCCTCCTCGACATCGACCAACTCCGCAGCTTCATCGCCATCGCCGATACGGGCACGTTCACCCGCGCCGCCGATGCGGTTCACAAGACGCAGTCCGCCGTCTCGATGCAGATCAAGAAGCTCGAAGAGACGGTGGGTCGTCCCCTGTTCGAGCGGGACGGACGCGCCTCGCGGTTGACCGACGAAGGGGAGCGGCTGCTCGATTACGCGCGCCGGATCGTGCGACTTTCCGGCGAAGCCCTCGCGAGCTTCGCCGAGGCGGAACTCGCGGGCCGGGTGCGGCTCGGCCTACCGGACGATTACGCCGAACGGTATCTTCCGGAGATCCTGGCGCGCTTCTCCCAATCCAATCCCCGCGTCGAAGTGACGGTCGTGTGCGAACCGACCCCGATGCTGATGGAGCGGATCGAGAATGCGGACCTCGATCTCGCCATCATCACGCAGGTGAATTCGCGCAGTTCCGTTTCCGTGATCCGGCGCGAGCGCCTGCTCTGGGTCACGTCGAGCCGGCACGCCACGCATGAGCAGAGCCCGTTGCCGTTGGCGCTCGGGCGTACGTTCTGCACCTGGCGACAAGCCGCGACGGCGGCCCTCGACGCCCGAGCGAAACCCTATCGCGTTCTCTACTCGAGTTGGAACTCCACCGCGGTCGGAGCGGCCGTCCTGGCTGGCTTGGCGGTTTCGGTGCTGCCCGAGAGCGCCCTGCGTCCCGGCATGAGGGTGTTGGGACCCGCCGACGATTTTCCGACCCTGCCGTCCTGCAAGATCGCGCTGGTGCGCAACCGCGCCGACCCATCGCCTCTGAGCGATGCCTTGGCGGGTCACATCATCTCGAGCCTGGACAACCTTTCGGGAGCGGGTGACAAGAGCGGTTACGCGGCGCCGCTGATCGAACGTTGCGAAACGCCCGTCGACGAGCCCATCGCCGGGTTCTAGCGCTTGTCAGCAGCTATGCAGCCAGCGGCATCGTTATCCGTCGTCGAGAGCGGAGCGTGGCGGGAAGCCTCATAGGTACGGGCAGGTTGCTTCGGCGCACCGCGCCTCGCAGTAGAACCATATAGATCGAGCTTCAACGGTGACCTGACACACTCTTGATCGCGAGCCGTCCCCGGAACCCTGCAAGTTTCGCACGACCGACTGTAGGTCGGAGATCAATCGGGGAAAAAGAAAGCCCCGATCCTTGGGAGATCGGGGCTCGAGCGAAAAGATGCTTAAAGATTACGAAGTCGACTTCTTCATCATCTTCTTCTTCGACATCTTTTTCATCGAATGCTTCTTCATCATGGGCTTCTTCATCATCGTGTCGGAGGCCGGGGCAGCATCGGCAGCCGGGGCAGCACCTGCTGCACCGCCGGCGGGAGCCGCGGGGTCGGTGGACTGCGCATAAGCCACACCGAAGCTCAGCACCGAAGCCGCACAAGCCAGTGCAAGCGTCTTCTTCATCGAATTCATCATAGACTCCCTCTCCCCGTCCGCCCTGCGCGTACCATATGAACGCGCCTGCGTTTGACCTGCTCGAAACGCATGGCTACACGGTTTGTTTCCAAAGCGGAAGCGGAGCCGGAGAAAACCGCACTGCCGGTGTCGAAGAGGCACGTTGCCAGTTGCCTCGACGTTGCATAACTAACGCGCGGCGGCAATCGCGGCCGTGTCCGGCATCCGGGCCGGCTGGCTGTCGTCGGTTCACGGCGTGAAAGTATTGCATGGCTCGCGACACCACCGACACTACGCCGATTGCCTCCCGCGACGAGTTGGTCCGGTGGTTCGAGCAGGGCAGCAAGCCCGCCGACTCGTTCCGGATCGGCATCGAACACGAGAAGTTTCCTTTCCATCGCGATCGTCTGACCCCTGTCCCTTACGATGGCGACTCCGAGAGCGGCCGGGGCGGTATTCGCGCGCTCCTCGACGGCTTGCGTGAGCGTCAGGGATGGCAGGCGATCGAGGAAGACGGGCGTCCGATCGGCTTGTCCAACGACGATGTCGGCGGGGCCATTTCGCTCGAACCCGGCGGCCAGTTCGAACTCTCCGGCGCACCGTTGCGCACGTTGCATGAGGCAAGGGCCGAGCTCTCGGACCACCTCGAGAACCTGAAGGCCGTCGCCGAGCCGCTCGGCATCGGTTTCCTGGGCCTCGGCGGGAGCCCGAAATGGACCTTGGCCGAGACTCCCGTGATGCCCAAGGGGCGCTATCGCCTCATGGCGACCTACATGCCGAAAGTCGGCACGCGCGGCCTCGACATGATGTTCCGGACCTGCACGGTCCAGGCCAACCTCGACTATGCCGACGAAGCCGACATGGTCCGCAAGTTGCGCGTATCGCTCGCGTTGCAGCCGGTTGCGACGGCTCTCTTCGCCAACTCGCCCTTCACGGAAGGCAAGCCGAACGGCTTTCTGTCCTGGCGGTCCCATGTCTGGCTCGATACCGACAATGCCCGGTCCGGCATGATGGCCTTTGCGTTCGAGCCCGGCATGGGGTTCGAACGCTACGTCGATTACGCGCTCGACGTGCCGATGTATTTCGTCAAGCGTGGCACGCGCTATCACGACGTCACCGGGATGAGTTTCCGCGACCTGCTGGCCGGGAAGCTCGAGGCGCTGCCGGGAGAGCGGGCGACGCTGTCGGATTGGGCGAACCACCTGTCGACGATCTTTCCCGAGGTCCGGCTCAAGCGCTATCTCGAAATGCGGGGAGCGGATGTCGGCTCGGCCGAGATGATCACGGCGCTGGGTGCGCTCTTCGCCGGCCTGCTCTACGATCGCGAGGCGCTCGCGGCCAGTTGCGACCTCGTCGCTTCCTGGACGAGCGAGCTGCAACAGAAGATGCGGGACGAGGTCGCGACCCGAGGCTTCTCCACCATCATCATGGGACGGTCGCTCCGCGAGATCGCCCGCGAGATCCTCGAGATCGCTCGAGGCGGTCTCAGGCGCCGTGCCTATCGCGATGCCCACGGCCACGACGAGACCGTCTACCTGGCTCCGCTCTTCGACCTCGTCGAGCGCGGGCAAACGACGGCCGAAAGGCTGCTGGAGCGTTACCGCGGTGCCTGGGGCGGCAGCGTCGATCCCGTCTTCATCGAGTGCGCCTACTAGACGAGTGGTCCGACCCAAACGGATGATCCATCCGTTCGGACCAGTCGGCCCACCAGCTTAGGGACGTTGCACCGATCGTTCTCGAACGCAGGTATCCGTTCGAGTCGGTACACTGGCGACGCCACTGATGCCAACGGTCGAAAGTATCGACTCGTCTTCTGAATGCGCTCATGCTGAGACCTTTCCGCCGATGGTTCGAGACGGACAGATCGGTTTCAGCCGGTGGGCGCTTAACTCGCACCGTCACTTCTGTGCAGGGACGGCACCGCTCTGGCAGGTGCCGGCTGGTTTGATCGCGAAGGGATTTGCGATGAAGTAATCGGCGCACTTGTCGCAACCCGCCAAGGTCGAGGCGACCAGCAGAAGTGCGAACATCCTGACGGCATTGCGGCCCATGGTGTCGATCGTCTCCTCGAACACGTTTCGAGCGCTGCATAACACCCGGACGATGCGGTGGCGAACCGCCGGATCGCGTCGGGACGGGCTCGACGTCACGAACGCGCTCTTTACACCTGATACGGCGTGTTCATTAACCCAGCGTTGACCACTGCGCCCCGCTCAGTGCTGGCTCGGGACGAACATGGAGCCACCGCTCTGCTTGGCGACCTCCCCCCGCACGCTGCCGCTCAGCTTCACGCAAGTCTCCGACCCTTCCATCTTGAAGAAGCCCGGGCCCATGCCGGCGCAGGCTTCCAATTTGGGTGCCGGGTCGGCTTTCGGGAGGCTGCGAGCCTGCGCCGGGGCGACGAGGATCAGGAAGCAAAGGCCGGCTTCGGTGATTCGGTCCATGCGTCCTCCCGTAGGGCAGAAGGCACCAGCGGTCTGGTGACGACGAGAGTGTATCAGGCGTTGCCGGATGCACTCCACTCCAAAGAGGCGAGCGCTCCTGACGGTCCTGGCGCGCTCGAACAGTGGCTCGGCGACGTCGAAACCACAAAGCCCCTTCGGTTCACAGCTTTGCCGCGTCGAGGCGCTTTCGTGCGCTCCCGACGTGATCTACCGTTGCACACGGCAACGCGACGCGAAGGGCGGAGAGCGGGCCGAGATCAGCACGCAAAGGATCGGCGCTCACCATGACCAAACGATTGACCTTGGCCGCAGCCCTGGCCTTCTCGCTCACTGCCGGGAGCGCTTTCGCACAAACCGCAACGCCCGCCGCGCCTTCCGCCGCACCGGCCGCAGCGATGCCGATGAAGAAGGCCGAAAAGCCCCGCACCGCGCAATCGCTGGAATGTTCGAAGAAGGCGGACGCTGCCAACATCCACGGCAAGCCGCGCAAGTCCTTCATGAGCAAGTGCAAGTCGGGCAAAGCTTAAGCTGCCGACGCTCGCCGCGAGCCAAGCGCAGCAGAACCCAGCGCTCGCCTGGGTCCTGCTGCGCTTCGCCGCCCGATCGCGACGCCACGGGCTCGACCCGGCGCCGAAGGCTTCGTGGTCTATCGATCGTCGTGGCGAGCGCAGCGAAGCGACCCAGCCTCATCCTGGATCATGGCTGGATTTGCTTCGGCGCACCGCGCCTCGCCATGACGAACGGTGAGGCTCGAGGTTCGACAAGGATCCGACGCACCGCTAGGGCTCGGGCTTCGCTCCGATGGAAGCGACGCGGGGAAACCGTGCCATGGCTTCGCGGTCGTCGAGGTCCATCTTGCTGCGAACATATTGGGTGGAGGCGTCGCGGAACGGCTGGTAGTCCCAGGCTTTGGTGGTGCCGGTCATGAGGGCCGCATCGACGAGGCGCCGCCGCCGCTGACTGTCCCGAACGGCGCGATCGAGCGAGGCGAGATCCCAGCGCCGCGTCACCTCGGCTCGAAAACTCGCCACCGTATCGGTGTGATCGGGCCAGGACGCCAGGTTCGTGCCTTCCTCCGGATCGCTCGCGAGATCGTAGAGCTGGTCGGGGTCGGACCGCGTATGGATGAACTTCCAACGTCCCCTGCGCAGCATGAGCAGCGGCGTCAAGGCGCTTTCGGCCAGGTATTCCCCGACCACTTCGTCGTGGCCGCCCTGCCCCATGAGGTGCGGCATCAGGCTTCGCCCGTCGATGGGGCTGGCAAGCCCATCGAGCGAGCCTCCGGCCAGTTCCATAAGTGTCGGAAGGATGTCGATCAGCGAGACGGACGACGCGACACGGCCCGGCGGCACGAAACCCGGTACCGAAACCACCAGAGGCACGCGCGACGCGCCCTCGAAGAAGCTCATCTTGTACCAGAGCCCGCGCTCGCCCAGCATCTCGCCATGATCGCCGAGGAACAGCACGGCCGTGTCGTCGAGCCCGGTGGCGTCGAGCGCGTCGAGCAAGCGGCCGAGCTGTGCATCGCAGAACGAGATGGCGCCGTAATAGGCATGGCGCGCGTTGCGGATCTGCTCCTCGGTGAGGTCGACCGCATCCATGGCGCAGACGTGGCGGATGCGGGCGCTATGCGGGTCGAGTGGAACGTCGCCGCGCCCCACGACCGGCATGTCGATCGCCTGGTGCGGGTAGAGGTCCCAGTAGGGCCGTGTGATCGCGAAGGGATCGTGGGGGTGGGTCAGCGACGCCACCATCAGGAAGGGGCGGTCGTCCTTGCCGCGGACATGGTCGTAGATGGCCCGCTCGGCCGCGAAAGCCACTTCTTCGTCGAAATCCATCTGGTTGGTGCGGATGCAGAGCCCCGCATCGATGACCGAGCTCATGTTGTGGTACCAGCTCGGCCGATCGAGCGGATGATCCCAATCGGGGGTCCAGCCATAGTCGGCGGGGTAGATG
>CAXUOD010000229.1:0-7741 GCA_964252585.1 uncultured Lichenihabitans sp. | reverse complement strand
TGGCTGACCCTCGCCGAGATGACGCCTCTCACCGCGGCTCTGTCGCTCTTCTGGTGTTTGGGTTTCCTTTCGCCTCTGGCGGGCCTCGTGGCTTTGGCGCTGCTCGGAGGCTTGCTGGGTTTCGCGCCGTTCAACAAACCGGTGGCGCGGCTTTTCCTCGGCGATGTCGGCAGCTTGCCCATCGGGCTTGTCGTGGCCTTCTGCCTCTTCGACCTCGCGACGCACGGCGGGCTCGTCGCCGCCGTGCTGTTGCCGCTCTATTACATCGCCGACACCGGCATCACGCTGGTCTGGCGCTTGCGGCGCGGCGAGCGCGTCTGGGACGCGCACCGGCACCACTTCTACCAGGTCGCGGTGGCCCGGGGATGGTCGGTCCGCGACGTGCTGGTGCGGGTCGTCGTGACCAATGTGGCGCTCGCGGGCTTCGCGACCGCGAGCCTCTATCAGAACGGCAGCATTCTGGTCTGGATCGATGTCGCGCTGGGCGTCATCCTGGTCTGGCGATTGCTGAGGGATCTCGGGCGGGGCAGGCCGGTCGCCAGCCCGTAGGAACCGGACCTCCTTCGCTTTGCCATGACATTGGACCAGAACCGAGCCATGCCACCATTCGCGCCCGCCCCGAGCCGCCCGGCGCTCGCCCACGAAGCCGAGGCCGCTCTCGACGATGTGGCCCGCTTCATCGAACGTGGCACGCGCGAGTTCGCCTTCGCCAACGTCGCGCTCTTCGCTGCCGGCTTCACGACCTTCGCGCTGATCTACTGCGTGCAGCCCATCATGCCGGTGTTCGGCCACGAGTTCGGCGTCGACGCCGCGACCGCGAGCCTTTCGCTCTCCGCCACCACGCAATGCCTCGCGGTGTCCATGCTGGTCGCGAGTTCGCTGTCGGAGGTCTTCGGCCGCAAGCCCGTCATGGTGGTATCGCTGTTCGCCTCGTCGATCCTGATGATCGGCTCGGCCTTCGCGCCGAGCTGGAACGCGTTGTTGCTGGTCCGGGCTCTCGCGGGCGTCGCCTTCAGCGGACTTCCGGCCACCGCCATGGCCTATGTGGGCGAGGAGATGCACAGCCGATCGACGGGTCTCGCCATGGGTCTCTATATCGGGGGGACCGGGCTCGGTGCTCTGGGCGGCCGGTTCATCGTGGGAGCTCTCACCGATCTCGGCTCCTGGCGCATCGGGCTCTTCACCATCGGCTGCCTCGCGCTCGCGACCAGCATCGTGTTTCTGCTCACGTTGCCGCCCTCCCGGCACTTCAGGGCCAAGCCGCTACACGCCAAGGCACTCGGGCATTCGTTCGCGCGACATCTCCGAAACCCTGCCCAACTCATCCTTTACGCTGAGGGGTTCCTGCTCCTGGGTGTCTTCGTGGCGCTCTACAATTACCTCGGCTACCGACTCATGGCGCAGCCTTACGGGTTCAGCCAAACCGCCGTCGGTCTGATCTTCGGGATCGCGCTGGTCGGCATCGTGAGCGCGGCCTGGGTCGGCGACCTCGCGGCCAGGGTCGGCAGGGGACGTGTCTTCCCGGTGCTGGTGGCGCTCATCGCCACAGGCGTACTGATGACCCTGTCGGCTCACCTCGCCCTGATCTTGAGCGGAATGGCGCTGGCCACCTTTGCCTTCTACGGCGCGCATTCGGTCGCTTCGAGCTGGGTCGGGATCGAGGCTCGCAGTGCCAAGGCACAGGCGGCGTCGCTCTACCTCTTCAGCTATTACACGGGGTCGAGCCTAATCGGATGGCTCGGCGGCCTCGCGTGGCTGCGCCAGGGCTGGGGCGGTGTCGTGGCGCTCTGTCTTCTGGTGCTCGCCGCGGCCCTGGGTCTGTCGGCGGCTTTGGCGTGCCGCTCCGGGGGACGCTGACCGACGAGTGCCGGGAAGCCCCGCTGGAGGGACCCGAGGGTGCGGATCGGGTTGGGTGTCCCGGCCCTCACTGGTCCGAGAGACCTGGGATCGCAACGCCCAAGCTCTGCAAGACGAGGATCGCATTCAAGGCCAATACGACGCAGGCTCCGACGATGGCAGCGGTGTCGACCAGGCGGCCACTGGCGAAACGACCCATCACATCGGCGCGACGCGAGAGCAGCACCAGGGCCACCATCGGCAGCGGCAGGACGAAGCTCAGAACGACCTGGCTGATCACCAGGGCTCGCGTACTGTCGACGCCGAGCGCCACGACGACGAAGGCCGGCACCATGGTGACGAGCCGCCTGAGCCAGATGGGGATCGTGAAGTCCACGAAACCTTGCATGATCATCTGACCCGCCATGGTGCCGACCGCCGAACTCGACAGGCCGGAGGCGATGAGCGATGCGAGGAACACGCCGGCCGCGGCCCGGCCGAGCAGTGGCGTCAGCGTGTGATAGGCCGTTTCGATCTCGGCCACATCGTCATGGCCGAGGTGGAAAGCGGCCGAGGCCATGATCACCATGGCCACGTTGACGAGACCCGCAAGGCTCAGCGCCGCCACGACCTCGCGGTTCGAGAAGCGGAGCAGGGCCTTGCGCTCGCGGTCGTTTCGCGCCGGCGCGCGGTTCTGCGTCAGCCCCGAATGCAGGTACAGCGCGTGGGGCATGACGGTAGCCCCGATGATGCCGACCGAGATCGTCAGGGCTTCGGAATCGGTCATATGCGGAACGAGGGACCCGAGGGCCACGGCCCCCCAATCCACGGGAGCGACCAGGAGTTCGGCGAGATAGCAGAGCGCTATGATGGCGACGAGCGCGCCGATCGCGAGTTCGAGGGCCCGGTAGCCGCGGCGCTCGAACATCAGGATACCGTAGGTCGCGATGGCCGTGACCGCCATGCCGACCAGGAGCGGAATTTTGAACAGGAGGGCGAGGCCGATGGCGCCCCCAAGGAACTCCGCGAGATCGGTCGCCATCGCGGCGACTTCGCTCACGAGCCACATGGGAATCGTCACGTGCCGTGGGTAATGCAGGCGGCAGAGTTCGGCGAGGTTGTGGCCCGTCACGATCCCGAGCTTGGCCGATAGGCCCTGAAACAGCATCGCCAGGACATTGGCCACGATGACGACCCAAAGGAGCGTGTAACCGAACTTCGCACCCGCCTGGATGTTGGTCGCGAAATTGCCCGGGTCCATGTAGGCGATCGAGGCGACGACCGCCGGCCCGACGAGAAGAAGCGAACTGATCGGACCCCGGCGTCGACCCGCCAACACGTCGCGAATCGACGCGGTCGTGCGATCGTCGTTCCGGTGTTCCCCTTTCACCTCGGCCATGCTGCTCTGCCTCGGACGGGTCGCTTGCGCTCACGGCGGCAAGGCATGACGACATCGCTACGAGGCGGGTTATGTAGCCTTGGCTACAACTTCGTCAATCAGCTAGATTGACGCCGGGTGTCGGAACGTCCGACACCGTGCCATGAGAGACGCGGTCGAGGCACCGGGAGCAGCGACGGATGAGCCATAAACCCGAAGTGGCCATCATCGCAGGCTCTGCGGACGAAACCGTTCCGGCCGGACGTTTCGACAAGGCCCGCTCGGCCCGTTCCTCGGCCATGCTCGAGGACTACACCGAACTGATCGCGGACCTGCAGGCCGGGCAGGGCGAAGCCCGCATGACCGACATCGCCCGCGCGCTCGGCGTGACGCATCCGACGGCCAACAAGGCCATCGCGCGATTGAAGCGCGAAGGCCTGGCGACATCGAAACCTTATCGCGGGATCTTTCTGACCGAGGCCGGGCAGGCCATGGCGAAGCGCTGCCGCGCCCGGCACCGCACGGTGGTCCAGTTGCTGCTGGCCATCGGCGTGCCGCCCGAGGCCGCGGAGATGGATGCCGAAGGCATGGAGCACCACGTCTCCGACGCGACGCTCCGTGCTTTCGAGAGCTTCCTCGGCGCGAGCCGGTCGGCACCGTCCAAGGATCGAGGGTCACGCTGATCCGTCATAGCTGCTATGGTGGTCTTCAACTCATCATAGAGAATGGTCCGATGTGGGATTTGCGCAGCGCCGCTGCTTTCTGTGCCGTGGCCCTGATGTCGAGCATGGCCCAGGCCGAGGAAGTCACGGTGATGATCTCCGGCGGCTTCCTTTCGAGCTACAAGGTCCTCGTCCCGGGCTTCGAGGCGACGAGCCACGACCACGTCGTCACGGTACCGGGGCCGTCCATGGGGGCGACATCGGACGCCATTCCGCAGCGCCTCGCGCGGGGTGAGGCCGACGACGTGCTGATCATGGTCGGCAGCGCGCTCGATGGCTTGATCGAGGCGGGGAAGGCCGTGGCGGCCAGCAAGGTCGACCTCGCGCTGTCGCCGATCGGCGTGGCCGTCAGGGCCGGCAAGCCGGTGCCCGACATTTCCACGGCCGCCAAGCTCCGAGACGCGCTCCTCGCCGCAAGGTCGGTCGTCTACTCGGACAGCGCCAGCGGCGTCTACGTCAGGAACGAGCTCTTCAAGCGTCTGGGGATCGAGGCCGAGATGGCGTCCAAAGCCCATGTGATCCCGGCGACTCCGGTGGCCGAGATCGTGGCCAGGGGCGAAGCCGATCTCGGGCTGCAGCAGGTCGCGGAACTGCTGCCGGTGCAAGGCATCGTGTTCGCCGGCCGCCTCCCGGCCGACGTGCAGAAGGTGACGGTCTACAGCGCCGCGATCGCCACCGGCGCTCGGCATCCCGACGCGGGCCGCGCCCTCATCGACTACCTCGGCGGGCCCGCCGCGGCGCCTGTCCTCGCGCAGATGGGGCTCGAGAAGGTGAAGCCCTGATGCCCGGCCGCGCGGCCAGCCCCGGGCCGAGGTGGAGATCGATCAAAACGGAGTCGGCGCGACCCGGGATGGAGATCCAGGCTGCCGCGCAGCTTGCTTTTGATGATCTTCGCCCGTCTACTCGGGACCGGCCCGTGACAAGCGGGATCGCGCCGCCATCGAGGCGCGCTGCGCCAAGCTCAGGGATGGAACGATGTCGGTTCTCGCGTCGAGGGGTGCGGCGTCGGCCTCGCCGGGCCAACTGGCCTCCGCGGTCGCCAAGGCCCGGGGGCGCCTCGTCCCCTTCCTGATCCTGATGTACACGCTGGCTTTCCTCGACCGCGCCAACATCGGTTTCGCCAAGCAGGCTTTTCAGGCCGACACCGGGGTCAGCGACGCGGCCTTCGCGTTCGGGGCCGGCCTGTTCTTCGTCGGCTATGCGCTGCTCGAGGTTCCCTCGAACCTCATCATGCACCGCGTCGGGGCGCGCTGGTGGATGTGCCGCATCATGGTGACCTGGGGGCTCGTGGCGGCCGCCACGATGTTCGCGCACGGCGAACTCTCGTTCTACTTCCTGCGCTTTCTGCTCGGCGTGGCCGAGGCCGGCTTCTTCCCGGGCGTGATTCTTTTCGTGACCTATTGGTTTCCCAGACGCGAGCGGGGCCGGATCCTCGGCCTGTTCTACTTCGGCTATCCGCTCTCGCTGATGTTCGGCAGTCCGCTGAGCGGCCTTCTCCTCACCTTCGACGGCGCGGGCGGGCTGCACGGCTGGCAGTGGATGTATCTCATCGAGGGGCTTGCGGCGTCCGTCGTCGGCATCCTGGCCTATTTCGTCCTCACGGACCGCCCCGAGCAGGCGAAGTGGCTGGACGAGGGCGAGCGCCGCGCCATCGCGCAAGAGCTGGCCGGCGAAGAGCAGGCGAAGGCAATCGAGGGGACGTCCTCGCTGAAGTCCGTCTTCACCGATCCGCGCATGCTGCATTTCATCGCGATCTATTTCCTGATCCAGATCGGCAGCTACGGGGTGGCGTTCTACCTGCCCACGCAAGTGAGCGCCTTGTTGGGGGTCAAGGTCGGGCTGCTGGTCGGCGTCGTGTCGGCCGTGCCTTGGGCCGTGGCGCTGGTCGCCATGGCGATCTGGCCGGACATGGCGGTGAAATCGGGGCGCGAGCGCCTCTATGGCGCTGTTGCGGTCTTCGCCATCGCCCTTGGGCTGACGGTCGCGGCTTCGGCGCCGCCCGGTTTCGCCATCGCGGCGCTGTGCCTGACGACGGCCGGCATCGCCTCGGCCCAGCCGATCTTCTGGACGTTCCCCACGAACTACCTCGGCGGGGTCGCGGCGGCCGGCGGGATCGCGGCCATCAACTCGGTCGGCAACCTCGGCGGCTTCCTGGCGCCCAACCTCCGGGTCTGGGCCGAGAACATCTTCGGTGCGTCCTCGGCGAGCCTTTATGCCCTTGCGGTCTCGGCCGTGCTGGGTGGGGGGCTGATCCTGCTGCTCCCGGAGCGGAGGCGAGAGGCACTTCGGTGACGATGGCGTCGACCGCTTCCTCGACGGCGCCGTAACGGCGCGTCGGATGCCGACGAAGAGACGGGAAGAGACCTCGTCCACCCACCGGAGCACCAGCGATGTCGAGAACAGCGGTTGCGGTCGTGACCTGCCTCGTGTCCGGCTCGATGGCTTTCGCCTCGTCGTTCTCCGCTCGCTTCTCCTGGAAGGGCATCCCCGCCTGTTCGTCCGTCTCGCCGGCCTTCTCGATTTCGGGCGCGCCGTCCGGGACCACCGCATTGGCTTTCGTGTTGCACGACCGCGACGCGCCCGACTTCCAGCACGGCGGCTCGTCGGTGGCTTACACCGGCAAGGGTGTCGTTTCCCGCGGGGCCATCACCTATGTCGGGCCTTGCCCGCCATCCGGCGCCACGCATCGCTATGTCTGGACCATCGAGGCTCTCGATGGGCTAGGGAAGACACTGGCGTCGACGAACGCGACAGGCAGCTTCGGCCGATAGGCGCGGTGGCATCGAGCCGACGTAAGCTTTTTGTCCGCACGACCATGGACCTGAAGCAGGACGTCTATCTCACCTTCGCCATGACCACGCAGTTGCGCGGCTCGTCGCTCACGTTCGGGTGCAAGATCCAGCGATGCAGCACGCCTTCGCGAGACAGCCCGGCCTTCTCCATCACGCGCGACGAGCCGACGTTCTCGACGTCGCAGACGGTCCACAGGCGCCAGACGCCTTGTCGGCTGAGCGCCCACCGTGTCACCTCGACGAGGGCCTCCGTCATCAGGCCTTGACCCCAGGAGGGGCGTTCCAGGACGTAGCCGACGTCGAATGCATGGCGGTTGGTCCGCCGCACCGCGAATGTGCCGATGACTCGCTCGCTCGAGCGTTCCTCGAGGACGTAGGTTCGCGACGACGTGGCGGCCATGCAGTCCGCCACATAGGCTTCCGTCTGCGAAAGCGTCGTATGCGGGCGCCAGGTCAGGAAGTGCGTGACCTCGCAGTCTTGCGCGTAACCGTCGAAAATGGGCTTCGCGTCCCGCGGCGCGATCGGACGCAAGTGTAGCCGCGGGGTCAGGAGGCCGTCAGGGAACATGATGGTCTTTCGATCGTGAGCTGGTCAGGCCCCCTGAGAGGATGGCAGATCATCGCAGAAACTTGAGCTTCACCTTTCGTCGCTGCGGGTGCGCGATGCGCCGAAGCAACCCGGCCTTTGACCCAGGATGAGGCTGGGTCCCGCCACGCTCCGCTCGCGGTGTGCTCGCGATGACGATTGGTGGTGCACTTCGCTTCTGAAGCTGACTTCTCTAGTCGTTCGGAAAATGGCAGGCCGCGATGCGGCCGTCGCCGACGTCGCGGAGCAGCGGTTTCTCACTCTTACAGCGGTCCTGCATCTTGGGGCAGCGCGTGTGAAAGCGGCAGCCGGAGGGTGGGTTCAAGGGGCTCGGGACGTCGCCCCGCAGAATGATGCGCTCGCGGCGGCGCTCGCCCGCATGAGCGACCGGCACGGCCGAGATCAGCGCGTCCGTGTAGGGGTGGGC